>NC_019702.1:2872025-3191139 GCF_000317085.1 Synechococcus sp. PCC 7502
AAGGGAACATTAGCAGAAACTTTTAGAAGTTAAATTTAAATAGTTGAAAGTATATGAACTTGTATTAAGACCCATTTATAGCCCTTCAATATCCGACTAATTGTATTTAATAATACTAAACATCTCAGTATTTGCGATCGCCGATGGTTGAATTTTTCTCAATGAAACTCTTACTCAAGTGCAATGGCTAGGACTGAAACATCTATAGTGAATCATCAGCAAGCCCCGATTTTAGAAGCGATCGCCAAGCTAAACTAAAGTAGCTGTAAATTAAGTGAGGTTAAATCTGACTAGCAAGGTCTAAGAAATATAGATCTGAGGATGGGTTTATATTTTCCTCTTCATTTGAAAAGAAAACTTCTATATTTTTATCAGTACCAACAGGAATGTCTAATATTTTAGAAAACCTTAGGGCTAAATCCTCAACTAATTTTCTAGCTGAGTCTTCAGATTTGGCTGGATTTACCCATATGATTAAAGGTATGAATGGTAGTCTTTGCCACTTATATTTACTAAGAGCTTTTTGGGCTTTCCCTAAACTTGACTTAATTTGTAGTGGATAAACAGTACTATTAACTTTGAAAAATAGATCCCATTTTAATTTTATGTCAGCATCGCTATCATGATATGAACTCCAAGCAGTTACCCCACTTAATCTTTCAAGAGCCGCCTTTACATTATTTATCGCAATGCTTCCTAGTTTATGTTCAGGCGTGTCCATCTCATAAGACTTATGAGAACTAAACCTGTGTGAGTAGTAATCTGCTCTCGACTCTGTTATTGGATAAATTTTATTGCCTAGACAACCAAATCTACTGTATTGATCTTCTAACCATTTAAACTCTATCGAATTGCCAGCTTCTTTTAAGCAATAGATATCCTCAGATATCTTAAATTTTTTGACTTCAATAGGTATTTTAAGTTTGGCTAAATTGTTTTTATCCCTACCAATACGCTTTTCAATAGAGTTTGGATGCTCTACTATATAGTTACTCTCTCTAATTTTAGTTTCATCTACAAAGATTGATAAATGATAGTAAGATAATGCGTCATTTTCTTCAGAGCTAAAAAAATCGTCAATTTTCTCTGTTACGCAGTCCCAAAATTCTGGGTTAGCTTCTAAACGATATAATATGTTTGAAGATGAATACTCCTGACCTTGATAGCTTATTGAATCAGGAATACTTAAAGTCTTTCCATTCTTAATTTTGACAAGAGATTTCTTTTGTTGGTTTCTTAGGTAGATTGATGCTGGATAAGGATACCAATAGCTACCATCCTTCGTTCTTTTAATGATATTACCAAATCCTAAGCTATAGGAATATTCGGTTGTTTCACCATCTCTAAGTATTTTTTCTGTCACTCTGTTAAAAGGCAGCCTAATTTCAGTAAGATTACACTTGTCTTCTTCAGAAGGATAATAAAGCCCATCAGCTTCACTAGAAACTACTGGAAGTTTGTTGATTTTTAATTGATTAAGTAATTTACTAGTTATAGGTAGTTGACTACTACTTTTTTGAGCTTGAATCTGATTTTTATTTTCCTTATCTGATAAGTCAATTATCTGTAGTATTTGACTATGCTTAGAAATGTAATCCTTGTAGCATCCTTCCCATTCAAGAATAATGTTTCTGAGAGGCAGTTTTAACTCAGATGATTTTACTTTAGTATCAATACTGAACATTTGTTCTGATGAAATACCAAACCGATACTCATATATGCCTAATTTTTTTGCGAGAGCAGTTAATTCATCTAAGCATGAACTTACAGAAGAACTGGTCATCCTTTTAAAAATTCTTGATTTTTATAATTATTATAGGGTATCTGAATTACTAGTAAATTTATAGTGAATCATCAGCAAGCCCCGATTTTAGAAGCGATCGCCAAGTATTTAGCCATCGATCACGCTCCTTTTTATATGCCTGGTCATAAGCGAGGGGTAGGGATTGATCCAGACTTTATAGCAATGATGGGTACAAATCTCTTTCGCTTAGACTTACCAGAATTACCCGGATTAGATGAACCAATCTATGAAGCTGAAGTCCTTGCCGCCAATGCCTATGGAAGCAACCGCACATGGTTTTTAGTGAATGGTTCTACCTCTGGAATTGCCGCCATGATGTTAGCTGTAGCGGGGATCGGAGACAAAATTTTAATCGGGAGGAATTGCCATAAAGCGGCGATCGCTGGACTGGTTTTATGTGGAGCTACCCCAATTTATGTAGAAACTGATTACAATTCCGATTTTGATTTAGATTGTGGCATTAGTCCGCATAGTTTGCAAACAGCCCTAGAAAATAATCCTGATGCAAAGGCAGTACTTTTAGTTAGTCCCAATTACTTTGGTATCTGTGGTGATCTGGAAAAATTAGTAGAGATCGCTCACTCTTTCAATGTTCCAATTTTAATCGATGGGGCGCATGGTGGACATTTACGCTTTCATCCCGATTTACCAATGGATGCTGTAACCGCAGGGGCAGATGTGGTAGTGCAGTCAATTCACAAAATGGGATCAAGCCTAACTCAAACAGCAATGTTACATATTCAGAGTAAAAGAGTTAATAGCGATCGCCTCGATCAAGCCGTACAAATGCTCCAAACCACAAGTCCCAATATTTTACTCTTAGCTTCTTTGGATGTGGCACGACGACAAATGGTATTACATGGACAGGAATTATTAGATCAAACTATGGCTTTAAGTAATTGGGGGCGATCGCAAATCAATCAAATTCCTCACTTATATTGCTTAGATTACCAAGCTCAAATTCTCCACCTTGATCCCACGAGACTAACGGTAATGGTCAATCAATTGAGAAAAACTGGCTTTGATATGGATGAAATGTTAGTGCGAGATTTCGATGTGGTTGCGGAGATGCCGACCCTCAGCCAATTAGTTTTTGCGGTTTCCATTGGTAATACTGTCGCAGATGTACAGAAGTTAGTTCAAGCCTTTCAGAGTTTGGCAAATCAGGAAAAATGCCATAATATTTCTATGCCAATCATTCCTAAACTGCCTAAACTCCATCAAAAATTAACCCCAAGATCGGCATTTTTTAGTCCTAGTCAGTCAATTCCCCTTGTCAATGCGGCAGGACATATATCCACAGAAACGATCTCACCCTATCCACCGGGAATTCCCATAATTTGCCCTGGGGAAGAAATTACAACCGAAATTATAGATTTTTTGCAATTAATTAAAAATGCTGGTGGGGTAATTAATGGCTGTAGCGATCGCACCCTAGAGACCATTAAAGTCGTAATCTAGCGATATAATCTTGTCATGTTTGCAGAATACTCACCCTACTGGCAAAAAACCCTAAACTGGGAGCTGAACCAAGATCAGGACATAAGTTTCCAAAAAGTCTATGACTTGGTAATAGAAGGAAATAAAACTCAAAACCTAACTCGAATTGTTACACCGCCCGATTTCTGGGAAAAGCATATCTGGGATTCACTGCGCGGAGTTTTACCTATTTGGAGACAGCAAAATCTTAAGGTCATTGATATTGGCACGGGGGCTGGATTTCCGGGTATTCCAGTAGCGATCGCCCATCCCACTTGGCAACTAACTCTCCTTGATAGCACCCTCAAAAAGACAGCCTTTATTGATCATGTCTGCGAGGTGATGTCTTTAAGTAATGTTAAATCTCTAACTGGGCGAGCAGAACAATTGCATCATTTAAGTTCCCATCGACAAAATTATGATGCGGTTTTAGTGAGAGCTGTGGGCAATGCAGATTTGTGCACTCAGTACTCTATACCCTTTCTGAAAAAAGGAGGCGTGATAATTCTCTACCGGGGGCAGTGGTCAGGTGCGGAACAAATAAGCCTTGAACATACTTGTAAATCTCTACGAGCTAAAATTACATACCTAGATCAGTTTTTGACACCATTAAGCCTCAGTATGCGTAACTGCATTCACATTTCTTTAATTTAAAAAATAATTTAAAAAGTCCTAACGTTCCAGTTCCAACTCGTACTCCACTTGATAGGGGGAGCTAAAATTAGAGGCATCGTATAAAAACCTAGCAGCTTCTTCTTCGAGGCGGTGAATTAGGTGCGGCTCTAGGGCATTCATGGTGCGTAATGCTGCCAAATAACCATCAAGAAACAAACGCAACTCATCTGTACGATACCCCCTGTCCCACATATCGACAAGGGAGTCGGTAATCTTTTGATAATTGCGAATAGTAGCTGTGTCGTTAATCATAGTTATTATTTTCTAATTAAACATTGAGTTTTAATGCGTATATTAAGTAATATTAACATTTTGCCATCTATCTTTACTTTTAATCCCAATCATCATCAAAGTCATCATCAAAGTCGGCAATTTTATCTTTTACAGGTGGTTTTGAGGTTTGAGGTTTCCTAGTTTGAGTATTACCTTTATAGTTACTTTGATAGCTAGGCTGATAACTATTGGAATTTTCAGAATTGTTCTTGATAGAATTAGCGACCTGACGATTAGCTTGACGATTATTAAGTTGAAGAATTGTTGTTACTATAGTTCCCAATCCTGCACTAAATATCAACACTAAACCCAAAGGTAAATTAATAGATTCTAGGTTCAGAAATTTTAGAGTAATAATCTGTTGATTTTGGGTAGCAAAAATACTTACTCCTAACAGCAGAATACTTAATAAAAAATATGTGAATGTAAGAATCATTTGATATTACTCAGATATATTCATGATTAACTGGAATCTAGATTGGTAAATCAGTAAAATTGATGGTTTAAGTTTACTCTTTATCATCAGCCAGGAAAAATGGAGTTCTGGGGAGGAAACCCGCCCAGCCTTTAATCCGCATTTCCTTCCATTAACACTAAATTATCCCGATGCACAATTGTATCTGCCCCTTCAAAACCTAAAATTCGGGAAATATCCTCTGATTGCTGTCCTTGGATTTGTTGAATTTCAGCACTAGTATAATTAGTTAACCCACGGGCAATTTCTTTGCCACTGCGATCGCATAAACTCACCGCCTGTTGTGCTTCAAAATTACCTAAAACATCAATAATTCCTGCAGGTAGAAGCGATCGCCCCTTAGTTAAAACTGCCTTAACCGCTCCTTCATCTAAAACTAATTTGCCCATAGGGATCATGGCATAGGCAATCCAACGTTTACGGGCATTTACGGTGCGAGGTTGTGGTTCAAATTGGGTACCTAAATTTTCGCCACCGAGGATTTTGATAATGCTTTGGGGTTCGCTACCTTTACAAATTACGGTTTTTACGCCTGCGATCGCCGCAATTTTCGCCGCAGAGAGTTTTGTTGCCATGCCCCCGGTTCCCCATTGGCTAGAGTTTTGACTGCCATTTTGATTAGAATTTTGATTGGCATTACCTGAACTAGTATCTATATCCAGATTCCATAGTTCTTGATGATTAACTGTCATAATTGGGATGGCATCAGGATCAAGACGTGGATTAGCAGAATATAAACGATCTACATCTGTGAGTAAAAATAACCAATCAGCCTCGATAATACTTGCCACTAAAGCCGAGAGTGTATCATTATCGCCAAACTTTAATTCCTCCACAGCCACCGTATCGTTCTCATTCACAATCGGAACTACGCCTAACTCTAATAACTCTTGAAATGTAGAATAGACATTAATATAGTGTTGCCTTTGGATTAAGTTGGCACGAGTAAGCAAAACCTGAGCCACAGGCTGGTTAAACAAACCAAAAAAGTCATCATAAATGCCCATGAGTCTGCCCTGTCCCACTGCAGCGATCGCCTGTTTGAGGGAAATTTTACTGGGTTTTTCTTTGATCCCCAATCTGGCACAACCAATGCCAACAGCACCCGAAGACACTAAAACCACCCGATACCCATCCCGTTGCAGTTTTACCACTACTTCGACTAGGGCGGCGATCGCACTAATATGAATATCTCCTGAACTAGGCTGTGTAAGGCTAGAAGTGCCAATTTTAATTACTAAAGTCTGCATTAATTTCTAAATAATTTGCCAGAATAGTCATATATCAGAATGGTTTTTAGGATCACTAAATTCTTGCCTTGCAATTTGTAGCTTTCAAAATTTTTTATTATGACTAGTTATAGAAATACCCTAAGTTTGATTTGGATTAGCATAGTGAGTTTCCTATGTTTTAGTTTACTCTTTACTGCTCCTGTCTATGCCATTGGTGGCAAGTTACCCGACCTAAATCAACCTGCTCCTGCGTTTAGCTTACCAACCAGTACAGGCAGCAAGACGATCGCTCTAGCAGACCTAAGGGGTAAATGGGTAGTTGCCTATTTCTATCCCAAGGACTTTACGTCGGGTTGTACCCTAGAGGCAAAAAGATTTCAGCAAGACCTAGACCAATATGAAGCTTTAAATACTCAAATCCTTGGCATTAGTGCTGATTCCGTTGATTCCCATGCCGAGTTTTGCGAGTCGGAGGGTTTAAAGTTTCCGCTTCTTGCCGATGATGATGGAACTGCCAGCCGTGCCTATGGCTCTTGGATCGGTTTTTTATCAATGCGTCATACATTTATTATTGATCCTGATGGTATTTTGCGGGAACGATTTGTCAAAGTCAGTCCTAGCATCCATAGCCAGCAAGTATTAACTAAATTGCGGGAATTACAGCAATCCACTTAATCTATTGCTAGAGTTTAGTGAAATTAAGCTAGGATGGAGCTAAAGACTATGGCAACTAATATCGAAGTTAAAGAATATCTTGCCAAGTGGCTGCAAATAGGCAAAAAAATCTCCATTGATGATGTTCAGATTAGTATGCCCCAAGTTATTAGAGGTGAGGCATATACTCCGGAATTTGAACAACTATGGGATTATGTCCAACAGGCGATCGCCACCCTCAATGGTACGAATGAAACCATCCAAGATTTATTGAAACCAGAATGGGAAATTATCACCTGCGCCGTATGTGAAATGCCCATTTCTTCCTTAAGCTCTGGCTATCGTCAGATCAAATCCTGCCCCTGTAGCGACTTGTCAATGCACCCAAATCTTGAAACCATTGCCCCCCGATCGCCGATTACAACATCAATCTATCTGCAAAATATAAGCGATCGCCTGACTAAATGTGCAAATGGCTACAACTAGATTCTGAGAACCAGTGTTAAGTGTAAAACTAGGCTATATAATCCTATTTCTCAATTAAAATTCTAAATTCAAAAACAGATCAAAAAATAGTTCATCACAAGCATAAAAACTAGAATCTATGAGCGGAGTCTGTTAGTATAGGCAGTAAAAGTTTATTAGCTACTAGGTCTTTGACCCAAACTCTATATTGTTTGTTGCTTAACTTTATGAGTATCGACTGGGTATAAACGCTGTTGACTCTAAATTAGCTCATTAGCTCTAAATCAGCTACAAATAAGCCTTTAGCTATATAAATTATTATTTTGGATAAATCGTAAGTGTAGTGATAATACAATGATTGGTGAAGATAGCAAGCCTCAAGAAAATGAAATTATAGAAGAGCTTCGGGATGATGAAGACCTTGATCTAGAATCTTTTGGAGAACAATTAACAGACGATCTCTTAGAAGCTTCTGATTCAGCCCCAAGCAAAGATAAATCTCAAGATCAGGCAACCACAGATTCCAGCCAAATTTCAGATTTAATCGCCCAAATTCTCGCCCTAAAGCAACAAGCTGAGGAAAAGGAAGGGCAGTATAAGCGTTTGTTTGCTGATTTTGATAACTTCCGCAAACGTACAGAGCGAGAAAAGGAAGAAGAAGAAGCTAAAATCAGTGCTAAAATTCTCAAAAAAATTCTGCCTGTAGTTGATGATTTTGAGCGGGCACAGTTGCAACTTAAGCCTAAAACCGATGGTGAAACCTCAATCCATAATAGCTATCAATCCGTGTATAAGCAGCTAGTAAAGAGCTTAAAAGAAGCTGGTGTCACTAAAATGCGTCCCTTACATGAGCAGTTTGATCCTAATTTCCATGAAGCGATCGCCCAAGAGACAACTAACGAGTATGAAGAAGGCACAGTTATAGACGAATTGCGATCGGGTTACCTATTAGGAGAAAGAATTTTGCGTCATGCTTTAGTTAGGGTATCAACCCCTTTAACCGAAGATTCGATCACAGAGAAAGACTCCGATCATATATCATCTGAAAATTAACCGAAATTTAACTGAAAATTAACAGGCGATTAGTTTAATTGGTATGATTACACTCAAGAACGGGTAACTTTAGTTTAAGAAGGCTTTAACTGGATTTTTAATTTATGTCAAAAGTAATTGGGATTGACCTTGGAACTACGAATAGTTGCGTTGCCGTTCTTGAAGGAGGAAAACCAACGGTAATACCTAGCTCTGAGGGCGGACGTACCACTCCTAGTATTGTTGGGTTTATTAAAGAAGGTACCGAACGTATAGTTGGGGATGTAGCCAAGCGTCAAGCAATTACCAATGCTCAAAATACCGTATTTAGTATTAAACGCTTTATTGGCAGAAGATGGGATGAAACTGAAGTAGAACGGCAACGGGTTTCCTATGCTACGGCTTTAGGCAGAGACGAAACTGTTAATGTAGTGATTGGCAAAAAGGAATATTCGCCCCAGGAAATTTCTGCTTTTATTCTGCAGAAACTCAAACAAGATGCTGAAAACTATTTGGGTGAAAAAGTTATCCAAGCCGTAATTACGGTTCCTGCCTACTTTACCGATGCCCAACGCCAGGCAACTAAAGACGCAGGGAGAATAGCAGGATTAGAAGTTCTGCGCATTGTGAATGAGCCAACGGCAGCTTCTTTGGCATATGGTTTAGATAAGCAGGGGCGGGAGCAAACCGTTTTGGTATTTGACCTTGGCGGCGGTACCTTTGATGTCTCTGTATTGCAGCTAGGGGATGGATTTTTTGAGGTCAGAGCCACTTCTGGTAACAATCACTTAGGTGGTGATGACTTTGATGCTTGTGTTACTGACTGGTTACTCAAAAGCTTTCAGGAGGAGGAAGGCATTGATTTGAGTGAAGACCGCGTAGCTATGCAACGGATTAGAGAAGCGGCAGAAAAGGCAAAAATTGAGCTTTCGAGCGCACCATTTACTGCCATCAGCTTGCCGTTTATTGCTAATACCGAAGCTGGACCTAAGACGATTGATGTGGAACTGACCCGTTCTCAGTTTGACGAACTCACAGCCCATCTGGTTAAACAAACCCTTGACCCCACTGCCCAAGCTTTAAAAGATGCAGGCATCTCTCCCAAGGAAATTAATAAAATTATTCTAGTAGGTGGTTCCACCCGTATTCCTGCTGTGCAAAATGCGATTACCACTTTCTTTGATGGTAAGAAACCCGACCAAAATGTTAACCCCGATGAGGCAGTGGCGATCGGTGCGGCTGTTCAAGCAGGTATCTTAGCGGGTGAGGTTAAAGACCTATTACTATTAGATGTTATTCCTCTATCCATTGGCTTGGAAACTGTGGGCGAGGTTTTCACTAAAATTCTTGATCGCAACACCACAATTCCCAGTAGTAAAGGGCAAATTTTTTCTACTGCTGTAGATAATCAAGAATCAGTACAAATCCATGTACTACAGGGTGAACGGGCAATGGCAAGGGATAATAAAACCCTCGGTAAGTTTGAACTAGAAGGAATTCGTCCAGCGGCTAGGGGAGTTCCCCAGATTGAGGTTTCCTTTGATATAGATGCCAATGGTATTCTTAAGGTTACAGCCCGAGATGTAGATACAGGGATTGAGCAGGGAATTAGTATTACCAATACAGGTGGTCTCAGTCCTAGTGAAATTGAGCGGATGCGGATGGAGGCAGAGGTATATGCTGATGAGGATTTGGCACGTCGAGAACTAGCCAACTTCAAGAACCAAGCAAAAAACCTAATTCGGACAATGGAAGACCTATTACGGGATAATGGTCCAAGTGTGATTACTGAAAGTCTAAGAACTCCAACGCAAAGAAATATTGATAACCTCCTCTCAATTATTAATGAGGCTGACATTACAAGTGAGGAAATTCAAGCTAAAATCAAGCCCCTGCAACAGTCTTTGTATGAAGTGACTCAGGCGATCGAGCGATATTCTCAAGTGGAAAGAGTAAAGGGTAAAGATGAATATTAAATTGATGTTTTTTTAATTAATAATGTCAATTAGAATTTCAGGGGTGACCTCTGTTAAAACCCTATCAGGACTGGCAACTCGTCCCACCCCGAGCAAGGTTAGAGCCGCAGTTTTTAATATTTGGCAGTGGAAAGTTAGGCGATCGCACTGGCTTGATCTATGTTCAGGGTCGGGAGCAATGTCAGCAGAGGCTTTGGTTAAAGGAGCCAGTTTTGTGACAGCAGTTGAGGCTTCTAGGGCAGCTTGTAAAATTATTCAGCAAAATCTCGAAAAAATCTGTAAGCCCGATCAGGGATTTGAAATTCATTGTGGCGATGTGGTCAAGGTTTTAGCTAAGCTTAGGGCTAGTAATTACGATCTAATTTATTTCGACCCCCCCTATCAAAGTCAGCTTTACCAACCAGTTTTACAGGCGATCGCCCCCCTCATGTCTCAAGATGCGGTAATAGCTGTAGAACATGCCCGTGAGCGAAGTTTAGAGGAAATTTCTTATGAATTATTTAATCTCAAGTTAATTGATCAGCGTATGTATGGACAAACCTCTGTGAGCTTTTTTAACAAATTTTAGCTAACTTGTCTATATCCGCAGTGATTACAATAGGGCAGAAATTTATAGGTGGCAGTTTGACAGTTTTCGCAGGTGACATGTTGTTCAAATCCACAGTAGGGGCAATGTAAATCTTGGGAACGAATTTTTTTGGCACAGCGAATACATTGGAATTTTTGCACTCTAGTTATGATTTTACCTTTTTGATTTCCAGTAACTTTCTGAAAGAACTTAATAATTAAAAATCCAACTAAGGGAATTATAAAAATATAAACGTAGCTAATTAAAAATAGTAATTCTCCAAATAAAACTTGAATAACATCAGAAATAAATTTGAATATAATTCCAATTTGCAAGAATTCAAAGATTTTTAGTAGTAAGGGAATTAAAAAGATTACTAATAAATGCCAACTGATTAAAGATACTAGTCCAAATCCTTTACGACTACTATAGTTATTGATTAATACAGCGATCGCAATTAAAGGTAGTAAAAATAATGATTGAAGCCCAATTTGAATACTGGGATACCAAAAATTAGCACGATCATAACCAGACTCAAGGTCCTTAAATTTTGAAGAATCATTTAATAAGTTAATAAATTCGATGACTTCAGGTTTCGCAAGTAATTCGGTTTTCAAAATGGAAATTTGTTGATTAAGCTTAGAGATTTGCTTTTGATTTTGCTCTAGCTGCTGTTTAGCTTTTTCAGCTGTAATTTGATTAATTGACTTGGTTTGAGGTTGTTGAGCAATTTTTTCTAAGAGACTGGAATCATATTGTGATTTGATAGTACGATTAAAGTCTTCTAGCTTATAAATATCTGCATATTTACCATTGATTTCAATAGTAATTTGTTTATTCTCAGAAGAATTTACCTGATCTTTAATATCAGCATAAATTAAACATTCTTCTGCTACTTGTCCTAAGTGATTTTCCTGCACATATAAATAGCTTTGTCGATATTGCTGTTGTTGCGAAGTATTAATAATTATTGCTTGATTAGCAAATTCATAATTTTTATTGCTGGCAGTTGAACCTTGATAATTTGCCCATTCTTGATGGCAGGGATAGGATTCTAAAGGACTTAGGTGCCACCGACTAATATCATATAATCCAGTAAAAACATTAACAAGGATAAAAATATCAACTAGAATTATAACAATTAAACTAACTCTATTAACTGGCTCGTTATTAATGGTGCTGGAACGATTTAAGAATGAACTAAAAAACGAATTTAAAAATCGCAATATATTTCTAATCATTTATCCACAAGTTATAAAGTTATAATTATTTTGGTAGATGCCATAATTATGCAACATAGCAATTAATTAATCTTAAATGCGATAATTTTATAAGAATAGTTATCAAATCTTAAAATACAGAAATTTAAATACAGAAGCGTTTTACTCTCATTGTCCACACAAACAAGTTTCCCATTACTTCTGATGATCATTTGTATAGGGAAATGGTTGCTAGAGGAATGAAACAGGTTTTGAGATAAATTAAAATCAGTACTTTTCGTCAAGGCTATATTAATCTTGGATAGATACTAATGTTTCTCAGTATAAGTACTTATTTAAGATATTCTTAATGTACAAATATTAAAAAGTTAAGATTGAATATTGTTGTGAATTTTACCCTTGTGGGACTCATTCATGGTTATTTGGGATAAAATAATAGTCTAACCATTTAGTTTCTACCTTTAGTAAAAAGTTTAATTGGTTAAAGTCTACTAGGATTAGCAATATGTCACAATCTCACCAATTTCTTGATAATAGAAAAATTGTCGTTTATCATATTAATTCAAAAGTTCCTCTTAGACGTAGTAGTGACCTAGAAGGAACAAACATTAGTGTTATTAATGGGAATGGTGTACTCAACCAAGTTCTAAAAAGAATCAAAGAAGGTGACGTTGAAGTTCTAATTACGATTGACATTCCGCGCGAAACCGTCAAGTTAATTGAAGTAGCGATCGATAAAAGTCATCATTATATCCTTCTCATTCAGCATGAATTAAAAGGACACGAAACTAGGGAAAGTTTTCTAACAGAAATCGAATCGAAGGTATTGGTGGCAGAAGGGGGTACCTCTTATAGGATCAATTATTCTGACGAACCAGTGCTATCTTTAGACCCTGGTGAACTAGAAAGGAGAAAGTTAAAATTAGATCAGACTGATAATAACAACTAATTATACAAACTAACTAGTCGAATTATTTATTGCTCAATTTTTCGTATTTTTTGTTCCGTGAGTTCAATATTCTTATATTGTCAACTCTGAGGTGCAACTATTTTTTGCTACTACTTTGGTGTTCTTTGAGCTATCAAAAATTTAAACTCCTCATTAGTATAGCCTGAAAAATTAGGGCTTTCAGACTTTTAGTTGCACATGGGGTCTAGGAATCTATGTTAGTAAATTAAGGAACTCTAGACAAATTCTGCTTCTAACTTTGTGGGTTGCGGCTGAGGATTAAATTCAAACAAAGAATAAACCACATTGCGACGAATATCGGTCAGCATATCGAGGAATAACTCATAGCCTTCACTTTTATATTCAATTAGGGGGTCTTTTTGTCCATAGCCTCTTAATCCCACAGATTCCCGCAATCCTTCCATTGCTTGTAAATGCTCTCGCCAGAGAGTATCAATTTGCTGCAAAATAAAAAATCTTTCTGCTTGGCGCATTAATCCAGGTTGGAAACTATCAACTTGCTGCTCCTTAATTTCATAAGCACGGCGTACTTCTTCTCGTAAAAAAGCTTGAATTTCGGGGAAAAACATTTGATCTAGATGCTCTACTTCAAGGTCTTGGAGCAAATTAATAAACTCTTTTACCTTTTTAACTACACTGGCTAAATCCCATTCTTCGGAAGGCAAGTCTGGATTAACATACGCCTTAACAATGTCATCCATAGTCATTTCTGCATATTCAATTACCCGATTGCGTAAATCCTGTCCCTCCAGCACTCTAAATCTTTCCGAATAGATGGCGCGGCGTTGATTGTTCAAAACCTCATCATATTCAAATACCTGTTTACGGGTGTCGTAGTAAAAAGTCTCAACCTTCTTTTGCGCTCCTTCTAAGCTGCGAGTTAATAAACCTGAACTAATAGGCATATCCTCTTCAACTCTAAAGGCGTTCATCATCGCTGCCACGCGATCGCCCGCAAAAATTCGCATTAAATTATCTTCTAGGCTTAAAAAGAATCTTGTGGAACCGGGGTCTCCCTGTCTACCGCAACGTCCTCGCAACTGGTTATCAATACGTCGAGATTCATGGCGTTCTGTACCGATAACATGCAATCCGCCCAAGCCCGTAACTTCATTATGCTCAGTGGTTGTAAAGGCTTCATATTCTTGCTTAATGGCAATATAGGCGGCTCTGAGTTTTTGAATGACTAAATCATTTGTGGGTGCTTTCTCCGATGCTACCGCTAACATATCTTCAGCTTGAAGTTCTGGTAAGCTCTGGGCTCCTAGGGTTTCTACGGCATAATCGACAGCAGATTTGAGAATGGCTTTAGTGCTGGGGGAAAGGTCGGCGGGAAAAATACTAGGAGTAGCTTTCCATGTTTTTAACTTTTTAGGGGTACCAAAGCCTTGGGCGGGACTAGGACTATTGGGAAATAACAGTTGCCCCATTAAGTCATCATTATCAGTCCGTACAATTTTGGGCATAAAGAATTCCCGTACTTTCAGCCTTGCCATGTAGTCCACATTACCGCCGAGGATAATATCGGTACCTCTACCTGCCATGTTAGTAGCGATTGTAACGGCACCTTTTCGTCCCGCTTGGGCAATAATTTCTGACTCTCTTTCTACATTTTCAGGTTTAGCATTCAGTAAATTATGGGGAATATTTTGTTCTGATAATAGCCGAGAGATAACTTCAGACTTCTCTACGCTAGTGGTACCAACTAGGACAGGACGACCTAATTCGTGCATTTCTTGGCACTCGATCGCCACAGCCCGCCATTTTGCTGCTTCAGTTTTGTAAACCACATCAGACAAGTCCTTTCTGCCACTAATGCGATTAGTCGGGATTGTTGTAACTTCAAGATTATAAATTTTACCGAACTCTGCCTCTTCGGTTTTTGCGGTACCCGTCATTCCTGCCAGTTTGGGATAGAGTAGGAAAAAGTTTTGATAGGTAATAGAAGCTAGAGTTTGGGTTTCATTTTCAATGGTGACTTGTTCTTTAGCTTCGATCGCCTGATGCAAACCATCACTCCAACGCCGACCGGGCATGACTCGACCTGTAAATTCATCCACAATAATTACTTGATCATCGCGAACAATGTAGTTAACATCCTTGAGGAACAATTCCTTTGCCTTAATGGCATTAAATACATAGTGAGCCCAAGGGTCTTGCTGATCAAATAGATCGGTTACGCCTAAAAGGTTTTCTGCTTCTTCAAATCCTTCATCAGTTAGGATGACTGTGCGTTGTTTCTCGTCAACTTCGTAATGTTTCTCTTTTTCTAATTTCCAAGCGATCGCCGAAGCTCCCATGTATTTTTCCGTAGGTCGCTCCAGTTGCCCTGAAATAATTAACGGTGTTCTAGCTTCATCAATTAAGACTGAGTCCACTTCATCAATTACACAATAGTTAAAAGGGCGCTGCACCACGTCCTGCATGGAGGTTGCCATGTTGTCCCGCAAATAATCAAAACCTAGTTCACTGTTAGTAGTGTAGGTAATATCACAGGCATAGTTGCGTTGCCGTTCCAATGGCTCCATCCCCTGCTGCACAATGCCCACGGTTAAGCCTAAAAATCGATGTACCTGCCCCATCCATTCAGCATCACGACGGGCAAGGTAGTCATTAACAGTGACAATATGGACACCTTTACCAGTCAGAGCATTTAAATAGCTGGGCAGAGTTGAAACAAGGGTTTTACCTTCACCTGTCTTCATTTCGGCGATTTGTCCTTTATGTAAAACCATCCCCCCTAATAACTGTACATCGTAGTGGCGTAGTCCTAAAACCCTAATCGCTGCTTCTCGAACTACAGCAAAAGCTTCAGGCAGAATATCATCTAAATCTTCGTCTTTTTCTAGTCGTTGTTTAAACTCTACGGTTTTACCTCGTAATTCATCATCACTTAGAGCTTTAATCTCGTCTTCCAGGGAGTTAATTAAGGCGACATCGGGACGAAACTTGTCCAGTTTGCGCTTATTTGGATCACCAATTAAAGATTGCAGATTAAACATGATTAGCTAGAAATACGGGAGTTTATATAAGTTATATTAGCTGAGAAATAGTGCCTAAATATTAGAGTTAACCCTAATTGTTTAAATTGATTGATTACTATTTTAGAAAATTTTAGGAAATTATCATCTTTGTATAGCAGGATAAGAGGGAGAAAAAACTAAGTTAGGATGATTGAATCTAAATTATTCATGGAATTTTGGCAAATTTTGATCTTTCTTAGGCTTTTTAAACAAAAATTCCCATTATCCTTAAAGTGCGTACAACAAAAATAAGGATTTTGGGATTAGAGAATATAAATAATAATTTATTTAGCTGGTGCCATCGCCATTTGTTTTAGCCATTGGTAATTAGCAGCGATCGCTGATCCGAAAGTGGGGTAGACATTATATTTAATCCCAAATTCTTCACAAACTTCAGCGACAATGCCAGCGATTTGCGGATAGTGGATATGGCAAACATGGGGAAAAAGGTGATGGATGGTTTGGTAGTTAAGTCCGCCAATGTACCAGTTCAAAAAGGCATTTTTAGGAGCAAAATCCACTGTGGTTTTCACCTGTAAGACTGCCCATTCATCATCAATATGATTAGAGGTAGCATTCACTTCCACAAATTCCGCAGGGACTAGGACATGAGCTAACATAAATACTACACAGGTGACTAAGCCATAGGTCATGTAGGCAATGGAAAACCCAGCGATTGCCATTAACGGTGAATATCCCAAAGCGATCGGTAGTCCAATGAAAAATCCTAATCCTAAAGCCTTTAAGCCAAATAGAAAAGTTAAATCTAAAGGTTTGGGCATCGGCACCTTGTGATCAAAGTATTTGCGATCACCCAAAATAATGGCAATATCGCTGTAAGACCAATAGAAAGGAATTACCAAATATACAAACCAAATAAATAGATGCTGATAGCGATGAAACCACTTATGTTCCATGTCTGGAGCCATTCTGACTAAGCCATCACCGTGAATTTCCACATCATGATTAGTAATGTTGGTATAGGTGTGGTGCAGAAAATTATGCCGATACCGCCACAGGTAGCTAGATAAGCCAATAAAGTCGTAGCACAGCCCGATCGTATAATTAATTTTAGGATTTTTAGAATAACCACCGTGATTAGCATCATGTCCCACACTCATCCCACAGGCAGCGATCGCCATCCCCAGAGAAATACAGCCTAAAACTTTAAAGCCAATGATTACAGGGGCAAAAACCACAAAAGCCCAAGAGCCAAACATCCAAGCGGTAATCGTGACAGTTTTGACATACATTGCCAAGTTATCCCGAGGCTTAATATTATTGGAGCTAAAGTAGGCATCAACTCTTTTATTTAATTCCTTCTTAAAACCAATACTTTTACCGAAGGTGACTCGGTCAGCTTTCAGGGATTTCTGATCCACAGTGTTTGCAGTCATTGTCATCTTATTTAAGCCCCGCAGGTAGCCAAGGTGCAGGGATATAAACTTTTTTCGCTAATCCCACGGCTCGTAATAACCAGATCGCACCCCAAGTTGGATCAATTTCCCACCAATTTAAGCCAGCCCTTGCGGATTTCGGATAGGCATGGTGATTATTATGCCAGCCTTCACCGTAGGTTACTAATGCTGCCCACCAAAGATTGGTGGAATGATCGTCACTATCACCAAAGTTACGGTAGCCCCATTTATGACAGGCGGAGTTAATAAACCAAGTGCTGTGAGAAACTAATACAGCCCTGACAAAAATGCCATAAATTACAAAGCCAATACCCTGTCCTTGGGTAGCTCCAATAAAATAGAGCAGGATGCCTAGGGGAATTTGTAAACTTAAAAAATATTTATCTAAAAAGCGATAGTAGGTGTCAGAACCTAGGTCTGGGGCAAAGCTATAGTAATTCTTAAAATCAAAATGTTCTTTTTTAGAATATAAAATCCAAGCTAAGTGACTCCACCAAAATCCTTTGCTGGCAGAATAGGGGTCTTTGTCATTATCTTCAGTAAACCCGTGATGCTGCCGATGTCCCCCCACCCAAAATACAGGACCACCTTGCAAAGCCAAAGCTCCAAGGGTGGCAAAAATATACTCTAGCCATTTGGGTACCTGAAAACTCCGATGACTCAAGAGCCGATGATAACCAAGACAAATACCGATGCTGCCCGTAAGCCAATGCAAAAATATTGTTAAACCTAGTGCTTGCCAAGAAAAATAGCCAAACCCTAAAAGAGCGATCGCATGCATGACAACATAGAAAATTGTAGTTGTCCAATTAAGTTGTAAAGACTCTTGATTATCTGGTTGGTTAGTCGGCTTTTGATTTGAATTTAAAGAGGTTGTGGTCATGAGGTACCCAAAAAGAAAGTAGGTAAAATTAGATTAATATAAGCCTCATATAAGTTAACATTGTTCAATTGAATTATGCAAGCAGCACTTGCAATTTTCAGAATTATTTAAGACTTGCATCCTACCCCCCAAAATCATGGCTCTTGAGCGTATTCCCACTCGCCAAAAAATTGTTAATACTGCCTTAGAGTTATTTGCCCGCCAAGGGATTACGGAAACTACTACCCGTCAAATTGCCGATCGCGCTGAAGTCAATGAAGTCACTTTATTTCGCCACTTTGGTAATAAACATGGATTACTACTAGCAGTACTTCAGGAGTTTCTACAGGAATATTTACTGGTTACCCAATTGGGAGAATCTTTAATTCCATCAGAATTTAAGAGTACGGTCGATTTGTCACAATTTTTGTACCACTATATGCAGAGTTCGTTGCACGCTTTAGAAAGTGTCCCTGAATTAATGCGATCGCTAGTGGGAGAAGCAGGACAATATCCCCAAGAAAGCCGTCATGCCCTAGCTCAGGGAATTACTGAAATTAATCGAGCGATCGCCAATGCTCTTCAAGAAGCTAAACCTCATCTAAATTCGACTTCAGAAACACTGAGTTTAGCCAAGATAATGAATGCTTGTATTTTGGGTTATACAATTATGGTTTTAACCAGTGATGTGGAATTAATCTGGAGCAGCAAAGACGAGTTTATAGATAGTCTAGTTAAACTGCTGATACCAAAATCCTCTTCTCGCCTAGAAAATAATCCAGAAATTCAAGATATTCCAGAGGTTGAAGTTAGAAATATTCTGCTACAGGCAAAACGCCAAGGACTGAGAGACTATGCGATCGCCTATGTATTATTCGGAGCAGGGTTAAGTGCAGATGAGCTTGTTAATCTTAATCAAACTGATTATTCAATAGACTATTCCATTAATAAAGCGGGAATTCTCAAAATTCAAGAACGTTTAGTCCCTCTAAATCAAAAGATTTTTGGACATCGCTACGGCACCGCTAACAATAACCCGCTTACCAATTACTTAAAAAGTCGTAAAGATAAGCATCCTCGCATGTTTTTATCCAATACAGCCCAACCTTTAAGCACATCAGAACTAGAACAACTATGGCGGAGTTGGCATAATTTAAGTTTTGAGATCGCCCAAACTCAACACACATGGCGGATTGAAATGTTAAGGCGGGGTATAGACCATGAAAATTTTCAAATTATTAGTGGTTTGCCTCAGTCAGAAATCTTAGCCTATGACCTCAAGGTCAAGGAATATCTAGCTCTTCAGCAGGCGATCGCTTTGGATAAATCAACATAGCTTAACTCTTGGCAGTCAATTTTTCCTTGAGTTTAATTCTACCTAACCTATGAGTTATGCGGATGACTGGAATCGAACCAGCACGTCAAAGACACTAGAACCTAAATCTAGCGCGTCTACCAATTCCGCCACATCCGCTCAGGTTGACAATTATAGCCTAAGCCCACGGAAATATGTCAATTAATTTAGGCTAATTTGCACGGTAATACTATCTTCCACCTAAAACCACATTGCGAATCCGAATGTGAGGTCCACCCACACTTACGGGCAAGCCAGATTGTCCACCTTTGCCACAACCACCATTACGATATACAGAATCCGAGGCGATCGCATCAATATCTTTAAGGGTTTGAAACACATTTCCACTCAAACTAATATCACTAACTGGCTCAGCTATTTGACCATCCCGAATCATGTAGCCCTCAGCCGCAGCAAAGGTAAACATTTCGCCGTTGGTCTGTCCCCCTAGCATACGCACCGCATAAACTCCTTCATCAATGCCACTAAGCATTTCCTCAAAACTATGGGAACCAGCTTCGATCGCCGTATTTGTCATCCGCACTAAGGGAGGATATTGTGCTGTCAAAGCCCTAGCATTACCCGTGGGAGTTTCATGGAGTTTACCTGCGGTTTCTAAGTTGTGCATACGCTGAGTCAGGATGCCATTTTTGATCAGATATTTTTTCTGGGCGGGTACGCCTTCATCGTCATAGACCATGCTACCTGGGAGGTTAGGAATGGTGGCATCATCAACCACATTTAATTCTGGAATCGCAATTTCTTTACCGAGGGTGAGTAATTCCTGCATTCTGGGATTTTCATAGACAAAATCTGCTTCGGATAAATGCCCAAATGCTTCATGAATGAATACCCCTGCCAGATAGGGATCAAGAATTACCGTATATTGTCCACCTTTTACGGGTGAAGCTTCAAGTTGGCGCACGGCTCTTTTTGCAGTATCAACCACCAAGTCATCTAGGTTATCCATGATGTTAAAGCTGGTACGAGAGTTAACAGAGTCAAAGCCTTGCCGCACAGTACCCTCTTTACGGGCAATTACGCCAAATCTGCCTGATACATCTAAACGTTCTTGGGAAATACTGGTACCACGGGAGTTGACATAATAGCTAGTGCCGAAGCGATCGCGGTATCCCGTCATGGTGGTTTGGATACGGGGATCGAATTCCAAGAGCATTTTGTTGTAGCGTTCTAAAATATCTCGCTTTTGATTTAAGGAAATACCACGGGGATCGTTTTCAATTTCCACTTTGACGATCGCCTGAATTGCGGGAACCTCAGCTAGTTGGGTAGTCTCGTTGCCGATTAGTTTTGCTTGAGAAATGGCAGTTTCAATGCGATCTTTCAGATTATTTAAATCATTAAATGTGACAAAACTCCAACCCCCTTTATGACAAGCACGAATGCCACCAGATAGACCAAAATTGCGATCAACTGAATTGAGTTGCGCTCCTTGAAAGGAAATACCTGTGGACTCACTTTGCTCTAAGCGGACTTCTAAAAAATCAACGGCTTGCAAATATGGGGCGATCGCTGACTGGAGTTGATCTTGCATGGATATTCTAAATATTCTGAGATAGGTCTGTGGGTTCTATTCTAGCTAAATTCTCTCTTAAGCCATAATTAAATCAACTGGGTAAGCTCAAAAATGCAAAAAAGGTGCAACTCTACAACTTGATTACACCTCAATTTATTCACTTACTCATTCATTTACTGAATTTAATAATCCAACCTACTGAGTCACTACATAATTAGAGCGAATTGCTACGGCTTGACCACGGTTAACCAATGTTTGATAGACAAAGGCAGCAACCTCAGCCCTAGTCGCATTCCGTTTTGGCTCTAGCATTTTATTGTTGGGATAATTTAATACCAGTTTATTAACAGTGGCAGCAGCAATCGCATTAATGGCATAGTCGGGAATTTGGGATACATCGTCGAAAATTTTATCCAACTTATCTGGACTTCCACCCTTTAGTCCCCAGCCACTGACCAAAGCAACCAGCACTTGCACGCGGGGGATATTTTCTGAGGGTAAAAATACCTCATTTTTAAATCCAGACATAAACCCTTTGGTTTGCACATCTTCGATCGCTTTAAATGCCCAGAAATTCTCAGGTACATCCTTAAAAGTGGTACTAGGTTTAACGGTAGCTTTAGAGGCAAATGCCTTACTTAAAATTGCGGCAAACTGCGCTCTAGTTACGGGATCATCGGGTTTGAAGGTGCCATCATTAAATCCACCAATTACCCCTTGCTTAGCTAAAGCGACAATATAAGCTTCTGCCCAATGTCCTTTAATATCGGTTAAGCCGTCCGCAGCAGGACTGTCTACAGCAATTAATTCTACTAAGCCCGTCACATTTTTGGCATCAACTTTATTCCCCACAGCAATCATATTTGCCCCAGTAGCATTGTTAATATCTTTAAGCTTATTACCCTCGAAAATATTGCCCCCCGGACTATCCACCGTACCTAAATTGGGAGAAGGCTGTCCATTCCGATCTTTGAGAATTACTAAACCATTGCGATTGTTATTAGCAATAAAATTACCTCTAAGAGTAGGAATGGTGGCATTTGTTAAGACAATTCCATCTACATTATTCACAATGCGATTATTGATCACATTCACGCTGGATTTCTGCCCAATAGATAGCCCAAATCCAGTGTCATCAAAGGTATTGTTGCTGATTTCCCCCGAACTTAAACCAACAGCAGAGATACCGCTAGCTCTGTTTTTAGTGAATAAATTATTAGTAATTGTGGCATTGGCATCCCCAGTTAAAAATATGCCATCGTGGGTACTGCCTGTAAAAGTATTGTTGGTAATAGTGACATTTTTGGCGGATTCTAACCATAGCCCATAGCCTCTAGGATTACTGTTAGTAAGGGTGATCCCAGAAATTTGGGTGTTACTCTCAGCTACCATTGCTACGTTCTGCCCTGTAAACGTAGCACTAAAAAACGAGCCGCCCCCAGCAATAATCACGCCGTCAGTTCCTTGCAGTCTAACTCCAGATGGTATTTTAAGTGGAAAGGTTTCCCCTGAATCTTTGGTGTAGCTACCCGCCGCAATCTGCACCATAACTCCTGGTTGAGCTTGTGCCAAAGCAGCAGTAATCGAGCGAAAAGGAGCTAACTGGGTACCATTATTAGCACTGTCACTACCCGTAGGAGCAACATAGAGAATAGTTTGGGCGGCTGCGACTTTGGCTGATAAATTAGTTGGTGAATTACTGGATGAATTATTCGAGAACCGATCAGAGGCAGCGTAGGCTGAGGTTAGGAAAAATAGAGATGGACTAGCTAAGGTTAATACAGCTATGAGGTTGAGCGATCGCTTATACATACATTTTGGCTGGGTAATGCTTGAATTGAATAATAGAATAATGAGGTTAGATTCAAACGGGCAGACGTAAATAGATTGAACTTGTTTCCTCGATCAACTAAAGCAAGGATAGAACCATGATTGAACTGTACTACTGGACTACACCAAACGGGCATAAGGTTACGATTTTCTTAGAAGAAGCTAAATTAGAATATAAAATTTTTCCCGTAGATATTAGAACAGGAGAACAATTTAAGGCGGAGTTTCTGGAAATTTCTCCTAATAATCGGATTCCTGCCATTATTGACCGATCACCTAACCAGGGGGCGGAGCCAATATCCATATTTGAATCTGGGGCAATATTACTATACTTAGCCGAAAAGACAAGAAAATTTTTACCAACGACTCTGGGCGATCGCACTAAGGTTTTAGAGTGGCTATTTTGGCAAATGGGCGGATTGGGACCAATGGCGGGACAAAATCATCATTTTAGTCAGTACGCCCCAGAAAAAATTCCCTATGCAATTACCCGTTATGTCAACGAAACTAATCGTTTATATGGGGTTTTAAATCGGCAGTTAGAAAATCGGGAATATATAGCAGGTTCCTACTCTATTGCTGATATGGCTTGCTATCCGTGGATTGTCCCCTATGAACGTCAACAACAAAACCTGGATGACTTTCCCAACTTAAAGCGGTGGTTTGAAACTATGGCAGGGCGATCGGCTGTAATTAAGGCTTATCAGGTGGCAGAAAAATATAAAACCACAACCGTAACTGAAGACAGCAAAAACATTTTATTTGGGCAAACGGCTGAATCAATTAAACCTAGAAAATAAACCTACAAAATATAATTACCTGCCATTTGATCTTTTGGTGCAATGAACTAGTAGTGGTAACGGAAACTATGGATAGAGCCAAGTTTTGACCTATTAGCTTTGCTATAACTGGGTCAATCATAGATAATGAATAACACCCAGATATTTTGATCCATGCTTCGTATCTACAACTCCCTCACGCGATCTAAACAAGAATTCACGCCCCTAGAACCTGATGCAGTAAAGATGTATGTGTGTGGAGTAACTGTTTATGATTATTGTCATTTAGGTCATGCCCGTGCGTATGTGGTCTGGGATATGGTGCGGCGGTATTTACAGTATGCAGGTTACAACGTTAGGTATGTACAGAATATTACGGATATAGACGACAAAATCCTCAACAGGGCGAAAACAGAAGGTGTGACGATGGCTGAAATTAGCGATCGCTTTATCAAGGCGTACCAAGAAGATATGGCAAGGTTAAATATTCTCCCTGCGGACAAATACCCTAGAGCTACAACTTCAATTCCTGTAATTATTAATTTAATTCAAGCTCTAATCGATCAAGGCTATGCCTATGCTGCGGGGGGTGATGTCTATTATGCCGTGCAGAAATTTCCTAGCTATGGCAAACTCTCTGGTCGTAAGTTCGAGGATATGCAGGCAGGGGCAAGCGGTCGAGTTGATCCAAAAATTGACCAAACTGAGCCTCTAAAGCATTATCCCTTTGATTTTGCCCTATGGAAATCAGCTAAACCTAATGAAACTTTTTGGGAATCACCGTGGGGTCATGGTCGCCCCGGTTGGCACATTGAATGTTCGGCTATGGTTAAGTCTGAATTTGGCGATCGCCTAGATATTCATGCAGGAGGTGCAGATTTACAGTTTCCCCACCATGAAAACGAAATTGCCCAGTCTGAAGCAGTAACAAAAACTCCCTTGGCAAATTACTGGATGCACAATGGCTTTGTGAATATTGACGGGGAGAAGATGTCTAAATCCCTTGGTAATTTTAAAACAATCCGAGGGTTACTGGAAACCTATAATCCGATGGCAGTGAGGCTATTTATTCTGCAATCCCACTATCGTACGCCCATAGATTTTACGGAAGAGGCAATTAATGCTGCAACTAAAGGATGGATTAGTATTCAAGAGGCTTTGAGATTTGAGCCAGATTTTGGGACTCAATTAAATTGGCAAAAGTTCGCTTCTACCCGTGAGTTTTCAGGTGCCATAGACGTATTTCCGTTTGACGTGAATTGGGGTATTAATTTAACTTTTAATCGCGATGAATTACTAGATGAAGTGATTACTAGATTTAATGAGGCAATGGATGATGACTTTAATACGGCGATCGCCATTTCCATAATTTATGAATTAGCAAAAACTCTAACCACGGAACGTAATAATTTAATCCATGCGGGCAAGATCCAAGGCTCATCTTTAACCCTATGGAAAACTGGGCAGACTCTTAAATACTTAACTGCCATATTAGGATTTGTAATTGACTTTAATCTTGATGCCCCAGAAGACCCCTCTGCTATTTCTGATCAAGCGATCAAGGCTATGATTGAACAAAGAAAACTAGCAAAGAAACATAAAAATTGGGCAGAAGGCGATCGCATTCGAGATGAATTGAAAGCTTTAGGTATAACCCTAATCGATCAAGTGGGTGGCGAAGTTAGGTGGCATCGTAATTAGGAGTAAATCATGGAAATTTCCGTAAAAGTACGGCGGCAAGCATCAAGAGGTAGTTCACCCAACTATCACACCTATAAAGTCGCAATTAATCCTGATACCAGTACTGTCTTGGATGTATTGCAAAAAATTCAATGGGAGCAGGATGGTTCTCTAGTATTTCGGCGGAATTGTCGCAATGTGATCTGTGGTTCCTGTGGCATGAGAATTAATGGCAAAGCAGGACTTGCCTGTCAAAAGCTCCTAAGTGAAGTTTTAGATTTAGTTTCAGATGCAAAAGCAGAACTAACTATTGAACCGATGGGTAATCTACCTGTAATTAAAGATTTAGTGGTCGATATGACTAAGTTTTGGCAAAATTTGGCAAAGGTTGATCCCTATGTTTTTACTGCTTCTAGGCAAATTAGTAAATCTGAAGAATTTTTACAAACTCCTGCCCAACGCCATAAGCTCCAAGCTGCTGCCAACTGTATTCTCTGTGGTTCTTGCTATTCCGAATGTAATGCTGCCACCGTGAATGAAAACTTTGTGGGTCCCCATGCTTTAGCCAAGGCATATAGAGTTTTGGCAGATAACCGAGACGATCGCACCGATGATCGAATTAATAAATATAATGATACGGATTTTGTCTGGGGCTGTACCCGTTGCTATAACTGTAATGAAGTTTGTCCCGTGGAAGTGGAACCCTTAGATCGCATTTCCCAAATTAAACATGAGATTTTAGAAGATTCCAATTTACCTGAATCCACTGCCCAAAGACATCGCCATGTGATGGTGGAATTAGTAAAGGCTGATGGCTGGATTGATGAAAGTAAGTTTGGCGTTAAGGTAGTTGGGAATAATTTCAAGGATATAAAAGGATTACTGAGTATTGTTCCCTTAGGATTACGCATGATTGCCTCTGGGAAAATGCCCTACCCTTGGTTCTTTCAGGCTTCGGAAGGAATAAAAGAGATTACAGCTTTGATTACAGCCCTTCAAAATCGAGATAAGGATCAAGATCAAACGGAAGTAATTGAGGAGACCATAAGCCGAGGTGGTTAGTTAAATGAATTATGTTGCTTCTCCCTTGGATTCGTTACGATCGCATCAATGGTTCAAGTTAATATGTGGTGCTAGTTTTCAGCATTTACCTGCAATTCGGAATTTGGCATTAGTTTATACCCTAGCGGGGAATGACTGTATTGATATGGCTCCCGATCCCGCCGTAATTAGAGCTGCAAAAGAAGGGATTAAGGTGGCACAGAAATTAGATAAAAGAGCCAGTTCTCCTTTAATTATGGTGAGTTTTAATGCGGGAGAAGACCCTCACTTTCGTAAAGCTAAATTTAGTTCTGATTTTTGTCCTTCTGGTTGCGATCGCCCCTGTATTAATATTTGTCCTACTAATGCCATTAATCTAAATGGAGTGATTGAGAATCTGTGCTATGGCTGTGGAAGATGCCTGCCCGTATGTCCACCCCAGATTATTTATACCCAAGAACAGGTTTACGCACCTGAATTAATTAAATATGAAGAGATTAATGCGATCGAAATTCATACTCATATTGGATGCACTTCTGAATTTAAAGATCTATGGGAGAAACTAAGAGACTTAATTCCCCAACTTCAAGTAGTAGCAGTGAGCTTTCCTGATGGCGAAAATTTAAAAGAATATCTTTTAGAACTTCTGGAAATTATGCAGCCCGCACCTGCTCATTTAATTTGGCAAACCGATGGCAGACCGATGAGTGGGGATATTGGCGATGGAACAACTCGTGCGGCTCTGCTTTTAGCGCAAAAAGTTCTGAATTTTAATTTACCTAGAGGTTTTGTGCAGTTAGCGGGGGGAACAAATGCCAGCACAGTTAGTAAAGTTAAATTCTTAAACATTCCGATTTCTGGTATTGCCTATGGGAGTTATGCGCGAAAGTTAATAGCTGATTTATTAGAGTTGGGTGGCGATCGCCTTGAAGAATACCCAGAACTTCTTAAACTTGCTCTAGAAAGAGCTAAAAGCCTAGTTTCTGAAATTAAATAAAAACTCAGGTAATTATCCAAAAATTTTCTACCTCCACATCAGTTACCTACCAAGAAATTCTCGTAAATTATCGAATGAAGTTACCCAGCCGATCGCCCCATTTTCAGTCAGAATTACATCTATGGCAGCTTGATGCTCCACAGGACTCATAGCTCCACAACAATCTTCTAGGAGAAGAGTATAAAATCCCAAATCGCTGGCTTGACGATAGCTTGCCAATACGCAACATGCAGTTGTAACTCCAGTAAATAGGAGGTGGGTGATATTTCTCTGCGCTAAAATCTTATCTAGTTCGGTGCCTATAAATATGGATTGCGCAGGTTTATCTATTTGCAACTCTGAATCAAGGGGCTGGATTTCCGCAATTAAATTAGTACCCAATTCCCCTTGGATTAAAAAGCGTCCCATTTTTCCTAAACTGCCGATGGGGTAGCCCGCATTAATATAGCGTTGGGCTTTACTAGGTGTAACATCAGATAGATCAGGAAGATGACTTTCCCTTGTATAAATAATTAATAGCCCTTGTTCCCTTGCCCAAGCGATCGCTGCTTGAATATTAGGAATAATCTGACGCACTGCCGAGAGATCAGCACCTAATTCATGACCACAGAAACCCTCTGGATGGCAAAAGCCGTTCTGCATATCAATTACCAAAAGCGCAGTTTTCCCTAAAACAAGGGGAAAATCATGTTGACGAGTTGGAACTAAAATTAATTCTTGGGCAGGTCGGGAAGATTTGAGCATGTCTGTAGGCTATTGAATAGCCAAAATTAAGTTTAGATTTGGAGGATAAGCTCACTGAGAAATAGTTTCAGAAGGCACAGATTGAGAGCTAAGTTGAGTTGAATCATCGGCTTTTTCCACGGCATTACTATTCCTAATACTGACCAGATAAATGCTAGTTAGGGTTAAGACAACTCCTAGCCATTGCACTTGAGTAAGAGTTTCACTGAGAAAAATTCGACCAAAGATGATCGCAAATACTGGAGTGGAAAAAGTTAAAGCACTTAGTTTAGTGAGATTACCCGATGATGCTAAATAGAAAAATAAACCATAGGCGATCGCTCCCCCCATTAAACTAATGTAGCCCATGCCCAACCACCCCCACGCATCTAATTCTTGCCATGCAGATGTTTCAAGCTGCCGTGATAAAAAAAGTAGGGGTAAGCCTCCAATGATCATGTGCCAACCAGTTGCTGCCACTGGATCAGCATTTTTAACAACTGGACGGATGAGAATTGTACCTATAGCCATAGATAGGGATGCACCTAACATCAGCCACTCACCCAGATTAAAAATTCCTGCCTCCCAGATTTTAGAAAGATCGCCACTGAACACAAACTGCCACAGTTCATGGGGTAGCCCAATTAAACCAATGCCAATAAAGCCAATGCCTAAACCAAAAATTGCCAGTTTACCAATATATTCCTGATAAAACAAAGCTGCCATAACTGCCACTGCTAGGGGTTGAGAATCAATTAACAAGGAACCTAATCCTGCATTGGTACGCACTAGCCCAAAGGCTAAAAATCCCTGAAATAAGGCACCGTCAACTAATCCAAATAAGATAATCCACAACCAAGCTTTCCACCCATTTGGTTGCGATCGCCCTAAAAAACTAGCTAAGCCCACTAATAGTACGCCCGATGGAATTAATCTAAATGCGGCTAGAAATAAAGGCTCGGTTTGCGGCATGATTGCTTTCATCACTACCATAGCGGTTCCCCATAGCAAAAATGGCAGGATCACAAATATTGACTGACGGGAAATCTGGATCATGGTTGTTAAAAGTTCTCAATTAACAGTTCTTAATATTTAGGAGATTGTACTAGAAATTTCAGAAAGGTTAGCAGATTGCTAGATTTAGTGATGTTACATACAAGACTTGACGGCAGAATTACCTCAATCAATGGGATTTTTCTATGACCCGCAAAAATAATTGACTGGATTTATAAAAGTTTAGCCACCTCACCAATGCCTGATAAGCAGAATGCTCAAACCATGCTAAATCCACATGTGCTAACTGCCGAATAAATGGAAATATGGCGATATCAGCCAGAGAGGTGCGATCGCCCAACAGAAAATTATGATTTTGTAGTAATTGCTCTAGGGTTTGCAAAAAGGTTTCTGCTTGTTGCCTATAGACAATCTGTGGCTCCGTAAACCTTACATAATATTTGTAGCGATCGAGGTTTTGCTTAAATTCGTGATCATTTATCCTGATTAAATTCTGTCCCAGTTCTAATAAGTCTGAGGGGAATCGCTGCCAACCTTCGGGATCATTTTGTGTCAATGCCCAGTGCATAATATCTAAACTTTCTTCCAAAACTCTACCATCTGGCAATTGCAAAACTGGAGTTGTCCCCTTTGGCGAAATTGCCAACATCTCAGCGGGTTTATTTTTTAAGGAGACTTCTATTAAGGCATAGGCAACCCCTGCATACTTTAATGCCATGCGTGCCCGAATTGCATAGGGACAACGGATAAAGGAATAAAGAATTGGCAATCTATCCATTATTAAGGATTCTTAGGTACGAAGAGCTAGATTTTATAGGTGAGTATTGTAGCTATATCTGGCGATCGCATAAATGCCTCAACTTGAATGACAGTACTTGGTTCTAAGTCTTGATACTCAGATTGCAAGAAATCAATTACTTCTCTCGTTGACCATGCTCCAAGCGAAGTTTTGTAATTTACATATTCAGCTTGAATCTCATGCCACGAAGCATAATATTTCTTGGATATAATTACGTCTGTATCGGTAAATATGATGTGTATATCCATATTAATTTTGAAGCATTAGGATAGCGATCTCCTCTGGCGTTTTGCCTCATATATTAGTAGGGCAGCAGTCACAGCCAAGTTCAAAGATTCTACGCCATTACTTAATGGCACCTGCACCGCTTCATCAGCCAGATTAATCAGTTCAGAGGATAACCCATTCCCTTCATTGCCTAGCAAAATTAGACTTGGTTGGCTAAAATCTAAATCCCAGTAGGTGAGTTTGGCATTGGGTAAGGTGGCGATCGCCTGAATGCCTTGAGTTTGTAGTTGCTTAATTTCTGATTCTAAATTTCCCACAGATTGCATAGGACAGCGAAACCATTGTCCAGCCGTGGCTCTAAGAATTTTAGGATGGGTTAAGTCCACACTATCACTACTTACCAGTAATCCATCTATACCTGCGGCGACGGCAGAACGGATAATGGCACCGAGGTTCCCGGGGTCTTGAACTGACTCGATCGCTAAGCCTAAATTATGGATAGTCACAGGTTGATCAGAACAGATCGGAGCCACAGCCACCACGCCATCGGGATGCACGGTCGTAGTGATCGCCCCCAACACTTCGGGACTAACTAACTGCAATTCGCCTACGGATAAACATTGATCATATAAGTCGGCATGGGTATCTCGCCAAGCCTCTGTACAGCAAATCAGATTTAACGGATGATCCGTAGCGATCGCCTCGATCAGAGCATGGGTACCTTCAATTAAAAATAACTGTTGTTGCCTACGAGCTTTTGTACTTAATCCAAGTTGCCGTAGATTTTTGATCAAGGGATTACGGGTACTGGTAAGCATAGATTATTGTGGTAAATGTTTGGGAATACCTGTAATAACAACAATTAGAAGTATGCTATCAGTAAGTTCTCACTATACAAAATTATGGCAGATCGGCAGTTAAATGATTATCGGGACATGGCGTTGGGCTTAGTATCGACTCGGAGTTTTCCCGCGATCGTTGGCACGGCGGATATGATGCTCAAATCTGCTAATGTTAGCCTTGTGGGTTATGAAAAAATTGGCAGTGGCTATTGTACGGCGATTGTACGGGGAGGGATTTCCGATGTGCGCCTTGCCGTTGATGCTGGGACTGAAAGTGCAGAACAATTTGGGCAACTGATCTGCAGTCTTGTGATTCCTCGACCTTTAGCAAACCTAGAGGCAGTTTTACCCATAAATAGTCGGTTAATGCAAATTGCGCGCGGGGATGGAATTAGTCGTCTTAGTAATATGGCGATCGGGCTTTTAGAAACTCGGGGCTTTCCAGCGATGGTGGGGGCGGCGGATACCATGCTGAAAACGGCTGAAGTTCAAGTATCTGCTTACGAGAAAATTGGGAATGGACTTTGTACGGTAATTATTCGTGGCTCCGTGGCTGATGTGGCAATGGCAGTGGAGGCAGGTATGCAGGAAGCGGAACGGATTGGTGAACTAAATGCTGTGATGGTAATTCCTCGACCTCTAGATGACTTGGAACAAACTCTTCCCCTTGCCAGTTGTTGGATTGAGCAGCCCCTCAGATTACCGCTTACTGCCCTAAAAGTGCCAGAGAAAGAACTAGTGGAGCTACCTGACCTCAGAAGATTACAAATTTCGGGAGATGAATAGAGTACTCACATTACTTATATAAATAAACATTTCGTACTTGATCGGTAATGTAGTTTTTCGTTACTTATAATTGCTTTAGGTTTACAACTGCTCCAGTCCTAAATTTGAGTGAGTTAGGATAGCTCTCACTCTATTGTGGGTAATGTGTATGGGTATTACAGATGACTATAGAACTCTTGACCTAGAACCCGAAGAATCCCTTGACAATATTAAACAGGCATACAGAGACCTTGCGTTTGTTTGGCACCCAGATCGCCTAGTTAATAATGATCGGCTCAAGTCAAAGGCGGAAGTAAAAATCAAAGCCATTAATGAAGCATACCAACGCCTCAGATTTTATCAAGCTTTACAGAAAACTCCACCGGTGCCGCCCCGTTCTGAGCCAGTAAATGATTATTATTCTGAACCTGTGGTGGTCATGAAATCCCATGTTACCTATAAATCCACCAGCTATAGAACTGCAACAATGGAGCGATCACAAGATGCCTGTGTATGGTTAGACTAGGAGTGACTACTTTGGAGTTCCTGATACTGAGGATGTAGGCAGATTAATCGAGCTTAATCATAATCAAACTGCCTTAATTTTTAAACAGCCCCAAAATTCATCTACCCAAGTATGGATTGAAGGCAAATATTAGAACTTCTTTAGTACCGCTACTAACTGATCAAAATCTTTACGGGCTTGCTCATAGGCATCAAAGGCTTGATCAAAATCACGGCGATCGGCTGCCACATCAATACTAATCAAATCATTGAAAAATTTGGTGCTTAGGGATTTAGCTTTAGTTGGGTCTTTCAGTAGCCTAGTTGCTGCTGCTATATCTTGACGCACCTGTCCAAGGGGGCCATGGATATAGGTTTTAACTGTAATCCAATTATTAGCGTCAATATAGGTTTGGAGTTGATCAATGCGATCGCTAATAACCTCTAATTTAGACTTGTTGGCAGCGATCGCTGGCAAATTAGACACAAATACACTAGAACTAAATAAAACTATAACCAAGCACAGTCCGATCATTACTTGTTTCAAGGTTTGATTAAATATTTGCCAATTAGACTGATCGAATACAAATTTAATTACAGATTTCATCACAAATTTTATCCTTTTATATTCCATATTTTTAGAACTTTTATAACTGGCTTAAATTCTCTCATTAACTTGGTATGCTCGATCAAGTAATCACACTACGCAATTACCCATTTCCACAGGATATGTTTGGCACCTTTTCTTTCAATTTCTTTAACCTGATGCCCCAAACTGTGGTATTCCCTAGGACTGATTCCATACAAAATATCCCAACTTTGACGCATTAATGTAGATAGAGTCATGGCAACACACACACCTAAGCCCATAAATGGTAATGGTTCATCCCTAATTGCGACTCTGACCGCTAGCCAAGTAAAGTATTCTAGCCATAGAACTATATCTGCTCGTAATGCCCATACAGACGTTATACCCACGGTCAACCATAGAAATATCACCAAAGCCCACCTGAGCCTAATTTGGACTAGGCGTAGTCTTTGAATTTTAATATCTAAAAGCTCTTGATCGTCCATTCTCTATGCCGATTTACGGTTCCGCCACCACGCCAATAATATACTGGCATTAAAGATACTAGAATAAGCTCCTGAGCTAAAGCCAATAATTAAAGCCAAGGCAAAAAACTTTAGAGTAACGCCACCAAATAGAAATATTGCCACCAGAGAGAGAAGGGCAGTCAGTGTAGTATTAATTGAGCGGGCAAGGGTTTGGTTTACAGAAAGATTGACCAAATCACCAAAACTGTAGTCTTCACCCCAAATCTTCATGTTTTCACGAATGCGATCATAAATAATCACTGTGTCATTAACGGAAAATCCAATAATAGTCAGCATTGCCACAATAAATAAGCTATCTACTTCCAGTCCGATGGTTAAGCCCAAGATCGCAAATACCCCAGACGTGACCAATACATCGTGGAGTAAAGCTACGATCGCAAAAACGGCATAGTCCAGTTGAAACCTAAATCCCAAATATACAGCGATGCCCACAAAAGATAAAACTAAAGCTAACAGCCCTGAAGTTAAAAGTTGATTCCCAATAGTTGGACCTACCCGTTGGATTTGAGACTTAGACGGATCAATTTTGCCAAACCTATCTAAAATACTTTCTAAATCACCCTGTAGCTGCGATCGCTCGTTTACCTCTAAATCTCCAGTTTGCAGAGATAGCCCTCGACCATCCTCCCCTAATAGCTGAATCGTTGCCTTAGCATAACCCTTCTCGGCGATCGCTGACCGCACCAGTCCAATATCTATGGGTTGTCCACAACTTTTAATCTGGGTATTAGAATCACAAACCAGTTCCATACTAAGTCGAGTACCACCCGTAAAATCAATGGCAGGACGTAGAGGAAATCCCAAAGTCTGCCAAGAAATTAGCATTGCCACAATTCCTATCAAAATTGCCGACACAGAAGCCGCAACATAAACTTTTCCGTACTTAATTACATCTAGCTTCATAAAATAGTACCTGTAGGTTGATCAGTAGATTTGTCGTTATTGGAGCCATTGGTACCAGAGTTACTTACCTTACCAAAGGTTTTGACTCCATATAAGGATGGCTGGCGCAGATTCGGATAGCTGATCAAAGCCAATAACAAAGCATGACTACAGGTAATTGCCGTAAACATACTCACTACAACCCCAACTCCCAAGGTCAGAGCAAAACCCTTAACCAACCCAGAACCCAACCAAAATAATGCCCCACAGCTAATCAAAGTTGTGACATTACTATCTAAAATACTTGTCCAAGCACGATTAAATCCTGCATCCACAGACTTATACAAAGTTTTACCTGCAAGTAGTTCCTCCTTTGTACGTTCAAAGATTAAAACGTTTGCATCCACGGCAATACCAATACTCAGAATAAACCCAGCAATTCCAGGTAAGGTCAAAGTTACACCCAATAAGCTAAACAAGGCAAAAGTAATAACTGCATAAACCAAAAGGGCAATATCCGCCACCAGTCCTAATAGGCGATAGTAGAAAATCATAAATGCCAGCACTAGGATCAAACCACTGACTCCAGCAATAATGCTACTTTGCACACTATCAGCACCTAGGGTTGCTCCTACAGTTCGATTTTCAACAATTTTAATTGGTACTGGTAAAGCTCCCGCCCGCAGTTGTAAAGATAAATCCGTCGCTTGCTGGAGGGTAAAATTGCCAGTGATCACTGCCCTTCCTCCCGTAATACCCCTGCCTTGAAATTCGGGACCAACACTAGGAGAGCTAAATAGTTGATTGTCTAAAAATATACCAATGCTTCTGCCTGTACCGCCCAATTCACCTGTAATTTTGGCAAATAAATCACCGCCCTTATCATTAAAGGTTAAAGCTACCTGCCAGTTAGATTGTCCTGCATCCAAGGGTTGAGCCACCGCATCTTTTAGTAAATCTCCTGTTAAACCAGTCGTTTCAAATAGGTCAGCGATCGCCTCTTGGCTTTTGAGAATATCCTCTTTATTTTTACTAATTTCTTCACTATTGCCCCCTAATTCCAGTTGGCGTTGTTTAACTTCCTTTTCCAATAAAACTTGACGCTCTACACCTAATCTCGCTTCACTGCCTACTTTTTGCTTACGAAACTCTAATTGGGCAGTATTACCTAAAACCCTTTCCGCTTGAGCAGGATCGCTTACTCCTGGTAGCTGCACAATTAATTGATTTTCACCACTAATTTGCACTGCCGCTTCTCCCACCCCCAAACCATTGATCCGTTGTTCCACCACAAATTTGGCAGTCTCCATAATCCTAGGCGTAATTTTATCAATGCCCTGTCTGGGATTGGTTTGAGCTTGTAAAGTCAGTTGTGCACCACCACGGAGGTCTAAACCAAGACGAGGCGGAGATTTATAAATCCAAAAAATCGCACTCAAAACAACTATAAAAATTACAACTAGTAAACGACTCTGTTTGGGCATTGTTTTTAAAATATTCCTAAAGCCAAAAATCTTGACAGCTTTACGATCATAACTTGTTTCAGGATTAACGCCTTTATCATCTCAATTCTAGTAACTCTAACTTTGGAATTAACCTCCCAGATTATAGTGATTAACTGATTTATTAAGAAATATCAAAGTTTATTTACCCAAGACTTTAAGAACTACTGATTTTTTAACTGATTTGGACAAACAAGATTAGGAGTTAAGAATTATTACTATTAAATCAATTCGATATGCCAAGAAGGTAGTTCAAAGATGAATCTTAATTGAAATCTATTGCAAATCTACTGTGAACAAAATTTACATCTTATGTACTTTGCTTTACCTCTGGGTATCAACAGATATATGATCTGCAGCCATATTCAATAATTTGGATTATTCCAACTCACTTTAATTAGAGGTTGCTGTATTAAAGAAAAACACAGAGTTAAATCGGTGTTAATCCTAGGGTAATTCACTAATTAAAACCTTGAAATCTTTAGCCTATAAACAAAGGTAAATCTATGCAAAGATTGTTTGCTCTCATTTTAGTATTAAGTCTGTGGTTTGGGGTCAACCTCACCACTGCTCAGCCTGCCTATGCAGAATTCTCCTTTGATACTTTAACTCCCTGTGGCAGTTCCCAAGCCTTTAAGGATGTTATCGACAAAGAAATCGATGGATACACATCTCGTCTTGCTAGCTTTGCTCCCAACAGCGCACCTGCTCAGTACCTAAAAGGTAAAATTACTGCGGCTCAAGAGCGTTATAGCAAATATTCCAGTTCTACTCTATTGTGTGGCTCCGATGGACTACCTCACATTATCTCTGATGGTCGTTTTGATCACGCTGGCGAGTTCCTAATTCCCGGTTTACTCTTCCTTTACATCACTGGGTGGATTGGTTGGGTCGGTCGAGATTACCTGCGAGCTGTGCGTAAAGACCCCTCTACTGCAACTCAAAAAGAAATTATCATTGATGTTCCCCTAGCTTTACGCTATGCGCTTACTGGCTTTACATGGCCCCTAGCCGCATTAAAAGAACTTGGCGATGGTTCATTAATTGCCTCCGAAAAAGAAGTTACTGTATCACCTCGTTAAGGAAAATTATCTATGCAAGACCTAACTAAATATCTATCCTCTGCACCTGTAATCGCAACGGCTTGGTTACTGTTTACCGCAGGAATTTTAATTGAATTTAATCGCTTTTTCCCTGACTTGTTGTTATTCCCTTTTTAAATACTTTGGAGATGTATCATGACTGATTTTGTTTCGGCTCCAGCCGCAGGACCGGAAGAGGGTAATCTTCTTACTCCTGTAAATAGTTCTAGTTTCAGCAAGTTTCTGATCGAAAATTTACCTGCTTACCGTAAAGGCTTAGAACCTCAAACTAGAGGACTAGAAATTGGTATGGCTCATGGGTATTTATTGTTTGGACCTTTCGCAAAGCTTGGTCCTTTGAGAGATTCCACCACGATCGCCCCTGAACTAGCAGGATTAGTTGGTGCTGTGGGATTAGTATTGATTTTAACAATCACTCTTTCCCTATATGCGTACAGCCAGCCTCGTAAAGATGATTGGCTTGGCGGCGAAAATGGTTGGGCTCAGTTTGCCTCTGGCTTTATAGTCGGCGGTGGTGGTGGTGCTGCAACTGCCTACTTCTTGACCACAAACCTGAGCTTATTAATGGCTGCTCATATATAAGCCGATTTAACTCGCTTAATTTAAGCTCAATTTAAGTAGTAAACTTTAGGGGTGGGTAATTCCACCCTTTTATTTTGCAAATTTTGTGCGTATTCAGCCTGATATTGACGAGATAACTCTGGTGAACCAAATTGTAGAGCGAAATCAGACGGCACTGTCGCTCCTATACGATCGCTACGCTCGTATCATTTATAGAGCCTGTTTCATATTTATTATGAGCAAGATGTATGATGCTTAGAAAATGCTAAATCCATACTCAAGTAGCCTAACAGATAAAGAATGGGAAATTATAGAACCATTGCTCCCAAAGAAAAAGCAAACTAGACCGCCAACTTGGACAAAAAGACAAATTTTAGACGGCATACTCTACCAACTCAAAAACGGCTGTAATTGGCGAGATATGCCCCGAGACTTACCACCATTCTCTACAGTGTATCGATACTACAAGGAGTGGAAAGATACAGGTACATTTACTGCGATTATGGAAGCTTTGCATTCAACAGCCCGTGAACAGTCAAAAAAAATCAAAATGGACAACTTTAATCATCATTGACTCACAAGCAGTGAAAAATACTTGTAATGCAAGTATAGAATCCAAGGGCTTCTGCTCCTACAAAGCAACTAACGGGATCAAAAGACATTTAGCCGTTGACACTCTGGGTATTTAACAAGAGCAAATGTATCAGATGACCAAGGACTGATTGAGATGTTAACGTTTAACATTGATTACTTCAAATCGAAGCCAGATGACATTACGCTAACTACGATATTGCTGGATAGTGGTTATCATATCGAAAAATTGACGACTGATTTACAGAAGGTTTATCCTGAGATTATGACTAAGATTAGGTTTGAAATTTCTCCTAAGGTATCAAAGCAACAGAAGGCAGAAAAAGGTCTGTCTGGGTTTGTAGTTGTGCCGACAAGGTGGGTAATTGGGTTGAAAGATGCAAAATCTTAGTTAAGAACTTTGAGAGAACTCTCGTTAATGCTACAGCTAAACTCAATCTTTGCTTTATTCGCTTGATGCTAAAAAGAATTGCTACTCATGAGATATGAAACAGGCTCTATACCATTGCCTATAAAGTTTTAGGTTCTCCAGAAGAATCCGAAGAGGTGGTGATTGACGTATTTAATCAAGTGTGGAAGTCAGCAGCATCCTACAATCCCAGTAAGGCAAGAGTTGACACATGGATGTTTATGATCACCCGTAGTCGAGCCTTAGATCGCTTGCGTAGTTTAGGTAGAAAAAACAAAGTGAATTTAGCCTGTACCGATAACGTAGTTATATCACCTCCACCTGTTACGCCTGAGGAGAATTTATTAAATCAAGAACTCGGCGATCGGCTAAAATTTGCTCTTGACCAGTTGCCTAATGCCCAAAGAGAGGTACTACAACTTGCTTATTATAAAGGGCTAACCCATGCCGAAATTGCCGTAGCCACTGATACATCCCTCGGTACGACTAAAACTCGGATTCGCTTAGGATTGGCAAAGCTTAGGTCTATTTTAGAGCCTGAACTATAGAAATTTTGATGATTAAAATATTTGATAAAAACTAAGAGCAACAAATAACCATGACCCATGAAGATTTTATAGAGCTTGCCTCCCTGTATGTAATCGGAGCCTTAGATGAAAGAGATCGCTCCCTAGTGGAAAATTGTGCAGAGGACTCACGGGTATGGAAAACTGAATTAGATAAATTGCAAATGGCAGCTTTGGCTATTCCCTATGCTTCGGAGCCATACCCCCTACCAAGTGGGCTAAAGGAACGAGTATTGCAAAAAATTAATTCTGAACATCCGACGGAAAAGCCAATTGGTACTTCAGATATTGCCGCAGAGCAGTTATCTTTTCAAGTTAAAGCTAGCGATCTAAAATGGTATCCCCATCCAGATCAAGTCCCCGGCGTTAGTATTGCCTCTTTGCATGTAGATCAAACTCGCAGTCGGTTTTCAGGGCTAGTGCGATGTCAACCTGGAACTATATATCCTGCTCATAGACATGCAGAAGCAGAAGAAATATACATCTTAGAAGGAGATTTAATTATTGATGGTGATTGTTTTGCTGCAGGTGACTATATTTACTGTGCGCCCAACTCAATTCATACTCCTATCACCAATCGTAATGGCTGTCTATTTTGGGTAACAACTTCTTTAGATGACCAATTTTTATAGAGTCTATTTGAGGTCTAATTTTCTGCAAGCCTTATGAGCATTAGCCTTAGAAAAAGGATAAACTAAACTCAGAGATACACTTGGTAGATAGTTCTCCTGATAACATAAATCGAATTCATATATTAGTTGGGAAACACCCTTGCCTGTATAAGTATCATGATTTCGCCTTCATTTCCCCATTGCTTGTAGTGCCAGAATACGGTTGGTTGGTTGGTCAATTCTTTAGTTGATATAAAACACCGTTAAGGATTTCTCTTTTTGTCCAATTTGAAGGTCGGGTCTTCTTTTTCTGTGGCAACAGAGGCTCTATAAAAGAAAGCTAAAACCGATAAATCGTATCTGTTACGGCACAGACATCCTTAATTTCCTTAGCATCATGCACTCGTAAAATATCTGCCCCATTAGCGATCGCTACACTACAAGCTGCTGCCGTACCAAATAAGCGATCACTGGGATTGTCTTGATTACACAACTTACCAATAAAGCTTTTACGGGATGCGCCAACTAAAATTGGACATTTTAAGGTTTTGAGTTTTTTCAGTTCCCTTAGCAGTTGGAGATTATGTTCTAGGGTTTTCCCAAAGCCAAGCCCTGGATCAATGGCAATTAAATTTTGGGGGAGTCCGCAGGCGATCGCCATCGTAATGCCATTTTGTAAAAACTGTGTAACTTCTGCCACTACATTTTTATAACTAGGATACTTTTGCATTGTGCGTGGTTGTCCCTGCATGTGCATTAAGACGATTGGTACTTGATATTTGCCTACAAACGGGAGCATTTCTAGGTCAAATCTACCTGCGGACACATCATTAACAATATCTGAGCCTGCGGCGATCGCTGCCTCTGCTACGGCAACTTTAGTAGTATCAATAGAAATCGGTAGGTCTGGATAATTGGCACGAATTGCTTTAATTACTGGTACAACTCGATTAATTTCTTCAGCCCCATCTACAGGTTCTGCTCCAGGTCGGGTTGATTCACCGCCAATGTCTAAAATATCAACGTAGGGAGCCAGTTGTTCTGCTTGGGCTAAAGCCGATGTCACTGATGTATATAAACCGCCATCGCTAAAGCTATCAGGAGTAACGTTAATTACACCCATAATATAGGTGCGCTCTCCCCAAGCCAAAGTCCGATCGCGAATTTGCCACATAGTTATTATTGAATTATTGAGGTCCTACGAAATATTTCTTAGCTTTGAATCTCCAAATAAGCATTTCAGGATTATCTGCAATTTTACTAGGTTTATATGATCTGATTAACCTCAATATCAATCCTAGGGAAAGACTTTAAATAAATGGTTTGCCCAGCTTTAAACTGCTTTATGTATCTATAGTGATCGCCTATGGGTTCGGCATAAACTTCTATGATTTGGTAATTAAGATCTACTAACCATAACTCAATAACGCCGCTACTTGCATAGAGTGGAACTTTAATTGTGCGATCAGTAGAGATCGTAGTATCTGCAACTTCTATCAGTAAAAAAATATCCTGTGGCTGAGGATGAGCAGTTGCATAAAAGTGATCATGTTTGCGAAGTAAGGCTATATCAGGCTGTGGTTCTGAAGAGTTATTTAACTTAACGGGGTTCTGGGCATCAATGATCGCTAAATCCCCTAATTTTGCTGCTAATAGATTGATTATTCTTCTAACGCAACTTGCATGAAGCATCCCAATCGGTGATATTTCAATAATTTCTCCATTAATTAGCTCTAGGCGATCGCTTTGGGAAAGTATCCCATTTGCCGCCATTTGATGGTATTGCTCTACCGTAAATTTGTGTCTGACTAATTGCATCACCATATCTAATTACTAAGATATACGGTTAATATCAACAATGCTGAGTTTAGTTTTACCTACTGCCCAAATTCTATTCTTGCTTGCTCCACAATTTCGGCGGTGACAATATTGCTATCACTGGCATAGGTAAGTTCTTCAATACGCTGGCGGGCTTGCGATCGCACAAAGTAGGGAATATTTCGTAACTTGGCTTGAGCTTCAGGTGTCCAAATGAGAGTTTCAGGATCGTCTGACATAGAAGGCTGAGTATTTGATTAGAGCTTTTTATAGAGTAATTTAATTAGAAGTTTATTCACCCTAGATTAAATAACTTGCAACATTTCAGCAGTTAAATACTGTTTGTCTGACCTATTGCTGGGAGTGAAGCTTATTTGAGCTTATTTTGTTCAATGATTTCCACTTGAATTCTTCTTTGCAACTGATTATTTTGCTGTTGAGCTTGGGTAATTTGATTAAAATCACGATTGGTAGAAAATCCATTACGGCGAATTTCCTGCTCGGAAAACTCAAATAGTTCACCACACAAACTTTGAATCACGGGTGGTTGTTCCGATTTTTTGAGTCCACACACAGTTACACCTTGGGTATCAGCTTTACTTTTTAAGCTAGTCCAACCCTCATAGCTTCTAGCCCGTCGCCACACTTCTTCGCGCTTTTTTTCGATCGCCGAAGCCGCACCTGCATAACGCCGAATTTGATCATCACTGAATTGAACTGCCTGAGCATGAACTGGCAAACTCGGTAATAAAGTCAAAATAAAGTAGCCTAACAACGTAAGCTGGGAAAAATACTTAGTCATGATTTATTAAAGTTTTTTTCAGTATCTATCACTATTATTGACCTTAACTCAGTTGATTTTGTTGCCTTAAATACCCTTGAATAAAGAAATCAATTTCCCCATTCATCACATCTTGAATATTAGTCGTTTCCAGCCCTGTGCGTAAATCTTTAACCATTTGGTAAGGATGAAATACATAATTACGAATTTGATTCCCCCAAGCTGCCTCGACTATATCGCCACGAATATCGGAAATTTCCTTTGCCCGTTGCTCTTTAGCAATAATTAGTAGCTTTGCCTTTAACAGTTGTAAGCCTATGGTTTTATTTTGTAATTGCGATCGCTCCTGACTACAACGCACGGAAATACCCGTGGGAATATGGGTAATCCTTACCGCCGTTTCTACTTTATTTACGTTTTGTCCACCTTTACCACCCGCCCGCGTGGTAGTAATTTCTAGGTCTTTTGGATCAATTTCTAGATTCACCTCTTGATTCAGGAGGGGCATAACCTCGACTCCTGCAAAACTGGTTTGGCGTTTATCGTTGGCATTAAAAGGCGAAATTCGTACCAGTCGATGGGTACCCTTCTCGGCAATTAAGTAACCATAGGCATAGCGACCATGCACCACAATCGTTACGGACTTTATCCCCGCTTCTTCACCTTCAGATAGATCGGATAATTCGACTTTATAACCCTTAAATTCACAAAATCTGGTGTACATCCGCAATAGCATTTCTACCCAGTCCTGAGCATCGGTGCCGCCTGCACCCGCATTAATGGTTAATACAGCATCGTTATGATCGTATTCACCCGACAAAAGCTGCTCTAGTTCCCAGCGATCAAGGTCTTGCTCTAGTTGATGAATATTAGTTTCGGCTTCGGTAATTAAACCTTGATCGGGTTCTAGTTCTAAAAGCTCAGCGATCGCCTGTAAATTTTCAATACCCTTTTCCCAGTTCTTAAATTGCTCAATATATGCCTTAGTCTCGGCAAGTTCTTGCATCGTTTTTTGGGCGGTGCCAGCATCATTCCAGAATTCTGGTTGGGACGAGAGTTGCTCTAGGTCTTGAATTTTGGCATCTAAAGCAGCAAAGTCAAAGATACTCCTGAGTTTTACCCAGGCGCTGAGATAGGCTTTCAGTATTAATCTTGATTTCGCTTAAATCCATGTTTTTTGTATTTCTTTATTAATCTCCAGTATTAATTTTAGTCTTTATTATTGATTTAGTTATTAACCAGCCCAAAACTTGATCAATTATCTTTAACGACTAAGTTCAGGGGCGGCTAGTATTCGGTGCATTCTCACCTAGATATCTATTCCGTCCGCTCCAACGTGAAGTTAAACTAGGCTTTCGAGATAAGCTCACAACTTGTCTGCCGCTTTCAGCTTGCTGCTTTTGCAAATCAGTAAAGATAGCTTTTAAGTCATGATTGAATGAACGTGAATACTCTTCACGAATTCTGTGGATCTCCTCGACAATCTCATCCTGAAACATAATCAACCTCCAAGAAGTTCATAGGGTGTACAAAGAATCGGCAACTCGTATCCAAAATCAAGACTGATTTGTGCTAATTTACTCTGAATTTGAGCATTTGCAATGTGCTTGCAGTTCCATGTGAGCAAGTAATCCATGCCATGAACGGTAGCAGCAGCAATGTGAACAGCATCAACATCAGCTTTTGCAGGAAGGTTACTGCGTTCCAAAAACTGCACTGCTAAACCAAACACGGATTGGTTCAAGTCTAGTAGCAAAAAATTACGAAGGATTTCTAGTCTTTGAGATGCGATCATAGTATCACCTTGGGAAGTTTCTCTTACGACTGCCTGAGATGAGTATAGTTGGAAGTCACTGCGGCGTGTATCCCAGTGTCGTCAAACAGTATGTACATATACTCGGCTTCGTCTGACACAATTATTAATTTCCCATTCTGCCATAGCAATCTCGGTGTTAATCTCTGGAATGCCAAATATCGGTTGATCTTGTCATGGCTATGTCCTTCTTGCTAAATTCGTGATTGTGTAGTTTATCTGACTACTTAGCAAGTACTGACAATAATCTAGCGTATTAAACTTTTTTGACATTGCTCTCCCTCAAATCATTCTTCCTTTTTAACTCATTTCCTCTTTTGCGTAAGTCCTAGTTTTGTAGATGCAGTAGCCATAGGTAACCCAGAAATAGCATTGCTAAACTTTTATCATTATCCATAGGGTCTTAATCTCCTAATGCCCATGCCAATATACCTTGACGAAAATAATTCACCGCAGTTCATAGCCAAATCACGTTTTTTAACCCAACAAAGGTCTCGAGTTGATCTAGTCCACCAACATCAGGAATAGTCTCTAGGGGGAATGTTATGGTAATTGGTGTGCTATGTTCTGATGACTAAGTTGTGACTAACATCAGTACATCTCTCAATTTGTCTAAATCCCATGCCGTTGCAGTATATTTTTAGGCATATTTTTTTAGATCTTGGGAATATCCAAGCGCTGAATATGTATCAATGAACTGATGACCGCAATCAGCGCAATTCTCCTCGTTTCGCATTCTTACGAATATGTGTTGATCCACACTTGGGGCATTTCATTGTTTAAACTTGTTATCTTTATATTTACTCACCCATCTTTATATTTGTGCAATGCCAAAAATTTAGTTTATAACCTACCTCTTGACACTCAGTTCTTAAAAATTTTTACAAGCCCTATAAGTACGACCTAGCTTAACTTATGTTATATTTTAAACCTAAGAACGCATAGCTCAGTTGGTTAGAGCATCACGTTGACATCGTGGGGGTCGGTGGTTCGAGTCCACTTGTGTTCATTGGCTGGGGAGCCATAACTGGTAAGGCTTTTGGGATTTCCAAGTAAATTCTAAAAGTGCATTCATTCTCAACATGAGATATAAATATGGTCTTTTAAGGGTTATTTGGGTTGTAAAATTACCCCGATGAAAATTACCATAGAAAATCACGATGGCAGATTAAGGCTACGTTGGATATACCAGGGCAAGCGTCTTTAGATGTATGTCTTGCGGTGTTAACGATGACCCAACTGGTAGGGCAGTCGCAAAGCAAAAAGCAGCCCAGATTGAGCTAGATATTCAAGCAGGATACTTTGATCCGACCTTACTAAAGTACAAGCCCTTAACAAGGGGTAAAAATGCCACGGAAATAAGTACGGTTGAGTTATTCCAGAAATTTACTCAATATCAAAGTAAGCAGAAATGTTTATCACCCCGATCGCTTGAAGCAAGATATAAACCACTCGAAAGACATTTAGAAAAGTCACTAAATATTACTACCAGTAAGGTTACGGAAAACCTAGCGGGTAATTTTGTGGCATTGCAATTAGAACGGGTATCTAGTCGTACTGCTAAAGAACGTGTGTGGTTACTACAAAGCTGTTGGGAGTTTGCAAGGGGTAAATATCAGATTGCCGATGCTAACCCTTGGACTGTCCATATACCCAAGATTAAAACTACTGAGACAAAGCGGGTTAAACCTTTCTCTACTACTGAGATTCAATTAATTTTGGGCGTTGCAGAGTTTAGTATGAACCAAATATTGTTTAAAGGCTAGGAATAATATCCAGCATAAGCTTTAATTTCTAAGGTTTGTATATTTCATACCTATATCTGCAACGCCAGCCTCTATCCATACAAGTCAAATGATTCAAGAGAAGTTGGAGGAGTGGAAGAACCAGCAAATCGAGATTTTCCAGTTACCCTCTTATAGAGCCTGTTTCATATCTATTATGAGCAAGATGTATGATGCTTAGAAAATGCTAAATCCATACTCAAGTAGCCTAACAGATAAAGAATGGGAAATTATAGAACCATTGCTCCCAAAGAAAAAGCAAACTAGACCGCCAACTTGGACAAAAAGACAAATTTTAGACGGCATACTCTACCAACTCAAAAACGGCTGTAATTGGCGAGATATGCCCCGAGACTTACCACCATTCTCTACAGTGTATCGATACTACAAGGAGTGGAAAGATACAGGTACATTTACTGCGATTATGGAAGCTTTGCATTCAACAGCCCGTGAACAGTCAAAAAAAATACAAAATGGACAACTTTAATCATCATTGACTCACAAGCAGTGAAAAATACTTGTAATGCAAGTATAGAATCCAAGGGCTTCTGCTCCTACAAAGCAACTAACGGGATCAAAAGACATTTAGCCGTTGACACTCTGGGTATTTAACAAGAGCAAATGTATCAGATGACCAAGGACTGATTGAGATGTTAACGTTTAACATTGATTACTTCAAATCGAAGCCAGATGACATTACGCTAACTACGATATTGCTGGATAGTGGTTATCATATCGAAAAATTGACGACTGATTTACAGAAGGTTTATCCTGAGATTATGACTAAGATTAGGTTTGAAATTTCTCCTAAGGTATCAAAGCAACAGAAGGCAGAAAAAGGTCTGTCTGGGTTTGTAGTTGTGCCGACAAGGTGGGTAATTGGGTTGAAAGATGCAAAATCTTAGTTAAGAACTTTGAGAGAACTCTCGTTAATGCTACAGCTAAACTCAATCTTTGCTTTATTCGCTTGATGCTAAAAAGAATTGCTACTCATGAGATATGAAACAGGCTCTATAGCCCTCAGTTAAACTTGATTGAAATTTTATGGCGTTTTATGAAGTATGAATGGATTGAACTTAAAGTATATGAAAGTTGGGAAAACTTAGTCTCTTATGTTGAAAAAATCCTTCGAGAATTTGGAAAGGAATATGTAATTAATTTTGCGTAGCTACTTAAGATATTCAACTGATTGTTTTGAGAGATAGGTTCTAGGGGTAACTTTTTCTAAGCGATACCTAATTCTCACTAGAAATGTTTACAGTAGCGATCGCAAAATTTGCTAAATAAGAATGTCGATCGCTTTACACGTATTTACTTTTTACCCGCGCGCTTACACCTCCATTTGGTGCTAATGTTACCCCACGACGAACGGGCATAATTGGGAGTTTTCCAATTAGCTGTAATTGACAGTGAGATAGAATTTCAACTATGACTAATTTGAGTTCTAATTGCGCCAATGCCATGCCCACACAGCGCCGACTACCGCCACCAAAAGGCAAGTATTCATAGGGTGAAAACTGACGCTCTAAAAACCGTTCGGGCTTGAATAGATGTGGGTCGGGATAGGTATCTTCGCGGTGATGAGTGAGATAAATACAACCCATTACTACGGTATTTGGTTTGATTTCATAACCACGGATTGATATTGATTCATTAGTAATTCTTGGAAACGTTAGCATTCCCACGGGATAAATTCTTAAAGTTTCGGCACATACTGCATTTAGGTATGGAAGTTTACTTAGGGATATGGCATCTGGTTCTGTCCCTAAAGTCGCAATTTCTGTCAGTAATTTTTGTTTAACTTCAGGCAGATAATTAATCCAATATATTGCCCAAGCTAGAGCGGTTGCAGTAGTTTCATGCCCTGCAAATAAAAGAGTCATCAATTCATCGTGTAATTCTAGGTCGCTCATCCTATTGCCATCGGAATCTTGGGAGCTAATCAACATACTTAAAATGTCAGATCGCTCTTCGTTACTATTTTGACGGTGATCGCTAATTTCATCATAGATTAGCCGATCTAGCTCAGCGCGATCGCGGACGAAACGCCTCCAGGGACTCCAAGCACCTAAATCTTTTTGCATAAACGGAAGAAATAGAAAAGCAGCATTAATTGGAGATTCAATTAGTGAGAGCATTTTGGATAATTTTTCCCGAATTTGATCGTATCTTTTATCTCGATCTAACCCAAAGACGGTTTGTAAAATGACTGAGAGTGTAATTTTTTCCATCTCTTTTCTGACATTAAGTTTCTCTCCTACTTGCCATCCTGCAATTAAGTTTCTAGTGATTTGTTGGATCGCATTGGTATAATTCCGTACTTTATCACCATGAAATTGGGGCATCAGTAATTGTCGGCGTTGTCGATGCTCACGTCCATCTAAGAGGATAACCCCGCGATCGCCTAGAAAAGGCTTTAAGATTTGATTGATCGATCCAGGGGCTGAAAATTGTTTAGTATCGCTTGTTAATACTTGTTGAATTGCTTGAGGATGGCTGACAAATACAGCGCCGTTAAAGACGCTAGACATATTCACTGTAAAAATATCTCCACACTCGCGATCAAACTTATGCAAATAATCGAGTGGTTCAACAATCCATTTCCATAATTGCAGGACTTTAGGCGAATTAATGGTAGGCGGTATGGTCATAAATATTTAGATAAGTGAATTCGGACATTAGCATCGACTTATGGATATTATCGAACTATTACAAGGCGGCTGAAGTTTAGATACTCGTTTTAGGATATGAGTCTTAGTTATCTTCACATTTCATCAACTTATCTTTCGAGCCACAATTACTAACCAAGGGCATTCTGCAATTGGCACTCCTTGGGGGCGAAAGTAATGATGGAGTATTTGAAATTTTGCTGCTTTTAGCTTTGGTTTTAGGGTTTCATATTCCCAACCTGTGACGTAGCGATAACCTGTGGGACGCTCAGAAAAGCCCTCCTGATCGCCGCGAACCATTGACATTAATAAAACACCGTAATCGCTTAATGCCTGATTTAGATGTTTAAGAACTCCTAGCATTTCTGCACTCGGTACATGGATTAGAGAAGCATTGGCAAAGATGCCATCAAAGCTATTATTGGGCAAATTGAGACTCAAAAAACTTTGCTGCCAGACTTCGCAACCTGCTGTTTGCTTTGCCATTTCCACAAAGGCTGGTGTTGCATCTAGTCCAGTGACTTCATAACCCATTTCTTGAAATGCAATTAAGTCTCTACCCGGACCACAGCCAAGGTCGAGGATTTTACCTTTCTCTTTGGACATGGCGGCAATTAGGGCTTCACGATTTTGAGATACATCGTGGTTCCAAGTGCCGTTGCGGTAATCTTCGGCGGTGAGTTGGTATTCAGCGATCGTTATTTGTTCCTGCTGTTCCATGACTTATTTTCTATGACTGTAAATAAAAGTATGCTTGATAAAGCGATCAATAAGAACCTGCTCATGGATACTGTGGAAATCTTAAGACATACCCAACGTCAGAGGGTCAGTGATGGTGAAATTATGCCAATTCTGAGTGGCTGTGATGCTTATAAGCAAATACTGATGATAGTTTTACCTCAGTTGGGAGACTTTGACAGCATGGAGTATGCTTGGTGGCTTCAGCGTGAGACTCTACCTTCCACTATGGCTGTTCGGGTGGTTGGCATTGGCGATCGCTCTTCTGGCAAGAGATTTTGTGAATTTACGGGTTTTAATCCTGAGTGGTTATTTGTCGATCCAAATGCTGAACTACATAAGGAATTGGGTTTGTATGCAGGTTTATCTTTGAAGTTGCCTTTGTTTTCTAATGCTCAAAATGCATGGCTGAATCTAATGCTGATGTGCGCGGGTATTGGTAGCCCAGGAACTTTGGCTGAAGTGTTTCGTGGTTATACTGGCGATCGCTCTGCACCCCAATTAATTGGCAGTGATGAAGAGATAAAAGCTTTTCCCCTACCTATGCTTAAAGGCTCATTTTTTAATTTGGTCGGGGGTAGTGGTTTTCAGCGTCCGATTGAGTTGGCGACTTTACGATTACGGAATATGTCTGAGGTTCTAAGTCACTGGGGAACTTATGTGCCAAATGCTGATTTTCTTACCCAAAGGGGCGGCACGTTTCTAATTGATAGTCAAGGACAAATTCTTTATGAACATCGCGATCGGGGTATTTTAGGATTTGCTGAGAATATGAGTCGTCCGCTTTCGTTTCTGGCGAATTATTCAAATATGGAACCAACAAATGTCACAAATAACTGATTCTAATTATTGGGAACAACGCTATCAGGAGAAGTCTGATAAATGGGATATTGGACAAGCAGGCCCACCATTTATCAATTTACTGGAATCATCTGTACTAACCTTGGGCAAAGTTGCGGTGATTGGCTGTGGGCGGGGACATGATGCTTTGTTATTTGCTAAGTATGGATTTGATGTAACTGGTTTTGACTTTTCCCCTAGTGCGATCGCTGATGCTAAAAGCCTTACAGATTCTATGGGTTTAACTGCTAAATTTCTGCGACGGGATATTTTTGACTTAGATCGGGAATTCCTGGGTGCATTTGATTATGTGGTAGAGCATACTTGCTTTTGTGCGATCGCTCCTTCTCAGAGAGAAGATTATGTAAAACTGGTACATTCAATCTTAAAACCACAAGGAGAGCTTATTGCTCTGTTCTGGGCACATAATCGAATAGGTGGTCCACCGTTTGGCAGCAATTTAGAAGAGATTGATAAACTATTTTCTCCCAGATTTAATACTTCGGTAATTAGTCCTGCAATAAATTCTATAGAGTCTCGGCAAGGAGAGGAATATTTGGCACGTTTTCAAAGATTAATTAGAAATGATAAAAAGTAACTCAGAAATTAGTGTTTTTGCCTTAACCCAAAAGATTATAAAGCTGCTCAGAGATGGGATTTGTGAAGTTAGAGTACTGGGTGAAATTTCGGGCTATAAAGCTAAAGCTGCGTCCTCTGGGCATACGTATTTCACACTCAAAGATGATGAGTCGCAAATAGATTGCGTCCTTTGGGGTAGCAAGCAAATCTCGTTTATGCCTAATGATGGAATGCGAGTAATTGCTATGGGTAAGCTGACGGTCTATGCCACGAGGGGTAAATATCAGATCGATTGCCAAAGTTTAATACCTGCTGGTCAACGTGAGCTATATCTGGCTTTTGAACGACTAAAACAGGATTTAGAATCTAGAGGATATTTTGACCAGAAGCGATCACATACCCTGTCTCTTCAGAATGAAAGGTCAGTCGTTCAATTACACCTTGGAGATAGTCGGTTTTGTCGGGCATTTGCCTAAATTTAGGGTTCTAGGATAAGCCTTAATTACAATTTGGATTTTTGTTATATTTACTAGCGATTAAGAGCAATCATGTTTTGGGCAGGATAGCGATCGCCGGCGGCAACTCCTTTTGGTGCTGATTCTTCAATACGACGGAGATCTTCAGCAGTTAATACTACTGCCGTTGCTGCCACATTCTCTTCTAGGTAAGATCGTCGTTTTGTACCTGGAATCGGAACAATATCCTCTCCTTGAGCTAAAAGCCATGCTAGAGCTAGTTGCCCTGTGGTAATTCCTTTCTCAGATGCGATCGCCTTTACCCGTTCCACTAGTTCTAAATTCTTATAAAAATTATCTCCTTGAAATCGGGGAGAATTACGGCGATAGTCATCAACAGCAAGGTCTTCAGGATTAGTAATGGCACCAGAAAGGAATCCTCTTCCCAAGGGACTGTAAGGCACAAAACCAATACCTAGTTCTCTAATCGTAGGTATAATCTCATCTTCGGGATCACGACTCCATAGAGAATATTCAGTTTGCAATGCTGAGATGGGATGGACGGCTTGAGCGCGGCGAATTGTTGCAGGGGCGGCTTCAGACAGACCCAAATAACGCACCTTACCTTGTTTTACCAGTTCTGCCATTGCCCCAACTGTCTCTTCAATAGGCACGGTGATATCAACCCGATGTTGATAATAAAGATCGATCACATCTACGCCTAATCTTTGTAAAGAGGCATCACAAGCCTGAAACACATATTCTGGTTTGCCACTAATTCCTAGCCATCCTCCTTCGGCGGTGCGGACATTACCAAATTTAGTTGCTAATACCACCTGATCGCGGCGATCTTTAATTGCTTGTCCCACCAGTTTCTCATTAGTAAAAGGGCCATACATATCGGCAGTATCCAGAAAATTAACCCCTAAATCAAGTGCAAGGTGAATTGTAGCGATCGCTTCTTGATCATCTCGACCAGCATAAAAATCAGACATGCCCATGCAGCCCAAACCTAGTTCTGAAACTGTTAATCCTTGATTACCAAGCTTGCGTAATTTCATGATCTTCACCTCTTATTTACAATAAAGATAATAACACTGCATAAATTTCAGTCATTCTCACTATGCAACGAATCAAATGGGTTTCAGCGATTGTGTGATTTGTTAGCAAATATCAAGTCCTTCCTTGGGGGGGGTTGGAAAGATCCAAGTTTTATATTCTGGCAGTGACTCAACTTTTATATTTAGAACAGTTATTTGATGATAGTCTCAGGGGCAGTATTAACGAGTCTCAAAAAACTTCCTATAAGCTGTTTGATTTTTTCTAACTATGAATATTTTGATCGAGAGTTTTAATATGATGAGGTGCTGTCTATAAAATACCCCAATTTGTTATGGTAGCTAGAAAGATTTCGTATAATTTTATAGATATGTGTTTTGAACAAACTGGTTGTAATCCAAAGTGGTCGCTTTGAGTAAACATATTGTGCTGTTCATATAGAAGATATATCTATACCAACTCACGAGAGAAAATAGAAGATGAATGACAATACGGCAGCCATCAGTGGCAAATGCCCAGTGATGCATGGTGGTGTTACAACGACTAGCACATCGAACATGGAATGGTGGCCTAAAGCGCTCAATTTCGATATTTTGCATCAGCACGATAGCAAGGTTAATCCGATGGGAGCAAACTTCAACTATCGAGAAGAAGTTAAGAAACTTGATGTAGCCGCGCTCAAACAAGATTTGTACGCCCTGATGACGGACAGCCAAGAGTGGTGGCCAGCGGACTGGGGTCACTATGGTGGGCTGATGATCCGCCTGACTTGGCACGCAGCAGGTACCTATCGGATAGCGGATGGTCGTGGCGGAGCAGGGACTGGCAATCAACGGTTTGCACCCCTCAACTCTTGGCCAGACAATACAAACCTAGACAAGGCTCGTCGTTTGCTCTGGTCTACCAAGAAGAAATATGGCAACCAGATCAGTTGGGCGGATTTAATTGCCTACGCAGGTACGATTGCCTATGAATCTATGGGACTAAAGACCTTCGGCTTTGCCTTTGGCAGGGAAGATATCTGGCATCCCGAAAAAGATATCTACTGGGGATCTGAAAAGGAATGGCTAGCCCCCAGCAACAATCCCCACAGTCGCTATTCTGGTGAACGAGATCTGGCAAATCCATTAGCCGCAGTGATGATGGGGCTGATTTACGTCAACCCCGAAGGCGTAGACGGCAATCCCGATCCCCTCAAGACTGCCCATGATATACGGGTGACTTTTGCCCGAATGGCGATGAATGACGAGGAAACTGTTGCCCTTACTGCTGGTGGTCACACGGTGGGCAAATGCCACGGTAATGGCGATGCTGCGTTGCTCAGTACAGAACCTGAAGCCGCAGAACTCGAAGAACAGGGATTAGGTTGGAACAACAAGACCCATCGTGGCATTGGTCGCGACACCGTAACCAGTGGTATTGAAGGTGCATGGACGACGCATCCCACCCAATGGGACAACGGCTATTTCCATATGTTGCTCAATTATGACTGGGAGTTGAAAAAAAGTCCTGCTGGTGCGTGGCAATGGGAACCCATCAACCCCAAGGAAGAAGACAAACCCCTTGATGTCGAAGATCCCACGATCCGCCGCAACTTGGTCATGACCGATGCCGACATGGCTATGAAGATGGATTCCGAATATCGCAAGATTTCCGAGCGGTTCTACCATGACCCTGACTACTTCGCGGATGTTTTTGCGCGAGCTTGGTTCAAACTGACCCATCGAGATTTGGGACCAAAGACTCGTTACATTGGTCCTGATGTGCCTCAAGAAGACCTAATCTGGCAAGATCCGATTCCTGCTGGAAACACCAACTATGATGTACAGTCTGTGAAGGATAGGATTGCAGCTAGCGGTTTGAGCATTAGCGAAATGGTGTGTACTGCTTGGGACAGCGCCAGAACGTTTCGAGGCTCGGACAAGCGTGGAGGAGCAAACGGGGCACGTATCCGCCTTGCTCCGCAGAAAGATTGGGAAGGCAACGAGCCTATTCGTCTCTCCAAGGTTTTAGCTATCCTAGAAGGCATCGTGGCGGATACTAATGCTAGCGTTGCAGATGTTATTGTGCTGGCGGGTAATATAGGTATCGAGCAGGCTGCCAAGGCTGCTGGTTTTGATATTACCGTTCCCTTCTTCCCTGGTCGTGGTGACACAACTAATGAGTTGACCGATGCCGAATCGTTTGAACCTCTTGAACCTATCCACGATGGCTATCGTAACTGGCTAAAGCAGGACTATGCCGTCAAACCTGAAGAGCTGATGCTCGATCGCACGCAACTGATGGGGTTAACTGCGCCTGAGATGACGGTGCTGGTTGGTGGTCTGCGCGTTTTGAATACCAATTATGGTGCCACTAAGCATGGTGTGTTCACCGATCGCGAAGGTCTCTTAACTAACGATTTCTTTGTGAACCTGACGGACATGAACTACCTATGGAAGCCAGTCGGTAAGAACCTATATGAAATCCGCGATCGCAAGACGGATCAGGTCAAATGGACGGCGACAAGGGTAGATCTCGTCTTCGGCTCCAATTCAATCCTGCGTGCCTATGCCGAAGTCTATGCACAGGATGATAACCAAGAAAAGTTTGTGCAGGACTTCGTGGCAGCTTGGACAAAGGTAATGAATGCCGATCGCTTCGATCTAGACTAACCGATAATATTTGTCCCTGCACTGTTCATCATCGAAGTGTGGGGATATACATTTATGTATGTCAAGACGTAACCCCCTATGCGTTCCGTCGCATTTTTACTGGAACTCTATGAAGAGGGTATGGGTTTAACTGGTAAATGCCGAGAATATCTTGAGGAACAAAGGGTAATATTAACCAATCAAGAATATGAGTAACTTAAATGGGAATTAGTTATCATTTTCAAGCATTTAACTTTTTGAAAAATAATCCGTCTCTATGGGGCTATATCACCATTCCAATTTTGATTAATGTTTTTGTCGGTATAGCTCTGTACTTTGGTTTACTAATTCCTGGGTTGCAGTGGATAGATACAGCGATCATAAATTTGCCCTGTTCTATCTGGTATCCTCCATTTTATCTTTGGCTTAAGCATATTGATATTAGTTGGACTATTGATCGTGCAAATAGGTGTAATCATAGGCTCACATTGGTACGGTCAGCTAGCCGAACAAGTTGAAAAGCTGAAAGTTAATAATTTACCCACAGAAGAGACTTTTAGTTTTGGCAGGACAATCTCCGATGTTTTTAGAGCCTTATTGTTTGAGGTAAAAAATTAGCTTTGATAGGGATATGTAGCTTATTAGCATTCTTATTTAGTATAGCGATCACTCCTATAGCGCCTGTAATAGCAGGAATAGTCGGCATAATTTTATCGACAATTTTAATGTGTTTAGATTTCCTCGATCCACCTTTGGAAAGAAGAAGACTTAGCTTTAGAGACAAATTAGGTTGGATAATTCGCTCTGCATTCTTTTGCGATCGCATTTGGGAAAGAATTGAACCTATTTCGTAAATATCAATGGCTTAAAAGTATCAGATTAACAAAAAAGGGCGTTGCAGATATAGGTATGAAATATACAAACCCTAGAAATTAAAGCTTATGCTGGATATTATTCCTAGCCTTTAAACAATATTTGGTTCATACTAAACTCTGCAACGCCCAAAAAAGAATCTGAGTCTATAGTTTGTTGGAGTGTTGTGATCGCAAAAAGCTATAAAGCACTCTAAGCATAAGCAGGCTTTACTTTCGATAGTAGCGATCGCTATGTTGTTAGGTTTTAGCTAATATAGTGCCAATAACACTTCATATGTAATTTTAGGTCGATGCCCTTAGAGACGAGAAATTTTGCAAACTTAATATTTGTACTTCAGCAAAGAGTATTTCTGATGCTAAAGCTCGAATTATGGGGCTTGTTATCGTACTACTTGCATATCAACTGATACTGAGAATCTAAATGGGAAATAATGAAGCTACAGCCAGAATCAAAATCAACAAATTGTTTGAAATGGCAGGCTGGCGTTTTTTTGCGGAAGGGGGTAATTCAACGAATATATGCCTTGAGGCTGGTGTAAAGCGTACGTCATCGGATTTGGATGAGTTTGGGGAGAACTTTGAAAGGACGAGTAAGGACTTTATTAATTTTCTGCTCTTGAATGAAAAGGGATTTCCATTTATTGTTTTAGAAGCAAAGGCTGGAGACATTCATCCTCTTGTGGGGAAGGAACACGCGCGTCAATATGCCCAGTCTCAGAAATGCCGTTTTGTAATTCTTTCTAATGGTAATTTGCATTATTTTTGGGACTTGGAACGTGGTAATTCAGAAATCATTACACATTTTCCAACACCTAAATCTGTGATCGGTTATCAAAAAACCATGCCTGATCGCCAGAAACTTATTGATGAAATTATTAATGATGATTATGTGGCGTTAACCCAGCTTCGCCAATATCATCATCACTAATCATTTAGTCCAGACCTCACCTCAATAATTTCTCCATTTACTAACTCATAGCGACCTTCATCAGAACATTGTTTAATAAATTTATCAAAATTCAGTTTTTGGGTGATGGGATCAGTAACAGTCAGCATAGACCACCTGATTAGGAATAATTGTTATTCTGATATTACTCCTATTTGGATTTCTGTAGTTTGTCTCAAATTTCTTTGAATTGCAAAAAACAAATGTCAAAAAAAATAATTGTGTGGTTTCGGAATGACTTGCGATCCCATGACCACGAAGCATTATATAGAGCGATTCAAACTAAGGCACAAATTATTCCGATTTATTGTATTGATCCAAGACACTTTGCCCAAACAAGCTTTGGATTTCCTAAAACAGGATCATTTAGAGCCAAATTTTTACTAGAAAGTTTAACGGATTTAAGAAATAAATTTATATCTCTAGGCAGTAATCTCATTATTCGTCAAGGTTTACCAGAGTTAGTAATCCCAGAATTAGCAGCCCAAATTCAAGCTACGGATGTTTATTTCCATGCAGAGGTAACTTCTGAAGAAATTAAGGTTGAGGCAAAGTTAATTGATAATCTCAAAAAAATCAGTATAAAGTCGGAATCCTTTTGGGGAAATACGCTTTATCACCCAGATGCTCTACCTTTTGCCATTGACCGTTTGCCAGAACTATTTACCAGTTTTCGTAAAGAAGTTGAAAAATTTTGCACAGTTAACCCCTGCGTCCCGATTCCAACGTATTTACCATCACTGCAAGATTTAGAAATAGGCGAGATGCCAACTTTAGAGGAATTAGGTTTAGAGCCTGCGATCGCTGATCCAAGGGCGGTAATTAAATTTATAGGTGGGGAAACCCAAGCATTAGAGAGATTGGATTATTATTTTTGGCAAAGTGACCTTATCGCTACCTACAAAGAAACCCGCAATGCCATGCTAGGGGGTAATTATTCTTCTAAGTTTTCACCTTGGCTAGCTTTAGGCTGCATTAGTCCTCGTTATATCTATGCCCAAATCCAGAAGTATGAACAGGAGCGTATCAAGAATGATTCTACCTATTGGCTAGTTTTTGAACTGTTGTGGCGAGATTACTTTCGGTTTATAGCAACCAAGCATGGGAACAGAATATTCAAAGTTTCAGGTTTACAGGGTATAAATCTACCTTGGTCAGAGGATTTAGATAAATTTAAATTATGGCAGATGGGAAAAACTGGATTTCCGTTAATTGATGCCAATATGCAAGAGTTAGCAGCCACAGGGTTTATGTCCAACCGAGGACGACAAAATGTGGCGAGTTTTTTAACTAAAAATATGGGAATTAATTGGCAACTTGGCGCAGAATGGTTTGAGTCGATGCTGATTGATTATGATGTGTGTAGTAACTGGGGCAACTGGAACTATACGGCTGGGGTGGGAAATGATGCGAGGGGATTTCGCTATTTCAATATTCTGAAGCAGTCCCAGGATTATGATCCCGAGGGTAAATATGTAAAGCATTGGCTGCCCGCATTGCAATCAGTGCCAACCGTTAAAGTTCATACACCGTGGAAATTATTAGAAATTGAACAAGAGCGATCGCAAATTCGGATTGGCAAAGATTATCCTGCCCCGATTCTAGATTTAGATCATTCCGTAAAAGTTAACCAAAAAGCTTACAACTCTGCCTGTGCGATCGGTCAGAATAGTAAGAGTAGTAACAAGAGATCAAATTTTAGGCGGTAATTGTCATGATTCAAACTATCTCTACCCCAAAATATTTAACCCTAGAAGAATTCTATGCCTACGATGATGGAACCGATACTCGTTATGAATTAGTGGATGGAGAATTAGTAGCAATGCCGCCTGAATCCTATGAAAATTGCAGTTTTGCCATAAAAATTCTGATCCAATTAGCAAGATTTGTACCAGCAATCCAATTGGCCCATAAAGATATTATGCTGGAAGTCTCGGGATGGAGAGCAACAGTGAGAATACCCGATCTTATGATCCTAGGAGATGAATGCGTAAAAGCTTTAAGAGGTAAAAGTCAAGGCACCATAAGGCACGATATGCCCGCCCCCTTAGTTGCCATTGAAGTAGTATCACCAGGGAAAGAAAATAGCGATCGAGATTATCGGTATAAGCGATCAGAATATGCGGCTAGGGGAATTTTAGAGTATTGGATTGTCGATCCCGAACTAAAAAAAGTAACTCTTTTAACACTAGTAGATGGATTTTACGAAGAACTAATTTTAACAGGTGAGGATAGGATCACTTCGGCAGTGGTGCCAGATTTAGAAATTAAACTCACCGATATTTTTGAATAGGATCAAGACTAAGCCAATGGCAAAAATGTTGGATATTTTAAATTATTTTCGCGCCTATCGAGGGGCGGCGATTTTTAGCATTACCGCCTCCAGTTTATTTGAAGTTATTGATCTTATCGTTCCCTATACGATTGGACAAATCCTGAATGTCTTATCTGAGCAACCCCCAGATCAGTTAATCCAAAATATGGTGGTGACGGCATCTACAGTGACAGGATTAATTGAGGATAAACCTCTAGCGTTAGGTGTTTTATTAGGCATCATTTTTGTGGTATCCGTACTACGGGCACCGATTCAGCCTTGGATTGGAGCATGGTTTCACTGGGGAATTGCCCTAAGAGCGAGACGAGATGGAAGTCAAAAGGCTTTAGCAAAAGTTCTAACTTTACCCTTGGAATTTTATGATGAAAATAACCCAGGGCGAATTGCGGGTAGAGTGGCTCGGGGCATATCTAATCTGACTTGGACATATCCAGAAATTGCAGGGCAAATGATTCCTAAGCTGTGCCGAGTTTTGGGGATCTTTGTGATGATTTTGTTGATTGATTGGCAGATTGCCATCTTCTTTTTGATTTCCTTTTTGTTTATTCTTAATTTCAGTTTTCGCAATCTCAAACGCTTAACCGATAAAGAAAAAATTTTAGACAAACATCAAGAGAATACGGAAAGTCGAACTTCAGAAATTATTACTAATATTAAAACCGTTAAAGCTTTTGCCAGTGAAGCCTCGGAAATGAAACGTCAAAGCGATCGCCTAGACCGAGAATTAAAGGTGGTTTTGTATGATATTCACCTTGGCTATGTTAGATTAGGCACACAACAGCGCACTTTTGTTCAGAGTTGCGTATTTTTAGTGTTGGCACTTAGTCTCATTGCTACGGTACAAGGACAAATATCTATCGGGCATTTCATTACCACCCTTACAGTTTCGAGCATGGCTTATTCGGAATTGGAACCGATTAGTAACTTAGGCGAAGTTTTTGCCCGCCGCTATGCTTCTATGTTGAGATTCCATGAGTTTATGCATTTACCTGTGGGCAGAGAATCCGACAGTATTGGCATTGCGGGAATTGATCGTGCTAAAACCTATAACTTTACTGGCAAGGTGGAGTTTTCTAATATCAGCTTTAGTTATGATCCCAAAAATCCCGTTTTACAGAATATTCAACTATTAATTGAGCCTTATCAAACGGTGGCATTGGTGGGGCGATCGGGTTCAGGGAAATCGACTTTAGTTAAACTTCTCTTCCGTTATTTTGAACCAAGTCATGGTCGGATTTTGATGGATGGCGAAGATATTCGGAACTTAAATATTTCAGGTTATCGTAAACGCTTGGCGATCGTGCATCAAGAAGTAGATGTTTTTAATGGTAGCCTCTATGAAAATCTTATCTATGGCAATCGTAACGCCAATTCCGAACAGATAGAAGCAGCCTGCCGTATTGCTAAAGTAGATGAATTTATCCGTCTTCTGCCCCAAGGATATAACACCATAGTTGGCGAGAGAGGAGTTAGAATGTCGGGAGGACAAAGACAAAGACTAGGAATTGCTAGGGCTTTATTAGTGGAGCCAGATGTTTTGATCTTTGATGAGGCAACGTCAAGTTTAGATTATGAATCCGAACGAGCAATTCAGCTAGCAATGAGCCAATTACAAGGGACAAGAACCATGATTATTATTGCCCATCGCCTGAGTACAGTGCGGGAGGCTGATAAAATTGTGGTACTAGATCAGGGCAAAATTGCAGAAGTGGGAAGCCATCAGGCACTTCTAGCCCAAAATGGTATTTATCACCGCCTGCACTCTCTTCAGGAATCCCCAAGTTTTATCTAAATCTTTTAGAGCCTACTTAAGAACCCATTTAATAAAGCATATATACTTAGTAAAGAAAAAATATTAGTAATAAAAAATGCGCCAAAGCTACGACAGTGATTTAACAGATCAGGAATGGGAAATAATTGGAGGAATGCTACTAACCCCATCAAAGCTAGATAGACCAGTAATTGTAGATAAGCGAGAAGTCGTGAATGGTATTTTCTACATATTCAAAAATGGCTGTACATGGAAAAACTTACCGCATGATTAACCGTATATTTCTACTTCCGAAGATGGACATTCATCCGGTTAATGGTAGAGATAAATCAGAAATTAAGTGAACGAGTAAGGATAGAGGATGGAAGAGAAGCAACAGCAAGTTTGGCAAGTCTACATAGTCAAACGATGAAGACAACGGAAAGTGCAGGGAGCTGAGGTTTTGATGGAGGCAAAAAAATCAAGGGTAGAAAACGGCATATTATCGTAGATACTCTGGGATTATTAGTAGGAGTGGTTGTACACACTGCTGACATTGGAGAACGAGCCAGTGCAAAGTTACTATTAGAAAGCTTAAAATATCCATTGACAAGACTAAAAAAGATATTAGTAGATAAAGGATATTCTGGAGCAGAGATGACAGATTGGGTTAAAGAAAACTTTAATTGGGTCTGGGAAGTAAGTAAAAGTCCAGATAATCAGAAGGGATTTATAGAGCCTGTTTCATATCTATTATGAGCAAGATGTATGATACTTAGAAAATGCTAAATCCATACTCAAGTAGCCTAACAGATAAAGAATGGGAAATTATAGAACCATTGCTCCCAAAGAAAAAGCAAACTAGACCGCCAACTTGGACAAAAAGACAAATTTTAGACGGCATACTCTACCAACTCAAAAACGGTTGTAATTGGCGAGATATGCCCCGAGACTTACCACCATTCTCTACAGTGTATCGATACTACAAGGAGTGGAAAGATACAGGTACATTTACTGCGATTATGGAAGCTTTGCATTCAACAGCCCGTGAACAGTCAAAAAAAATCAAAATGGACAACTTTAATCATCATTGACTCACAAGCAGTGAAAAATACTTGTAATGCAAGTATAGAATCCAAGGGCTTCTGCTCCTACAAAGCAACTAACGGGATCAAAAGACATTTAGCCGTTGACATACTGGGATTTCCTTTTTTCACCTATTTAACAAGAGCAAATGTATCAGATGACCAAGGACTGATTGAGATGTTAACGTTTAACATTGATTACTTCAAATCGAAGCCAGATGACATTACCCTAACTACGATATTGCTGGATAGTGGTTATCATATCGAAAAATTGACGACTGATTTACAGAAGGTTTATCCTGAGATTATGACTAAGATTAGGTTTGAAATTTCTCCTAAGGTATCAAAGCAACAGAAGGCAGAAAAAGGTCTGTCTGGGTTTGTAGTTGTGCCGACAAGGTGGGTAATTGAAAGGTCAAATGCTTGGGTTGAAAGATGCAAAATCTTAGTTAAGAACTTTGAGAGAACTCTCGTTAATGCTACAGCTAAACTCAATCTTTGCTTTATTCGTTTGATGCTAAAAAGAATTGCTACTCATGAGATATGAAACAGGCTCTATAAGCATGATTGTTTGGTTCGGCATTAATATAATCGGACTAAATGGCAAAGTGAGATTCTTTTGTCAAGATGAAACACGAATTGGGTTAAAGACAATTAGTGGAAGGAAGATCACAGCAAGAGGAGTCAAACCCAAAGGTAAAGTTCAGTGGCAGTTTAAGGCAACTTACCTCTATCGAATTGTAGAACCATCAACAGGGGAAAGCTTTTTCTATGAATTTACTCACCTTAATAGTGAATGCTTCCAAGTATTTCTGAACTTAGTAAGCGCATATTTTCAAGGTGACATCATCGTTATGCAAGTGGATCAAGCAGGAGCACACAGAGCAAAACGGTTAAAGATTCCTAAAAATATTATTTTGCTATTTCAGCCTGCCCATGCACCTGAGACTAATCCCATTGAAAGAGTGTGGCAGCATTTCAAATTAGGGTTGAGGTGGAAACTGCCAAAAGATCTTGACCAGTTGCGTGCATTAATGCGGGAAAGGTTAGAAGTTATGACTCAGGAGGTAATTGCTTCGATTGTTGGGTGGGATTATATTTTAGAGGCTTTATCTGTAGCTCGTATTTAAAGTTTGGTATTACTGCATTGTTAGCGATCGCCCTAGCAACCATAATTCTAATTGACGGACTACAACTAATAGCCAATCTATTCCAATCTTTAACTGAAGAGAGGAAAGTTATTTTGAAAGATCAACTATTACTTAACCCAGTTATACCAATTAAATTCCCAAACTATAAACCCAAATGGATGATCGACCTATTACCACGAAAATACCTTACCATCAAATACCTGAAAGCATGGGCAAAGCAACTCAAGATTAAAAACTATTCCAAACTCAGAAAATCCAACCTAGTCCTTGCCATCAGTCCTGCGGGTTAAGCAAAGATAAGGAGTAGCTAAATGATTACCCAATCGGATTTGCAACAATTCTACGGCACAGAACAACATTACCGATACCTCAACATCTTAATCACCGATGGAGTCAAATATCTGGCTGACTAAGGAAAATGCCATTGGATCTATGTAGATTCATTGCATATTTCCATAATTTTTTGATCGAGAATAGGACTTAAATATTCAATATTGGGTTGAGAAATAATATCATGTCCACAGGGAATCTTAATAACTGTAACATCTCCTTTTAATAATCTTTCCCATCCGTAGTATGGAAATAGCCATGAAAAATCGGAACAGAATAGCGGATTCTCTTTTACAATAAATCGAATTTTTCTTGTTCCCATAAATAATAGTACTCTGTCATTATAAGGTCTACGATTATAGATTTTTGAACCCATATCAGCTATTGATGGATTTGCTATAGTTGGTTTAGATTGAACTTTAGGATTTAGGTATTTATTAATCCTATCAATGAGATAGTGCCATTTATCATCAATGGATAGAAGTAAAAGAAGTTTGATAATTGATATAAATTGATCAAGCCGCTCGCATAATTTATACAAAATTGAGGGTTTCGGATATGTTTCAAGAAGGACTAGGAGAGTTATTTCTTTTCTACGTTTTTTTAGTTGATTTGCCATTTCTATTGCGATTAATCCCTCAAAACAATAGCCCCCCAACATAAATGAATCAGAGGTATGTACTGTCAGTAATTCATCTACTAAAAGTGAAGCAATTGCCTCAATCTCAATATATTCTTCTTGAGAATCTACAAGGGTTTGGTGACTAAAGGTTGGCATAACGTATATTGGTTGCTGAAGCCGCAAATTCTTGGCAACTTTTATATCCCCAATCCAAACAAAAGGTTGAGAGTTAGTCCCATAGGCATTATCAATATTGGGCATTACTTCTACAATTAACCCTCTTCTACCTATATGATTTCCTTGGCGACCAGCACTGTGGGCAAGTAAATCTCGATAATATTTTAAAGTCAGTCCTGATGGAATTTCCATTGTCTCTTGTTCATGTCGACGGAGCCATAAAGCAAGTTCTTCTATGGTACTGAGTTTGAAAAATGACATTAATGGTAGAGTGCAGTTAAAAGCTTTTTCTATGTCTAATACCAAACGGATAGAAAGTAAAGAATGTCCACCTAAATCAAAGAAGTTATCGTTAATACTAATGGGATGGTGATTTAAATGTTTCTCCCAGATTGTTGCTAATTGCTGTTCTGTGCGATCGCGAGGAGGAATAAAGTTATTGGTTGTCATAGATGACTGTGGATTGGGTAGCGCACTACGATCGACCTTGCCATTGGCATTTAGGGGGAATTGATCTAAGAACACAAAGGCAGATGGCGTCATGTATTCTGGTAGCTGACCTTTCAAAAAATTGCGTAATTTATTATTAGTTAACGTCACTTGCGACACAATATAAGCAACGATTCGTTTGTCTCCTGGAATATCTTCACGGGCGATCGCCACAGCATTGATAATATCTGGATGTTTACTAAGAACTGCTTCAATCTCTCCTAGCTCAATTCTAAAACCTCGAATCTTTACTTGATTGTCTATACGTCCAATAAACTCAATATTACCATCGGGCAGGTAACGAGCTACATCTCCCGATTTATATAATTTCCCATTACCAAAAGGATTAGCAATAAACTTCTCAGCCGTTAATTCAGGTTGGTTAAGATAACTTCTAGCCAATCCATCACCGCCAATGTAGAGTTCACCTGACACTCCGATAGGAACTAGTTGCATATAGCGGTCAAGAATGTAAACTTGGGTGTTTGAAATTGGTCTTCCTATAGGTACAGAGCTTCTAAAATGGGTGGTTTCTGAAATTAGATGGGTACAGGTGAAAGTCGTGCCTTCTGTTGGACCATAACCATTAATTAGATGACAGTTTTTTAAAGTTGATAAAGCTTTTTGAACATGGGGAATAGATAGAACATCACCGCCAGCTAAGAGTTGACGTATAGGCTTTAAATCCTCAATATGATTATCTACCATTAAATTAAATAGTCCAGATGTGAGCCAGAGGGTTGAAATTTGATGCTGCTGGATAACCTGTCCTAATTTCTGGAGGCTGGGAGCATGGGGTGGAAAAATAACTAACCGAGATCCATTAAGCAAGCTGCCCCAAATCTCAAATGTGGAGGCATCGAAAGCAAGTGGGGCAAGTTGCAGGAAGGTTTGTAATGAATTTAAATTTACATAATCAATACCCTTGACTAACCGAACAACGCTGCGATGGATTGTGCAGACTCCTTTGGGCTTGCCTGTGGAACCAGATGTGTAAATAATATAGGCTAGATCCGTAGGAATCGTGCCGCAATTAGGATTGTCTTGGTCTTCACCGTTGATTTCTTCTAGATCTGTATCAAGATAAATAACCTGAAACTTATCTAAGGATAGATTCCCTAATAATGAATGTTGAGTGAGTAAAAATGGTGTTTGAATATCATCTAGAATAAATTGTAACCGCTCCTTTGGATAATTTGGATCTAAGGGAACATAAGCACCACCAGCTTTTAATATGCCTAATAAACCTACGATCATTTCTATAGAGCGCTCCACACAAATTCCCACCAATATTTCTGGTTTTACTCCTAAAGTTTGGAAATAGTGACCAAGCTGATTTACCCGATTATTTAGTTCTCTATAGGTAATTTGCTGATCTTCAAAAACTACGGCGATATTTTCAGGTGTTCTTTCTACCTGTTCCTCAAATAGCTGATGAATACATTTATCATGGGGATATTCCTTACTTGTATCATTCCATTCAATTAATAATTGATGTTTTTCCTGTTCTGTGAGGATTGGCAACTTTTTAACTTGCAAATCTGGCTCAGCTATAATTCCAGCTAACAATACCTGAAAATGACTGCTCATCCCTTCGATAGTAGTATCATCAAATAGATCTGTATTGTATTCCCACGTTCCCATTATTCCAGCACGAGATTCCGTTAAAGATAGAGATATATCAAATTTGGAAGTTTGACTCTTTAACTCGATTGATTGCAATGTTAGGTCAGGTAATGTGAGAGTTTCTTGGGGAGTATTTTGTAAAATAAACATTACTTGAAAAACAGGCGCATGACTTAGGCTTCTCTCTGGCTTTAGTTCCTCAACTAACTTCTCATAGGGTAAGTCTTGATGACTGTAAGCATCCAAACAAACTTCCTTTACGGATTTTAATAGTTCTTTAAAACTCGGATTATTTTTGATACTAATTTTCAATGCTAAAGTATTAGCAAAAAATCCTATTAACTTCTCAGTTTCCTGTCGATTACGATTGGCGATCGGCGAGCCGATTACTATATTTTCTTGATGACTGTAACGAGATAATAAGATTCCAAAAGCCGATAGTAATGTCATAAATAAGGTCACGCCTGATTCTTGACTTAAGTCTCTTAGTCGTTGACTTACTTCTGCTGATAATTTGATTTTCTGGCTTTTTCCTCTATAGGTCTGGACATTCGGACGAGGTCTATCTGTAGGCAATTCTAAGATAGCAGGAATATTTGCTAATTGCTGTTTCCAATAGGATAGTTGCTGAGTTAAAACTTCCCCTTGCAACCAATTTTTTTGCCAATAGGAAAAGTCTGCGTATTGTATAGGTAAAGGAGCTAATGAGACAGATTCTCCATCAATAAAGTTTTGATAAAGAATTGATAACTCACTTCTTAATATTCCCATTGACCAGCCATCGATAATGATGTGATGAAAGTTCATTAATAAAATATGGCTGTTTTCCTTGAGCTTTAATATTTTGGCTCTGAACAAAGGACTAACGGTTAACTTAAATGTATGATTTGATTCGGCGTGGGCTAACTCTTCCACTTGTTTTTGGACTGAGAGTTCAGCTAATTCTGTTAAATCAATTACTGATAGAGTAACTTGTAAAGAAGGAGCAATAATTTGTACGGGTGAACCATCTATTGTGTTAAAACTTGTGCGAAAAATCTCGTGCCTGTCTACAATGGTCTGAAAAGCTTTTTCAAGAGATTTTATATTTAGGTTACCTTCTAACTTTAAGACTAATGGTACGTTGTATGTTGCACTTTCTCCTTCTAATTGATAGAGAAACCACATCCGAAATTGAGCAAAAGACAAGGGTAGGTTCTCTCGGTTTTTGAGAGGTTCAATGATAGTTAAAGTGGTTTCTAGATGATATTTCTGCTCGATCGCTTCAGCTAATTGGACTGGGGTAGGATGTTCAAACAAACTACGAATGCTAATTTCTTGTTTGAGAGCTATTTGTAATCGGGAAATCACCTGTGTCGCTAAAAGGGAATGTCCCCCAATTTCAAAGAAGTTATCTCTGCGATCTACTTCGGGGATTCCAAGTACTTCACTCCAAATTGAGGTGATGATTTCTTCTGTGCGGTTAGAGGGTGGACTAAATTCTGTTTCTCTCGATATTTCTGGTTTTGGTAAGGCTCGGCGATCAATCTTGCCACTGGGAGTCAAGGGCAACTGCTCTAGGATGACAAATGTGGAGGGAATCATGTATTCGGGTAGCTTTTGTTTTAGAAATTCGCGTAATTCCCTTTGACTTAATGTCACTTGTGACACTACATAAGCAACGATTCGTTTGTCTCCTGGAATATCTTCACGGGCGATCGCCACAGCATTGATAATATCTGGATGTTTACTAAGAACTGCTTCAATCTCTCCTAGTTCAATTCTAAAACCCCGAATCTTTACTTGATTGTCTATACGTCCAATAAACTCAATATTACCATCGGGCATATAACGAGCTAAGTCACCTGTTTTATATACTTTCCCTTCTCCAAACGGATTAGCAATAAACTTCTGATTGGTTAATTCAGGGCGATTCAAATAACCTCTTGCTAGTCCATGTCCACCAATATGTAACTCTCCAAGCACACCGATGGGAACTGGCTGCAAGTAAGCATCGAGAATATAGGCTGTTACATTAGGAAGCGGACGACCTATTGGTGGACTTTTTGTACTTGATTTTACAAGGTAGAAAGATGACCAAATCGTAGTTTCGGTCGGTCCATATAGATTCCATAGTTCCTTGGTTTTGGGAAGGAGACGACTAGCCAATTCTTGGGATAAAGCTTCTCCCGTGACAATAACCTTAAGTTGATTGCTGCCTTGCCATCCGACAGTCAAAAGCATTTGCCAAGTAGCTGGGGTAGAAATCATAAAAGTTATCGGTGATCGCCGAATTACCTCAGCCAGTTGATAACCATCCTTAGCGACTTCCGAGCTAACTATACGAAGCCTAGCACCAATCATAAGAGTTAAAAATATTTCTGATACAGCAACATCAAAAGCAATGGTTGTTAATGTGCATACTGTGTCTTCGCAGGTCAAATTAAGTTTTGGGCAGATATTTGATAGAAGATTGACTACATTACTATGTCGGATTTGTACCCCTTTAGGATTTCCAGTCGAACCTGAAGTATAGATAACATAGGCTAAATTTTCAGAGGTTATATCACTCTTTAAATTTTGGGTGCTTTGTTGAGCGATCATCTTTTGATCTCGTTCAAGATCAACAATGTTAGTACATGATGCAAACTTAAAAGTGAGATTGGTTTGACTAACGATTGGATTATCTAGCTGTGCATCTTTAACTAAATAGTCTAATCGTTCCTGAGGATAAGCTGGATCTAATGGAACATAAGCGCCCCCAGCTTTTAATATGCCTAATAAACCTACGATCATTTCTATAGAGCGCTCCACACAAATTCCCACTAATACCTCTGGTTTTACGCCTAAAGTTTGGAGGTGGCAAGCAAGTTGATTTGCCCGATTATTTAGTTCTCTATAGGTGATTTCTTGATCTTCAAAAACTACAGCGATGTTTTTAGGTGTTCTTTCTACTTGTTCCTCAAATAGTTGATGAATGCATTTATCGTGGGGATATTCCGCAAATGTATCATTCCATTGTTTGAGAATTTTGACTTGCTCAGAAAATGTCAGAAAGGGAATAGTGGAGATCGAGCGATCCGGATTATCAACTATAGATTGCAGAAGGTTCTCATAATGATTCTTCATGCCAGCAATAGTTATATCCTTAAATAAATCAGTGCTATATATAAATGTTCCTACTAGCTCCGATTCAATTTCTCTTAAGGTTATGGCAAGATCAAATTCAGTAGTTCTAGAATCAAAAGTGCTGATGTTAAACCAAGATTGGGAAGCTTTCTGCTCTACTTTAGGTAAATTATGAAAATTAAAGAGAACTTGAAATAGGGGAGAATAACTCAAATCCCTTTCAATTTTCAACTCTTCTATGACTTTCTCAAAAGGAATTTCTTGGTGAGATTGCGCTTCTAAAACAGTAGCTCGAACTTGTGACAATAATTCTTTAAATGATAGCGTTTCTAATATTTTTGTGCGTAAAGGCAAAGTATTGAGAAAGCAACCAATTAAGTGTTCAGTTTCTAAATTATTTCTTCCAGAAATAGGAGTGCCAACAGTAATATCGGTTTGATGACTATAGCGATACAGGAGAATCTTAAAAGCGGTCAGTAAGGTAATGAATAGGGTTACACCTGAACTTTGACTTAGAATTTTAAGGGCATTGGTTAGAGGTTTGGAGATAGTGATCGATATACTCTGCCCTTGATTACTACTAATATGGGGACGAGGATAATCCGTAGGTAGATTAATAGTTGATACTTGATCTTTAAGTTTTGCTTTCCAGTAATCTAGTTGTTTTTGAAATTTATTTTGACTAAATTGGGTTCTTTGCCATATTGAAAAATCAGCATATTGGATGCTTAAAGCGGGTAGAATAGAGGGTTGATCGGTCAGGAAAGTTTCATAGAAGTAATTTAGTTCCGTTAGGAAAATTTGCGAAGACCAGCGATCGCTAGCAATATGATGTATAACAATCAGAAGAGTATATTCTTCGCCATTTAACTTAAAGAGAATGTTACGAAGAGGGAAATCAAAAGATAGATTGAAGGGTTGATTAGTGTGTTTTCTTACTTCTGCTTCTAGATATTCATGGCGATCGCTTAGGTCAATTATGGGTATGGGTATATTAATTGCGTCTACGCTATGAATAATTTGATAAAGTTTGCCATCGTCTTCCATCTTATAGGTAGTTCGCAATACTTCATGGCGATCAATTATTGCGTACAATGCCTTATTAATAGCCTTAATATTAGCTGGTTGAGTAAATTTTAGAGTTCTAGAATTATTGTAAACAGAACTCTGTGGGAAGAGTTGTTGAACAAACCAGAACCTTTGTTGAGCGAAAGATGCGAGGCAAGGAAAATCTATAGGTCTGGGTGCAATTAACCGTTTAGAAGTATTTGCTAATTTACTCAAGCGATCGCTTAAAATCTGTCTCTTCTTAGGTGATAGGTTAGCAAGTCGTTGATTAATTGAATCTAGATGCATAATAAAGTAATTTCTCGAACTCTTTAAGGTAATTGCTCAATTTCATCTAACATTTTTTCTATATCTATCTCAGATGTTAATTGAATTTGATATTGAATAATTTTATCTGCCATTGCTGCGACTGTTGCTGACTCTAGTAGAAGATTAGGTGAAAGATTGATATAAAATTTCTCTAGGACTCTAGACACAATTTGCATTGCTTGGATGGAGCTACCTCCTAGCTCAATAAAATTATCATTTATGCTAATTCGAGAGAGTTGTAAAACAGACTCCCAAATTTCTAATATCTCTGTTTCCAGAGAATTACGCGGCGGCATAAAAGAGTTATCGACATCTGGAAGACTCCAGTCAATGGGAGGCAATTTACTCCGATCTATTTTACTATTTGTAGTAGTAGGAAGAGTCTCTAAAATCACAAACTTAGAGGGAATCATATAACTTGGCAATTTCTCTACTAGAGCTGCACGAATTAATTTAATTTCAGGGGTAAATCCTTGCTTAGGAACGATATAAGCAGCAAGACGAATTTCGCCTGATAAATCACTAACCCCTACTACCACAGCTTGCCTAATTCCCTCAATATCTAGCAATGCACCTTCAATTTCTGAAGGCTCTACACGATAACCTCGAATTTTGAGCATGAAGTCTTTGCGTTGTATCCATTCTAAGCATCCATCGGGCTGCATTCGCCCTAAATCACCTGTTAAATAAATGCGTTCATCACTACCATCGGTCGTGGGCAAAAATTTTTTATTGGTTAACTCTGGGTTCCGCCAATAACCTTGAGAAATATAGCGACTTTTGACGGTAATCTCACCGATTTGATTAAAGCCAAGTCTTTTTCCTGAATCATCTACTAAAAAGACATCCTTTCCTTCCTTCGCATAACCCACAGGCACGTTATTGCCCTTAATTTCAGTAGGACTACTAATAACTAATCTAGTTATCAAACTTGTTTCAGAACTTGCTAATTTTTGAACTACATAACATCTATCAGATATGTGCCTTTTAATCTTTTCTATATCTTTTTTATAAAATTTCCCTCCTGGTGAAATATAGCGTAAATCGGGAAATTGATCCTTTGCCGTCAATGTCTCAATCCATTGCTGAAATAGGCTTACGGGAAGACGTAAAATAGTAATTTTCTCATCAATTAGCCATTGAGTTAACCAATTCAAACCTCGTTCGAGAATACTGCCAACGCATAGGGTACCACCAGTGAGTAGAGCGTTAAAAATATCAGAGGTGGATGATGTAAAAGCACTGGACGTGAGCATAGTAAAGCGATCGCTAGCCTTAATCTGCAAATCATTTGTGTCAGTATACACCCGATGAAGAATCATTCGAGAGTCACGCATTACACCCTTAGGCTGACCAGTGGAACCAGAGGTATAAACAATATTACATAAACTATTAGGAGCGATCACTATATTCAAGTTCTCTTGAGGATAGCTTTGATCCATCTCATCCACATTCATAATACTTACTGAATGTTGAGCTAACTGTTTTACTAGAGTTAGATTCTGTTTATCAGTAATAATTAATTTGGCTTCTAGGTCTTTTAAAATATAATTTAGTCTTGTTAGTGGAGTATCAGGATTGAGAGAAACATATGCCTTGCCTGTCTTTAAAATTCCCATTATTCCAATAATTACGGCAACATCATGATCGCAGATTAAAATAATCGGCTCCTCTCCCCGTCCTCGCTTATCCAAAATTGCATGAGCTAGTTGATTTACTGATTGATTTAACTCTCGATAAGTAAGGATACTATTCTTCCCTTTTACAGCTTGGCGATCGCTATAATGGTTAACAATCTTTTCAAATCTCTCAGGAATAGATGCTTCAACTTCAACTTTGGAAAATCCTATAAAAGTATCTATCATAATTTGTAAATATTTAATTACTCATTTGTCCTAAATAAACACATGTGGCAGCAGAAATTATTATGCGATCGCCATCCACACTAAATCGATTAAAAACCTCTTTAGCTGCTTTCTCAAAATTTTTATACAAAGGATGATCTGGCTCAGGAGAAGGAGACTGAGAGCAAAGCCTACCAAAAAAATATTCCCACGTTTCTGATTGGATAGTTGGAATATCAAACTTAAAAAATTTGTGACTATCATAATAAAAATCCAATGCCTCTTTAAGCTTATCTGGATAATTGTCATTAGATTTATCACCTGCAATATCCCAACCATTCTCAGGGATTTTGATTGATTGGCTCGCTGTCAAAATTTCTCGATCTAGATGAGGAGTATTGATAATTGCCAACCAGCCATGAGGTTTTAGGATTCTTTGAAATTCCGCTTTGGTACTATATTTGGGGAACCAGTGAATTGCTCTAGCCACGGTAATTAAATCAACTGAATTATCTATTAATCCAGTAGCATCTGATAGAGCATCAATACTAACAAAAGATGGATAGATTTTTAGGTTTTCCTCGGCTACGGCTCTCATCTGAGAGTTAGGCTCAATGGCAAAAATCTGCTTGACTCGCTCCACAAAGGCTTGAGCTAACATCCCAGAACCAGAACCGATATCAGCAACGATCGCATCTGAGGTTAATTGCGTTATATCAAAAATTCGATTGATTGCCTCAGGTGCAAAATTCCAACGATATTTTATGTAGTTTTCTACTTTAGGTAAAAATCTAATAACTGAGTCCATATTTTATTTAGGTTTGTATAAATTATTTATAAAACCACTTTTTTCTAAATTCCGCAAAATCGAAATATCGACTGTATCTTCAGCTTTAAATTTAGATGCTTGGGGATTAGTAACTTTAACATCACCTAACATCTTTGTAATCCCCTTGAGAGTCGGATAAGGAACTTTGGCAATTTTCTTTTGGATCGTAGTATCGTACCATTCTTCCAAGATGGCAGCATCAGCTTTTGGATCGTATTTGTTAGCCCGCACAAGTGTAGCAATTGCCCCTTTTCTATCTTTCTTAATGGTGGCGATCGCTTCCACAATAGCTTTCATAAAATTAACTGTAACTTGAGGATTTGCTTTGATATAGCTTCTGGTTGTGGCAATGACAGTATGTTGATAGGGTATGTCTAAAGTAGTCATATCCAGTAATGTATGATACCCTTTGTTCTTTGCTTTAAGGCTTAGGGGAAAAGATAATACGGTGGCTGAAATTCGTCCAGCTTCCATAGCTTGTAGTCTTTCTCCTTCTCCCCCGACTGCCGCAATTTCCACATCTTTATCAGGATTTAATTTTAGATATTTCAAAGCGGCGCGTATGGCTGCATCTGTGGATGAACCAGATTTTGAAATAGCAACTGCTTTCCCTTTTAATCCCTGTGGTGTTTTAATACTAGGTACAGATATAAAAGCATAGGGATATTGATTGAATATCCCAGCAATCATGACTAAATCTTCACCAGCGATCACGGCATTTATGACTGAACTACCAGCAATTTGGCAAAAATTCACACTCTTAGCGATCATTGCAACGGCTGCTTCTGTGCCACTTTCAATAGAAATAACCTCAACATTTAGCCCATACTTTTGAAAAATGCCCTTATTCTTGGCATATTGAACTAATAATTGATTACCAGAATTAGAACTTGTACAAACCTTAACTGAGGTTAGGGCTTGAAATGTTGCAGCTACATTCTGAGCTTGATAAGAGGCTGTACAGAATACCCCTAAAATACATAGAAAAAAAGTCAAAAGGCTCAGGGATAGATGCTTTAGCTTCATATTTTTACATTTATAGCAATTTATATAGTAATGTTTTAGATCAATTCACACGATCGCTAGTCTTAGAAATGATGCCCGATATGCGAGAAAAACGCAAAAGATTTATTAATTAAATTCAACTGGGATCGATAATTCGCTACATTGAAAAGCTTAAATAACTGTGGTACTTAAGGTAGAGGAGTATAAAGGAGTAAAGTCGATGTTAAATTTGGGGCAAGTGATACGGAGAGTGCTGGTAACAGGGTTGGGAGGGCTAGTGTTCTCAGGAGGGGTGTCTGCTCAAGAAAATGCTGGACTTGAGTTAATGTTGATAGATTCTTCTCAAACTCAGGTTACTTCTGTTTCTCAGCTATTGGATGTGCAGCCCACAGACTGGGTATTTGTAGCAGTACAATCCCTTGTCGAACGCTATAGTTGTCTTGAAGGTTATCCTAGCCATAAATATTTTGGTACCCGTGTTCTTAGTCGTTATGAATTTGCGTCTGGGCTCAATGCTTGTATTAATCATATTAATCAATTATTGACATCAGGTTTCGCAGATAAAGTTAGTCAAGAAGATCTAGCAGCATTACAAAAATTGCAAGGAGAATTTGCGATCGAGTTAGCTGGACTTAAAGACAGGATTGATACTTTAGAAGCTAAAACCACTACCCTAGAATCACAACAATTTTCACCTATAACTAAATTAAATGGGGAAGCTATTTTAGCGATCGCTGGGGTGATTACTGGAGACAACGCCAAAGGAGAAACTATTACTGATCGCAATCTAACTTTTTCTAATCGCATCCGCCTTAGTTTTGACACTAGCTTTACAGGAAAAGATTTGCTAAGGGTTCGTCTGCAAGCGCGAAATGTTGTGCCATTGGGTGGGAGGAACTCAGGTGCAACGCTCACAAATGAGGGACGTTTAGTATTTGATGGTAGTAGTAATAATCAGTTTGAGTTAGATACTTTACGCTATCGCTTTCCCCTTGGAGATAGCACCACTATTTATGCCTATACAGACGCTGAAGGATTTTTTGGTATCAACTTTACATCCCAATTTAATCCATTCCTTGATAGTTCTGGAGAAGGAGCAATTTCACGTTTTGCACGCCGCAATGCGATCTTTTCATACGCAGGTGGTGGCGGTGGCTTGGCAATTAGTCAGAAATTAGGGACAAATCTAACCTTGGAGTTAGGTTATTTTGCTTCTAATCCCAGTAACCCTAGTCAAAGTAATGGCTTATTTGGTGGTAAGTATCAAGCTCTGGGACAACTTGTATTTAAACCGACTCGGGATCTCACCCTTGGCTTAACCTATAGTAATGCCTTTAGCCCATCTGGAAATTCCTTTGGTCCTTCCGTAGGTAGTAATCTTGCCAATAGTAATGCTGGAGCAGCGATCGCTAATACCTATGGGTTTCAAGGCTTTTGGCGAATTACAAAAGGTTTAGGACTAAGTGGTTGGGTTGGCTATGCTAATCATCGATATTTAGGAAAAGGGGATGCTTCAGTTTGGAACTGGGCGATCGCTTTATCTTTTCCCGATCTTGGCAAAGAAGGGAACTTAGCAGGGCTTGTTGTGGGGATGGAACCTAAGGTTACAAGTGTAAGTGCAGAGCTGGATTTGGGGAGAGGTAAAGGCATTGGCGATAGAGATACATCCTTTCATATTGAGGCTTTCTATCGTTACGCAGTTAGCAAAAATATTTCTATAACTCCCGGATTGATTTGGCTGACAGCACCCAACCACGACGAGCGTAATAGTGACATTCTCATTGCAGCAATCCGAACTACTTTTAGTTTTTAGAATTATGAGTTAGTCCGCCACCGTTCAAATCTTGATTCCAACTTTTTTAATAGCTCCGTCAAAATATAACCTGTCCCAGATAATATAACTAAACCGACAAAAACCTTATCAGTTTGAAAACTCCCACTAGCCACTCTCATCATGTAACCAATTCCAGCATTAGAAGCAACAAATTCACCCACAACTACTCCCACTAATGCTCTACCTACTGCTAACCGCATACCCGCAATGATGAAAGGGATAGAAGTAGGAATTGCTATAGTTGTAAGAATTTGATAATCATTAGCGCCAAAGGTGCGCGCACACTTTAATAAATTTTGATCGATCGTTTTGATGCTAACGACTACGTTAATCAAAATCGGAAATACTGCTCCTAAGAAAATCACAGCTATCTTAGATTCAATCCCAATTCCCAACCATAAAATTAGGATCGGAAAGATAGCAATCCGAGGTGTTGCATTTAAAACTGAAATAAAGGGATCAAAAATCCCATTTAACTTTTTATACCAACCTAAACAAATACCCAAGGGAATGGCTGTAAACACTGCCAACAAGTAGCCAATACTAAATGCGGTTCCACTAACTTGAATATCATGCCATAACCCATTCTGCCAGAGCCATTGTGCTGCGATCCAAATCCGACTGGGTGAACTCGTAAATAAAGGTTTAACTAGTCCTAAATTTGGAATTAACTCCCATAAAATTAGAAACCCAGTAACTGATAGTAAAGGCAGAAAGATATTTTCATGGCTTTCAAAAAAACGAAAGCATTTACATAATGTGGTTTTAAATTTGTGTATGAGCATGATTACTTGTTTCCTTACTAATTCTTAAATTAGGGGTTAATGTTCAGACTTTAGTAAAGTCCAAATATGATGCTCAAGTTGATTAAATACTGATTGATGTTTGATTTCTGGCGATCGCATTCGAGGTAGGTTGATAGAAATAATAGACTTGATTTGTCCTGGTTGAGTACTCATTACGATTACCCGATCTGCTAAATAGATAGCTTCATCGATCTGATGTGTGATATAAATAATTGTACTATCAGTTTTATGCCAAATTTGTTGCAGTTCTTCTTGCATAGATTCACGAGTTTGGGCATCTAAGGCGGAAAAAGGTTCATCTAGCAGTAAAAGGCTGGGTTCCACGGCTAAAGCCCGAGCTAAATTTACTCTTTGCTGCATACCGCCAGATAGCTCGTGGGGAAATCGATCCTCCAAGCCCTTCAATCCCACTAAGTCAATAAAATATTGAGAGTGATCGCTAGCCCACTTATGGTTGTATTTTTGTAATTCCAACCCATACATCACATTTCCCATAACTGATCGCCAAGGTAGGAGAGATGGACTTTGAAATACCATAGCGCGATCGCTACCTGTCCCGATGATTTCTTTTCCATCTACTACAATATATCCTGAAGTTAATGGGATTAGACCAGCGATCGCATTTAAAAGAGTGGTCTTTCCGCAACCACTAGATCCAACAACTGCAATAAACTCCCCTCTGTCTACTTTAAAGCTAAGATTAGAGATTGCCAAAAAACGCTGTTGTTTGCGCTTAATTAAATATTCAACGGAAATATTGTTAACTTCAAGTTTTAGCATTTTATACTTCGTCTAATAGTTCCTGAATTTCTTCCTCAGAAAGATGCTCGAACGCCACAATCATTTCTACTTCAGCGATTTCCTTTAATCTAGGCTAATTCTACTACTGTGGGCTTCCGAAAAAGTAGTGTATTTGATAACTGAATGTTTAAGTATACACTGATACGAACTACAACCCTCGTAACGCCTAAGGAATCAGCACCAAGGGCAAAAAAATTATCGTTTGCACTGACCGTTTCTATTCCTAGAACTTCAGAAAAAATGAGGGCGATCACCTTTTCTAAGTCATTAATAGGAGCAGTAAAATCATGCTTTAGATATGCCTCTAGTTTGTGTGCTAACCCAATGCGTTGAAGTTTACCTATCGCTCCTTGAGGAATACTATCAATAATTAATACCTGACTGGGAATTTTAAAATCAGCTAAACGCTCAAACAGGAACTGACGACTAGCTGTTGAAGTAAGCTGAGAACCCTTCCTCAGATCAACCGCAGCAGCTATGTCCTCACCCAATGTGAAGTCGGGAACAGCGAAAGTTACAGCTTGAATTATGTCAGAAATCTCCATTAAAACTTGATCGATTTCCAGAGGAGAAATTTTCTCCGCACCTCGACTAATGATTTCCTTAAGACGACCTTTGAGAAATAGGTAGCCATCTTTATCTATATAACCTTGATCGCCAGTTCTAAACCAGCCATGTGTAAAAGCCTTGGCATTGGCTTCAGGATTGGATTCATAGCCTTGAGTAATACTTGCCCCTTGAATGACAACTTCTCCGATTTCGCCTGAAGTGAGTAAATTTCCTGCTTCATCCATAATGGCAATAGTTGTTCCGACTGCCAAGCCTACTGAACTGGGTTTGCGAATTTGGGACGGTAGAGGATTACTGGTGATTTGATGTGCAGTTTCGGTCATGCCATAGGCTTCAATAACTGGAGCGTTAAATGCTGCTTCTAGCGCAGTCATTACTTGGAGGGCAAGGGAAGCTGAAGAAGAGCGAATCAAGCGAAGAGAAGATGATGGCAGAATTTGTTGATTGGTATCGATACTGCTCAGAAGCACTTGGTGCATGGTAGGGAAGGCACTATACCAAGTTGGTTGAAATTCAGCTAACTATGACCAAAATTGCGAAGTCTCCAATCCTGGCGAACAAACAACACTAATCCCCCCAGCACTTAAAGTAGATAACAGGCATCCAATCAGTCCATGAATATGGAACAAGGGCATGATATTTAAGCAGCGATCGCTCTCTACAAGATTCAAAGCCAAGCTAATGTTACGAGCAGAAAGACAAAGATTTTTTGGTAGTGCATCAAGATGAGGTAGTATAGAGAAAAGAGATAGTAGATAAAGACATGGAATGCCTATTGTGTGGACATCATAAAGTTTATGGACATGGTACAACCAGCAAAGGCAACGTCAGGTATGAATGTCCTAAATGTAAGAAGACATTTGTGGAGACCTTGGATACGATTTACTATCATCGGCATATAGATGCAGAAAAGATTCATTTAGTCCTGCAAAGCCAAAGTGAAGGAGTAAGCTTACGAGGTATAGCAAGATTGAGTGGATTAGCATATAACACAGTGGTTAGCATAATTAGACAAGCCTCACAGAAAGCCCAAATGGTTCATAACCAAGAAGTTAAAGCAGTAGAGACAGAAGAAATCAGTAGTGATGAAATGTGGTCATTCGTAGGAAAAAACAGAAAAACTGCTTACCAACAGAACTTGAGTCAGGAGACTGTTGGATTGGGGTAAGCATAGGTAATGATAGTGGATTGATTTTAGCGGCAAGAGTAGGAAAACATACGGATGAATTAATTGAGGAGATAGTTAGGAAAGACCGATTGCCAGCATTGGAATACTGATGGGTGGGGAGGATATGAGAGAGTGTTGGCAGAATATGTAGAACACTATATCGGCAAAGATCGCACTCAAAGAATAGAGAGGACGAATGGTATTTTAAGGCAACAGACAGGTAGATTTCATCGACGACAGCATAAATTCAGCAAGTTATGGGAGTGGACTGAAATAGCAGTCAGATTATTAGTCACATTTTTTAATTGGATATGGATTCACTCTCGAAAAAAGACAACTGCTGCCCAGAGAGCTAATTTAACCAATAGAAAGTGGACTTGGGATAATATTTGCACCTACTCTACTTTACTTTGACGCACTACCTTAAAGATTTGTCTGCGGGTAATGTTATATACGTCACCTTAAAGGGGCAGCAGTCTGGTTTTATTGATGGATTGAGTGATTAAAATGCCGAAATCTCAATATTGATTTTTGGATCCAAAAATCAACACAATCTAAAAATCAATATTTTTGGATCCAAAATCCAACGCATCGCTACATAGAGCAAACCGTTAAAACGCTTGCTAGATAAGGGGTAAAGGGCTGAAACTCTTGATATGACTGAAAGCTGGTGACGAGATTTGAACTTGCGACCGACGGTTTACAAAACCGTTGCTCTACCACTGAGCTACACCAGCAAGGAATTAAATACTACCAAATTTATAGATCGTTTTCAATATTAATTTAAGGCAGCTAATTACCTTCTAACCTTTACCGCAGCAATGCGCATAACTGATCAGCAACTTTGGGTAATTTCCACCTCAACCCTCATCACCACGTTACTTTAATGCCGTCAAAAAATATGTCATACTGAACCCAAATTAATTCAAATGTATTTTAATATTTTTGGTTCATTAAGTAATGAATATTCGCATTGGTAATGGCTATGATATTCATCGTTTGGTTAAAGACCGCCCTTTAATTTTAGGTGGTATCCATATTGCTTACGAAAAAGGCTTACTTGGACACAGTGATGCAGATGTGTTAACTCATACAATTATGGATGCGATGTTGGGTGCCTTGGCATTGGGAGATATTGGGCATTATTTTCCCCCGACCGATCCCAAGTGGACAGGGGCAGATAGTATTAAGTTATTGCAGGCTGTAAATGAATTAATCAAAGCTAAAGGTTGGCAGATTAGTAATCTTGATTCTGTAGTTATCGCCGAAGCACCAAAGTTAAAACCTCATATTAAATCTATGTGCGATCGCCTAGCACAGGCATTAGAACTAGAAACTAGCCAAGTCAGTGTAAAAGCCACAACCAATGAAGGTTTAGACTCTATGGGACAAGGAGAAAGTATTGCCGCCCATGCCGTAGTTTTGCTGACGAGAATTAAGGAATAGAAGGTTAAATTCCGTAACTTGCCAATCATCCCCAATCGACAGACAATTGATCTTTAGATACCAATTTCTTGCAGTGGTATTTCCCATTGGTATAAAACTCTTAATAAAAACCTATGAAAAAAGTTCTAGCGATTATTTTAGGCGGGGGTCAAGGTTCCAGACTCTACCCATTGACAAAGCGACGTGCCAAACCTGCTGTGCCTTTGGCTGGAAAGTACCGACTAATCGACATCCCCGTTAGTAACTGTATTAACTCTGATATCGAAAAAATTTACGTTCTGACGCAATTTAACTCTACGTCTCTGAATAGACATATTAACCAAACCTATCGCACCTCTTCATTTTCCGATGGGTTTGTCGATATTTTAGCGGCTCAACAAACTCCTGATAACCCTGAATGGTTCCAAGGTACTGCTGATGCCGTGCGTCAATATTTATGGCTACTAGAGGTTGCCGATGTAACTGAGTACCTAATATTATCGGGTGATCAACTGTATCGCATGGACTACCGAGAGTTTGTGGAACGGCACCGTAGCACTGGGGCAGACATTACCCTATCGGTGTTACCCGTGGATCAAAAGAAAGCCTCCGCCTTTGGCATTCTCAAAATTGATGATTCGGGCAAAGTTATAGATTTTCGTGAAAAACCCAAGGGGGAACTGCTAGAGCAAATGCAAGTTGACACTACTACCCTAGGACTTGATCCCGACTCCGCACGGGCTAATCCTTACATTGCTTCCATGGGAATTTATGTATTCAAAAAAGAAGCACTGATCGCTTTACTGAGCGAAAACAAAGATAATACTGACTTTGGTAAAGAAATTATTCCCCAGGCGATCGGGCGTTATAACGTGCAGGCGTTTTTATTCTCAGACTATTGGGAAGATATAGGGACAATTGAGTCTTTTTACAATGCTAATCTTGACCTAACCCGTCATCCTAAGCCACCTTTCAGCCTCTACAAAGCTGATGCTCCCATCTATACCCGTCCTCGATACTTACCACCCAGTAAAGTAATAGATTCTCAGATTACCGACTCAATTATCAGTGATGGTTGCATTTTGGAGCGATGCACTGTTAGGCATTCAGTACTAGGAATACGGATTAATATTGGTGCTGGTTCAGTAATTGAAGACACTCTGGTTATGGGTTCTGACTTTTATCAAACTCCCTCAGAGTACGAAGCGGATATTCGAGATGGTAATGTTCCCATTGGTATTGGTGAAAATACAATTATTCGGCGGGCAATTGTGGATAAAAACGCTCGTATTGGTAAGAATGTCAAAATTATCAATAAAGATGGGGTTGATAACGCTAACCACGAAAACTTAGGTTACACGATCTGTGGTGGCATTGTCGTAATCCTAAAGGGAGCAGTAATTCCAGATAACACAGTAATTTAGCTGTTATTAAATTGAACATAATTAAACATATTAGGGCATGGGGAAATCTTCTTCTCCATTTATAAAGCTGTCTTGATGTTTTGAATACGTCCATAGGAACTACTATAAAGATTAGACTTAGGTATAACTTAATTCCAATTAGTATATAGAGATATTTTAGGGAGAGTCGAGATTTATGAAACTTGTGGCACTGCAAAGCCTTTTAGATAATGCAACATTTGCCATTTTGTTTGTCACTATGCTGCTGTATTGGGTTAGTGCGGCTTTTCCTCAAATTCCTTATTTGGCTCAAAGTGGAACTGCGGGAATGGCGATCGCTAATTTAAGTATTTTTGTCTTGTTAGCAGCCCGATGGCTAGACGCTGGCTATTTCCCTTTGAGTAACTTATACGAGTCTCTGTTCTTTTTAGCATGGGGAATCACGGCAATGCACCTGATCGCAGAAAGTATGGGGAGTAAAAATCTGCATACTAAAACTTTGATTGGTGTATTTACCGCAACCATTGCTATGGGAATTACCGCCTTTGCCGCTTTGAGTTTACCTGAAAATATGCAGGGAGCGGAGCCTTTAGTCCCAGCTTTGAAATCTAATTGGCTGATGATGCACGTTTCGGTAATGCTTTTAAGCTATTCGGCGTTGATGGTGGGTAGTTTATTGGCGATCGCCTTTTTGGTTATTAGCCGCGATCAAAAGATTATGCTTAAGGGTAATTCCCTTGGTAACGGTAGTAATTTACGCCAGCAGACCCAAGGTATTAGTAGTTTTAATTCTGAGCTAAATATAGAATCCTCAAAAAATCAAAACAATGGGGCAGTGACTACTTTAACTTTACCTACGGGTGTCTTAGCGATCGAGCGACTGACCCTTAGCGAAACCTTGGATAATCTTAGTTATCGCATGATTGGTTTAGGATTTCCGCTATTAACCATTGGTATTATTGCGGGTGGAGTCTGGGCAAATGAGGCTTGGGGTTCCTATTGGAGTTGGGATCCTAAGGAAACATGGTCGTTAATTACTTGGTTAGTATTTGCTGCCTATTTACATATGCGGATTACCAAAGGTTGGCAGGGTAAAAGACCAGCTATGTTGGCAAGTGGTGGTTTATTGGTAATTTGGACTTGCTATTTGGGGGTTAACTTGATGGGCAAGGGATTACATAGTTATGGCTGGTTTTTATAGATGGTTTACAGTATATTTTTAGAATATTTTTAGAAAGCTTCACACTAACCTTATTAAATTTATGGCATTAATCGCTGGAAATAAAATTGTCAATGACCTTGAAGCCGCAGGTGCCTTAGCTATGTATGTGCCACCAGAAGGTGGGTATGAAGGTCGGTATCAAAGACGGGTTCGCAACGCAGGCTATGACATCCTATCAATTACCGCAAGGGGTCTGGGGGATGTATCTAGCTTCTTAACGGGAGTACATGGGGTGAGACCATCCCATTTGGGAAAAAAAGCTATAGTTACTTATTTCTTGCCCCCTAAAATTCAGTATCGCCTTGCCAGTTTACCCCCTAATTCTAAAGGTTTAGTGGTGTGGTTGGGGGAAGGTAAGTTTTTAACTCGCCAAGAACTTGAAGTAATTAGCCAGATTCCTGCCAAGTTCAAAAATGTTAAGGTTGTAATTGAGTTGGGTAGTGCCAGAGAGGTAATTTGGTCACCTTTAGTCCAAGCGATCGCTGCTTAGAAACTAGAAATATAAAGCAGGAAAATATGGCAAGGCTGATTATACTGGGCGCATCTGGCTCTGGGCGTACTACGCAGGCTCAAATATTAAAAAACCTGTTAGATTCTGATCATATATCTACAGGGCAACTTTTAAAACAGGCGATCGCCTCAAGTTCTGATCTAGGAGAATCTGTGCGGCAGTATGTGGAGTTGGGGGAATATGCACCTGACGATACAATGATAAACCTGATTAAATCACTATTTTCCCAGACCAATTATCCACCAGCATGGATTTTAGAAGGCTATCCTCGTACTGCCTTTCAAGCGGAGGAGCTAGATTTCTTTCTAGCAGAACTAGATCAACCTATAGATTTAGTCTTTTATTTAGATGCTCCTGTATCAGTACTTACAGAAAGATTGGTTAAGGATCAGGATCAAGATTTAAGTCCTGAAGTGATCAGTCGCCAAATTGAATTATTTCATACCCGTACTACGCCGCTTTTAGAGTATTACGACTATAAGAAAAAGCTTCTTACCATTGATGCTTCAGGAGATATAGATACAGTTAGCCAATTAATTCAGCAGCATTTAAGCTAAGCGATGGAAAGGGCATACTGGCTGGCATGGTCAACTATTCCCAGAATTGGCTCTGTGCTTTTAAAGCGAATTTATCAAAGATTTGGTTCCCTAGCAACAGCATGGCAAGCATCGGGGCAGGAATTAGCAGAAGTTGAAGGCTTAGGCTCTCAAACTATAGAGGGTATAATTTCATCTCGATCTAAAATTGATCCCCGTGAACTTATTGATCTGCATACAGTTAAAAATCCTCATTTCTGGACTCCTGCCGACTCGAAATATCCCCAACTACTATGGGAAATACCCGATCCGCCCCCAGTTTTGTATTATCAGGGAAATATACAGACTTGGGCAGAAGAGTCAGCGATCGCTATCATTGGCACTAGAAATCCTAGTAGCTATGGACGCAAGTGGGCAAAAAAAATTGCGAGGGCTTTAGCAGAGAGTGGTTTTGTCGTGGTGTCTGGTTTAGCGGAGGGCATTGATGCTGAATCTCATCACAGTTGTTTAGAAGTGGGGGGAACTACATTAGCAGTGGTTGGTACGGGTGTAGATCGAATTTATCCCCCTAAGCATCTTCAGCTATATCAAGAGGTTCAGCGATCAGGCTTAGTGATTAGCGAATATCCGCAAGGCACAGGTCCCGAAAAATCCCATTTTCCCCAACGTAATCGCATTATTGCAGGTTTATGCAGAGCAAGTATTGTGATTGAAGCTCCCAGCCGATCAGGGGCTTTGATTACTGCTCACCAAGCCAACGAATATGGGCGAGATGTCTATGCTCTACCCGGCTCCTTAGATATAGAGCAAGCTCATGGCTGCCTACAGTTAATTAACCGAGGCGCACAGGTTATTTTAGGTATAGATGAATTACTAGAAAGTCTGGGGGCAATGCCACAACTCGATATAGGTATAGATTTAAATCTACATTCCGAATCCAATGCTCAGAAGTTAACTAAAAAAGGAAGTTCTAAAAAAACAGCGATCGCCACCCCAGAATTAGATTTATCTACCCTAGACCCTTTTCAACAAAAAATTATGCAGGTTTTAAGCTTTGATGAATTAAAAAGTTTAGATCGCCTAGTCCTAGAATCGGGTTTAACTTCGAGTGAGGTGTCCTTGGCTTTATTACAACTGGAAATGAACGGAGCGATCGCCCAATCTGCAGGGATGAGATATTCACGATTACTGTAGGTTGATTTTGATGAGCTTATAATAGTTGCAATCGAAATTAAGTTAACTAGATATGTCCTTAATTACTCTTTCACCTCAACCAAACGCTCAGAAAGTTTGGACAGATGCTGAATTAATGGCTTTACCAGAAGGTAACTGCTATGAGCTTGTGAATGGAGAATTAATTGATATGGGTAACTCAGGAGCTTTACATGGTTATACTTGCAGCATTTTAGTAATGGCTTTAATGAATTACATTTTACCCAGAGGTCTGGGAATTATTTTGGATTCCAGCACAGCCTTTACTATGAAAAATGGCAACAGGCGATCGCCCGACATTTCCTTTGTCTCTAAAACTCAACTGCAAGGACTTACGGAATTACCCGAAGGCTTTTTGGATGGTGCACCTGATTTAGCGATCAAAGTTCTTTCTTCCAGTAGCACTATTGCTGAAATCGATCAAAAAATTATGGAATACTTTGATAATGGCTCTCGTTTAGTTTGGGTGATTAATCTTAAGCTTCATGCGGATGTCTTAGATGGAGAAGAGGTTATTTCTGGTTTTACTATGCCATTGTCAGATTTATTCCAAAAGTTATCATTTTGATTAGGAAGCTTTCTTCTTTTTAGTCAATCGCTTAACGATAATTTGCTGGCTAAACTGGTGTAATCCAAAGCTTTATTACAAATTAATTGAGGTTACTTAAATTCCTGAATTGGTGAGGCATTAACTTGGGCAATGAAAGTTTTAGAATCTAAGCCCTTACGATCTTTAAATGCTTCATTAATCACATTCCCTCGTTCTTGAATCGCCACAGTATCTTGGGGATTAGCAGTAATCCAGCTAGTATAAGCATCTAAAGCATCATACCAGTAGCCATTGCTGGCATAGATTCTGGCACGTTCTAGGTTGTTTTTAGCAGCATCTAGGGCAATTTTAATTTGAGGAGGTAGGACTGTATAAGCGAGGATGCCGTTAGCTGTGACTTCTTGTCCAGAAAGCCATTTACACTTAACGCCCCAACGGTGATTACTATTGCCACTAAGAGACTGGGGAACTTGGAATTTAAACAGTCCACCTTTAGTTATAGTGATTTCCTGTTCGAGAATGATCTTAGAATCGGCTGCGGCGGTTTCCTGTAAAAAGAAGGTGAGTTTATAGTCTTGGGACTCAGGTAAAATCATATTCCAATAGACCGTAGGACGATCGGAGGCAGTTCTAGCTCCATCTTCGGGAACCATGAGAGCTAAAATTGGCAAAAATTTCCCTCCCGAACTTTCAAAGCCTGCGGGATCATCTTTAAGCCTGACACTACCTCCAGTTCCAGCCGTTTTGGGTAAACCTAGCCCATACATAGCTTGATTAAGTTTCTGGGCAATAATCTGCACTTGGGATGTCCACGGATTAGCGATCGCCCCACTAATAATCACACCTATGCCAATTCCAGAAATACTAACAATACTAAGAACTCCTAACCCAACTTTGATCCAAATCATATTCATAACTTTAATAATTCTGATACTGAAGAAGCTCTTAACTCTTTAAATGCTATGTGCCAATTGATTTTTTGATTATGTCAGCAAAGTATAAGGTCAATAATTGTTCTGAGTCACAAAGATTAACTGTATTTAATCACAGCAAGGCGAAAGGTAGATAAACTTGATACACTATCCTCTCAGTGGCGATCGCTCGATTTGAGGAAAATTTTAGAATGTTTGCTTACATTACTTCATTAGTGATTTTTGCGGGAATATTAGCTCTGTTTAGCCTAGGGCTAAATTTACAATGGGGCTTTGCAGGGTTGGTTAACTTTGGACATGTGGCATTTATGACTGTGGGTGCCTATAGTACGGTACTTTTAACCTTAAATGGAGTGCCTTTGCTCTTAGCAGTAGCGATCGCCTCTGGATTATCGGCATTACTAGGTTTAATTATTGCTGCCATTACCCTACGCCTGCGGGATGATTACCTAGCGATCGTCACCATTGGCATCTCAGAAATTATCCGCTTGATTTCTAAAAATGAAGAGTGGTTAACCCGAGGTACAAGGGGGATTCAAAGCTATCCGATTCCTTGGTCAAAGACTCTAGTCATTGACTACCAAAAACCTGTATTGGCTCTGCTTTTGATCATGGTAATTGGTGTAATTTATTGGCGACTAGAGTGGTTAGTGCGATCACCTTGGGGTCGAGTATTGAAAGCAATTCGTGAAGATGAAGAGGTAGCAAAGGCTTTAGGTAAAAATGTGTTTTGGTATAAGGTACAGGCATTTGTGATTGGTGGCGCGATCGCTGGCATTTCTGGAGCGTTTTACGCATGGCAACTAACTACTATTTATCCCGAATCCTTTCAGCAGGAAATCACGTTTCGAGCATGGACAATCGTAACCATTGGCGGCGCAGGTAGTAATTTGGGCGTACTAATTGGCTCAGTAATATTTCAAATTTATAATGTGATTTTCCGCTTTTTACCCGATGCCATTCGTTTAGATGGGGGTAAATTCGAGGCAATTCAACTCATGCTCATTGGCTTAACTTTAATTTTGCTTATGGTCTGGAGACCTCAGGGAATTTTAGGTAATAAAGATGAATTGACATTAACTCGATAAGCTAGTATGCCAATACGCTAAGATAAAATACTCAACAGCCAGTTGTATCCAAATTAGTATTTAGGTTTATCCGAGATAGAAGAAATATAAAATGAAAGTCACCGTAGAGAAACTCCCTGCCAGTCAAGTTAGTTTTGACATTGAAATTGAGGGAGAGAAGTCCCAAGCCGTATACGATCGCTCCGTTAAGCAATTAAGTCAGTCTGTTAACGTTCCTGGGTTTCGCAAAGGCAAAGCCCCCCGTGAATTAGTCCTACGTCAAATTGGTAAGGATAAACTTAAGGCAAATATCCTAGAAGAAGTACTACAAAATGCCTTAAATGAAGTAATCAAAGAACATTCAGATATTCAGGCGATCGGTAGCTTTGATCTTGGTACTTCCTTTGAAGACCTATTTAGTACCTTTGTAATTGGCGCACCTCTCCAATTTAAAGCCTCTATTGATGTGCATCCCGAAGTCGAGCTTAAGCAATACAAAGACCTAAGTGTTAAAGCCGAACAAGTTGATCCCGACTTAACCCAAGCTGATAAGACCCTCCACGAATATCAAATTAGAAAATCTACGGTAGTTCCCGTCGAAGATCGGGCGATCGCCATTGATGATCTTGTAACCATTGACTTTAAGGTTTTAGATGCTGCAGGTAACGAAATCGAAAATGCCACAGAAAATGGCTTTGTACTTAGTATTGAAACAGAAACAGACGAGTTCATAGACGGAGTGGCTGAAAACCTAATCGGGGTAAACCTTGGTGAAACCAAAGAAATTGTGATCAATCTACCCGAAGGCTACTTTAATCCCGGACAGCCAGAGCAACCTGCAACTTTTATTGCCACTGTCACCGACATTAAAGCCCGAGAACTGCCCGAACTAGATGATGAATTTGCTAAGTCCATTAGTGCCAAAGAAACGATCGCAGAACTACGAGCATATTTAGAACAAAGAGCTATTGATGAGGCTAAGGCTGAAGCTGAGGCTAATATCAACAAGGCTTTAATTAATGCTGTAGTCGAGAATATGGCAGAGGTAGAGTTGCCCAGCACCATGATTAACCGTGAGTCCGAGCGCATAGTCCAACAACAACTGGAATGGCTAACTCAAACCCCCGAAGGTGAAAAATTAGCTAAGCAACTGGTGACGAAGGAATTTGTCCAGAATTTAATCAGCAGTAACCAACCCGAAGCAATCATCCGCATTAAAAAAAGCTTGGCGATCGCCGAAATTGCCCGCCTAGAAAATATTACTGTGCCTAGGGCTGATGTTATAGATGGTGCCACTAAGCTTAGTCAAGAAGTTAATGATAAATCCATTGATTTTGAACTACTCAAGCAAGTAACCGAAGATGAAATCCTTACTACTAAGGTAGTGGAATGGTTAAAAGCAAACTCCACGATTGAAATTGTCCCTGCTGGTTCCTTACAACTGCCCGAGCCTGAAGCAGATGCTGAGGTCGATACAAATGTAGATATAGAAGTTGAAAGCCAAACTGTTGAAGTCGAGGTGCTTGCACCAGATCAAGCCTAAGATAACTATGTCCTTTCAAATTAGGGCATAATGTGTTGTAGATACCAAGAAGCGTGAATAAATGTAAGTAACAATGATTGCAAATAACCTAATAAATAGCCAATATCATTCCTATGGGAATATTCAAAATAGCGAAATAGTACCAATGGTTGTGGAGCAGTCGGGGAAAGGTGAGCGCGCCTTTGACATCTTTTCACGCCTCTTGCGGGAACGCATTATTTTTTTGGGTACAGAAGTAAATGACAGTGTTGCCAGTGTCATGATGTCGCAGCTCCTATTTTTAGAGGCTGAAGACCCCCAAAAGGACATTTATGTCTATATAAACTCTCCCGGTGGTTCAGTTACATCGGGGATGGCAATCTATGACACCATGCAGCATGTCCGCCCTGATGTTTCGACCATATGTATGGGCTTAGCTGCTAGTATGGGAGCGTTTTTATTGAGTGCTGGTGCTAAGGGTAAAAGGTTATCTCTGCCCAATTCTCGGATTATGATTCATCAACCCCTAGGAGGCGCAAGGGGGCAAGCCGTAGATATTGAAATTCAGGCAAAGGAAATTCTGTATCATAAGCGTACATTAAATAAACTGTTAGCCGAACATACAGGGCAACCCCTTGATAAAATTGAGCAAGATACTGAAAGAGATTTCTTTATGTCTCCTGCAGAAGCGAAAAACTATGGTTTAATTGACCAAGTTTTGACGAAGCAACCCCATTGAGTGAGATCAAACTATGCCAAGTAAATATGATTCGCACCTCAAATGTTCATTTTGTGGTAAGTCCCAAGAGCAAGTTCGTAAACTAATTGCTGGACCGGGCGTTTACATTTGTGATGAATGTGTTGATCTGTGCAATGAAATTTTGGATGAAGAGTTATTTAATGCTCCTGCACTGCAGAACCGCAAGGACGCTGCTCCCGAAAAGCGCAAAAAAACCGCAAGTATTAGTCTCAATCAAATTCCTAAACCACGGGAAATCAAAAAATATTTAGATGAAAATGTCATTGGGCAGGATGAGGCGAAAAAAGTTCTTTCTGTTGCTGTCTATAACCATTACAAGCGTCTCAGTTTTTTAGAACCCGATGGACATGGTAAAAATCCTGATGATACCGTGGAACTGCAAAAGTCCAATATTCTCCTAATTGGTCCAACGGGCTGTGGTAAGACTTTACTAGCTCAAACCTTGGCAGAAATGTTGGAAGTCCCCTTTGCCGTTGCTGATGCCACTACTCTGACTGAGGCGGGCTATGTGGGTGAGGATGTTGAAAATATTCTGTTACGCCTGCTGCAAGTAGCTGATTTGGACGTAGAGGAGGCACAACGAGGGATTATTTATATTGATGAAATTGATAAGATTTCTCGTAAAAGTGAAAATACCTCCATTACCCGTGATGTCTCGGGAGAGGGTGTACAGCAGGCACTATTAAAAATGCTAGAAGGGACGATCGCTAATGTGCCACCCCAAGGCGGTCGTAAGCATCCCTACCAGGATTGTATTCAGATTGACACCAAAAATATTTTATTTATATGTGGTGGTGCCTTTGTAGGCTTGGATAAGGCGATCGAGCAGCGTATTGGCAAAAAATCCATGGGTTTTATCCAGCAGGGAGAGATTATCCCCAAGGAAAAACGCACGGCTGATATTTTGCGACAGACTCAGCCTGAAGACTTGGTTAAGTTTGGGATGATTCCAGAGTTTATTGGCAGAATTCCCGTAACGGCTGTGGTTAATCCCCTAGACGAAGATGCGCTGGCAGAGATTTTAACTGAGCCTCGTAGTGCTTTAGTTAAGCAATACCAAAAGTTGTTAAAAATGGACAATGTGCAGCTAGAGTTCCAACCGGATGCCATCAGAGCGATTGCCCAAGAAGCATATAGAAGAAAAACTGGAGCAAGGGCGTTACGGGGTATTGTCGAGCAGCTAATGCTAGATGTGATGTATGAGCTACCTTCTCGTAATGATGTTAAACGCTGTGTAGTTACCCGTGAGATGGTGGAGAAACTATCTACGGCTGAGATTATTTTTATCTCTTCCAATATCAAATCGGAATCTGCCTAGAGTAAATCCTATGGCTCACCCTCCAGTTATGTTAGTGGATGCCTATAACATTATTGGAGCATGGGCAAGTCTAAAAAGGTGGAGAGACTTAGGTGATTTTGATGCGGCACGAACAGAACTCACAGAAATTATGGCTGGTTATAGTTCTTATCATGGCTATCAGTCCACTCTCGTATTTGATGCCTATAATGTCCCCACGCCTGCGGTGACGGAGAAAGTTACTAAAAATTTGAAGCTACATTTTACCAATCATAGGCAAACGGCTGATTCTTATATTGAGAAATGCTGTGCTGAGGTACATCGTCATCCCCTTCGCCATCTTAAACGGGTAATTGTTGTCACCTCTGATCGCGCCCAACACCTAACTACTACAGGCTTTGGAGCAGAATGGATGTCAGCACTAGCATTAGAGCAGGAAGTTGAATTAACATTTAAATCGGTACGGCACCGCCAGAAGCCCCAAACTCAATCGGTAAAACGTTTACTTAGTAGTACCCTTGATGACCAAACGCGAGAACGCTTAAACAAATTACGACAGGATTTAACTTAAAGGTCTCTCTTATAATTCTTCTTATACTTTTCTCTAAATTATGCCGCTTCTTCTAATGTAGGAGTTGGCTTTACCCCATAACCTACCTTGAAGCTTTTGTGATTGGGATTAGCTCCAGATTCTAATAGTAATTTAAACTCTTCATAGTGATAGCCTATAATTGCGTTCAATAAAGCCGTACCCCCCTCCATACTCGTAACTTCAATATTTGCTTTGTGCTTTATAAGATAATCAACAAGTTCAATATACCCATGTCTTGCCGCCCATAAAATTAATGTGTAATCAATTTTGTCATCAACAGCATTAATATCTTCCCCTTCTTGGAGGTATTGATATATCTCGCCAATAATGTGATCCTTAATTGCCAGCCTCATTCTTAGACTCATTTTAAACATATTTACCTCTAGTAACTGTTTTGATTGAGTTAAATTGCAACTTCAGGAAAAGTAGAAATTGCCCCTAAATTAATCCTTGACGATCGCTCGCATCGATACTTAAATTCACACTTGGTACAAGCGAGGCTATCTTTAGGTAATTGGGCATATTCAGAGGACTTTTCTGCGGCTACCATCTCATCTAAAATTTGGCTTAGTTCCTGTTCGGTTTCTTGGTAATCTTGACGGGTGTAAGCGATCGCTACCGTAGTTCCTGTATTCGCAAACCAGTAGGAAAAGGATAATTGCTCAGGCAGGTAATTAGTAGTGGCAGCTAAAATATATAGGTAAAGGCGAGTTTGCCAGTGCGATCGCAATATATCTGGGGCAATAGGTTTCTGATGGGCTTTCCAATCTAAAATCTGAGCCTGATGATTTCCTAAAATCAGTAAATCGTAAATTGCAGTGAGGATATAGCTCTCGGAAAAGGATGGTTTATGGGTACGCAAATGTTCGGGATAGCGATCGCCTGAAATTATCAATGGGGGATTATGCTCAAAGTTCCGAAGCCATGTATGCAGTTCGAGATCGCTAGCTGCTAAATCGGTAATATCTAAGCCTAGTTCCCGTTGCTGCATAAGTAAATGAAACCTACTACCTAATTCCATTTGATGATTGGGATTAGAAGGTAAATGTAATCCATCTAAAAGTTGATGCTGAAACTTGCGGGGACATGATTGCCACAGGCTCAGGCTAGATTGGGATATATTCATGGCTAAGAATTAGGATTTAGCGAATTGGGGTCGAGGGTAATGCGATCGTCAAAAATAAAACATTGTCCTTGCCACAGACTTTTATCTTCTGGCACTTCTTCTAAATATTTTAAAATTCCACCCTTGAGATGATACACCTCAGAAAACCCTTGGGCGAGCATATAGGCACTTGCCTTCTCACAACGGATTCCCCCAGTACAAAACATGGCTATTTTTTGGTTAGGGTCGGGTAAATTTTCTTGGACGTAGCTAGGAAATTCACTAAAAAAATCTAAATTGGGGTTTACTGCGCCAGCAAAAGTGCCGAACTCCACTTCATAAATATTTCTGGTATCAATTACTAAAATATCTGGATTAGTAATTAACTTATTCCAATCTTTGGGTTCCACATAGGTGCCAACTTTTTGACTGGGATCGATACCCGATACGCCAAACTTGACCAGTTCCTTTTTCAGTCGCACCCGCAGTTTATTAAAAGGCATGACCTGAGAGGAGGATTCTTTATGTTCGAGATTCTCTAAATTGGGGAGCGATCGCAAATAACCAAGTAAAGCATCAATACCTTCTCGACTCCCAGCAATTGTAGAATTTATCCCTTCGGGTGCCAGTAAGATTGTGCCTTTCAGTTGATAGCGATCGCCCAAGGATTTTAATAAGGGTCGCAGTTCTCGATAATTTATTAGATCGTTTTCTAGATCGGTGAAGTGATAAAAACTAGCTACAACAATGTGTTCGGGAGCATTTAAAAACTTTTCCATCACAAAGTTAGTAAGCTTTTGTCCACGCACACTTACTTGCTGTTCCTTGACAACCCTAAAGCCTCGACTTTTAAAGAAAGCTCTCGCCGTAATACTCGCCTCCACATACAGCCGATTTAGTCCTAACTCGATCGCTTTGGTTTCAATAGTTTGGTAAAGTCTAGTACCTACTCCTCGCCGTTGATAGTCCTTGTGACAAAAGAAGCAATCAATATGTCCATTAGCTTCGAGTTCGCCAAAAGCGAGGACTGTATCAGACTCTTCGGCAACATAGGTAAATTTTGCAGCACAAGATTTTACCCATTCTTCGATATTTAGATTGTCAGGAGCCCAAGCCTGAACTTGTTCCAGTGAGTAGTCACGAATATTAATTTCATGGATCGTATCGTGAAATATATGGGCGATCTGCTCGCTATCTTGGGGCTGAAATAATCGAATTTCCATAAGAACCACATATGGGCATTGCTTATCTATAATAAAACTTTGCTCAAGTAATGATTCAAATTTATTGATAAAGTTAAAATCAACGAAGCAAAATTAATGGAAAAGAATTGAAACATATTAGAAATAATAATTATTTTTTGAATAAAAAAGCTTTACTTCATTCCCTTTAACTACTTTACTCATATTTTCAACAGTCTTCTCGTTCACAATTAGTTGATCATTAATAATTTTTTTTAATTTATTATTTGCTATCCAATCTGAATTCCATAAGGAAATATTTGAATTTTTATTATTTAGTTTCTTACATAATAACTCGCCAAAAGTTATTTCCTTATCGATTTTTAAAGCAATTCTCTGAATCCAAATTTCAAGATAACCTATATTAGGTAACTTTTGAAATCTATAAATTATAGTTTTAAGAATCTCAACCTGCTTATCTATTGGCTTAATCAGAGAAATCAACTTACTTAGTATTCCTGCCCCAATAGGATAAGTTCTTGGATTTTTGAGCATAATATCAACAAGAATACTTATCATAACTATAATATCATCTCTTTCTTTATTGACTTTACTAATTTTGTCAAAGAAGCTATCTAATGCCCTACATAGACTTCCAGAGTTAGGATATTTACAGGATAAATCATGTATAAATAATAAAGAATCTTGTAATTTTTCCATCTTTATCTGATTTGTTATCCAATATAATTTGTCTGGCTTAATAGAGTGAGTAACAACTGTATTGGAAGATAATGTTTTTTGTGAATTAAGTTTTAACCCCAAATTACCAAGTATCTCAGTTAAGGACTTTACAATTAAGTCAGATTCTTGTGGATTATTTGTAAAAACTCTGTAATCATCTCTATATCTTAAGATTTGATAATCTATTAAGTGTGGATAGCTTTCCAACTTTTCTGATAATTCAAGATCGGCAAAGCCCAAAACAATTTCAGCTATTAAGTCCATCAACCCACTACCTTGAGGAATTCCATTTGTTTGAGCAAATGACATATCTTGTATATGTGAGTCAATTATATTTCCAATTAGAGAACGATCTCTTCTTTGTTCTTTAGCAATTTTCTTTGTATGTAATGCCCATACTATTGAATGAGTGTATATTGATCCATAACAATCAGAAATATCCGTATGCATAATATACTCATACTTAAGCGATAGCTCAATCGAATTTTGCTCAACTGAATGCCACCAATTGCTTATATTTTCAGCCTTATCTGATAGTAAATTTTCGCTTTCAATTGGAATAGATAAGCATTTAATCTGATTATTAAAGCTAAAACGCTTAAAAGCAGCAACAATCTCTCTCCAATTATTTTCGGATGTAATTTCATTTACAAGAGATACATAGATAGCTGGATGAATTATTTGAAAAGGTCTCCAAGCAAACTTGCCATCTTTATTATTTAGAAATCTATGGTTAACATTTTCATAGTAACAGGGTCGTGATAGTTTTTGTTTTCCTGCTGAGTCTATAGTACTCCCATAATAGTCAGATAGTTTCTTCCCATTAACTTCTTTGGCAATTTCCTCAAGAAGTTCCTTAAAGCTGAAGTACTTTGGCAATTCAAAGTTAATATAGAGCCTGTTTCATATCTATTATGAGCAAGATGTATGATACTTAGAAAATGCTAAATCCATACTCAAGTAGCCTAACAGATAAAGAATGGGAAATTATAGAACCATTGCTCCCAAAGAAAAAGCAAACTAGACCGCCAACTTGGACAAAAAGACAAATTTTAGACGGCATACTCTACCAACTCAAAAACGGTTGTAATTGGCGAGATATGCCCCGAGACTTACCACCATTCTCTACAGTGTATCGATACTACAAGGAGTGGAAAGATACAGGTACATTTACTGCGATTATGGAAGCTTTACATGCAACAGCCCGTGAACAGTCAAAAAAAATCAAAATGGACAACTTTAATCATCATTGACTCACAAGCAGTGAAAAATACCTGTAATGCAAGTATAGAATCCAAGGGCTTCTGCTCCTACAAAGCAACTAACGGGATCAAAAGACATTTAGCCGTTGACACTCTGGGATTTCCTTTCTTTACCTATTTAACAAGAGCAAATGTATCAGATGACCAAGGACTGATTGAGATGTTAACGATTAACATTGATTACTTCAAATCGAAACCAGATGACATTACGCTAACTACGATATTGCTGGATAGTGGTTATCATATCGAGAAACTGATCCAAGAACTAGAGAAGATATATCCTGAGATTATGACTAAGATTAGGTTTGAAATTTCTCCTAAGGTATCAAAGCAACAGAAGGCAGAAAAAGGTCTGTCTGGGTTTGTAGTTGTGCCGACAAGGTGGGTAATTGAAAGGTCAAATGCTTGGGTTGAAAGATGCAAAATCTTAGTTAAGAACTTTGAGAGAACTCTCGTTAATGCTACAGCTAAACTCAATCTTTGCTTTATTCGTTTGATGCTAAAAAGAATTGCTACTCATGAGATATGAAACAGGCTCTATACGTCATCGTGCTGTGGGTAAGAAGAGTGGTCAAACTAATCCTATTGAAAGATTAAGTAATACTTTTCGTCAACGCATTTCTCGTTTGGCGCGACAAACTGTGTCTTTCTCTAGGAAGTTAGGTTGGGGCTATTTGGTACTTTATTCATGACTATAATGCACGTCTTGCAATGATTTGTCACTTTTCACTACTTCCAGATCACCACCTAGACCTAGGGAATAGATATGCAAGCTTGGTACTTGAGCTTTTTGGTGGGTCTTCGATCAAGACAAGCTATGATAGTGAGGACTTTAGGTTAAGTTAAAAATTAAATTACAAATATTAGGTGCAGTGTATGTCGATTTGGGATGTAGAAAAAAGCAAGCATAAATCCTTTGAAATGCCAGGTGCTAAACCCCACTACAACCCCGATCGCCCTGGACAGGTAGAACATATTTGCCTGAATTTAAGCCTAGATATTCCCAAGCAATCCGTAGAGGGAACCTGCGAAATTACGATTAAGCCAGTCCGCAATGACATTCATGAATTAATTTTCGATGCAGTTAACTTGCAAATTACGGCGGTAACAATTCAAGAAATAGCCCAAAGATTTGAGTACGATGGTGAATTTCTCAAAGTATATTTAGCTGAACCAACCATAAAAGAAGAACGTTTTAAAATTGCGATCGCCTACGGGGTAATTCAGCCGCAACGGGGGATTTACTTTATCCAACCCACGGAATTTTATCCCCAAAAGCCCACGCAAGTCTGGACACAGGGGGAAGATGAGGACTCTAGATTTTGGTTCCCTTGCTTCGATTATCCGGGGCAGTTAGCGACTTCGGAAATTATCGTTAAAGTGCCTGCGGAATTAACAGCAATTTCCAATGGGAAGCTTCTGAACGTCATATCTGATAGTGATCATAAAATCTATCACTGGTATCAACAGGAGATTCATCCCACCTACCTGATGACCCTCGCCGTGGGTGACTTTCTCGAAGTTAAAGATCAATGGCAAGATATAGAAGTGAATTACTATGTGGATAAATCTCGCACTGAACAAGAAGCTCGGCTGAGTATGGGTAAAACTCCCCGCATGATTGAATTCTTTAGTGAAAAATATGGCTATAGATATGCCTATCCTAAGTATGCTCAGGTTTGTGTGGCGGACTTTATCTTTGGCGGGATGGAAAATACTTCCACAACTTTACTTACTGATCGCTGTGTTTTAGATGAACGGGCAGCATTAGATAATCGCACTACGGAAAGCCTTGTAGCTCATGAGTTAGCACACCAGTGGTTTGGGGATTTGGTAGTGATTAAACATTGGTCTCACGCTTGGATCAAGGAAGGGGCTGCCACCTACGCTGAAGTGCTATGGACTGAACATGAATATGGAGCGATCGAAGCTGCCTATTATCGCCTTGGGGAAGCTCGGAATTATTTTGCCGAAGATGCGGAAAGATACCGCCGTCCCATTGTCACCCATGTTTACCGTGAGGCGATTGAGCTATATGATCGCCATCTCTACGAAAAAGGTGGATGTGTTTATCACATGTTGCGAACCGAGTTGGGAGAAGAATTATTCTGGCAATCAATTCATGCCTTTGTTCAACAAAATGCCCATAAAACCGTAGAGACCATTGACTTATTGCGAGCGATCGAGCAGGCATCGGGCAAGAATCTTATGCCTCTATTCGATCAGTATGTATTTAGGGGTGGACATCCTGAGTATAAAATCGGCTATAGCTGGGATAGTGAGAATAACTTAGCGAAGGTCACAGTGTCCCAAACCCAAGATCAATTATTTGATTTACGGATTCCGATCGCCTTCGGATTTGAGGGAGAAGCAGAACTTAAAACCTTCACAATCAGGATTTTTGAGAAGGAGCAGGCACTATATTTCCCTTTATCTCAAAAACCTAGTTATATTAGCTTCGATCATGAAAATAATTATCTGAAGCAGGTTACTTTAGAATATAGTTTAGCAGAATTAAAAGCAGGTTTAGAATTTAATCCCGATCCCCTCGCTAAAATTCAATATGCCGAAGCGATCGCTAAAAAAGGTAGTTTAGAAGCAGTTAAAGCACTAGAAAAAGCTCTATTATCCGAACCCTTCTGGGGAGTACGACTCGAAGTGGCGGAAGTATTGGCTAGTATTAAGCTGGATCAGGCATTTACCGCCTTAGCACAGGGTTTAGGTGACGAAGATGCAAGGGTGAGAAAAACCGTAATTGCTGGTTTAGCAAAGACCAAAACCCAAGCCAGTTTAGATTTAATTAAGCCAATTCTTAAGCATGGTGATCCTAGTTATAATGTCGAGGCAACGGCTGCCAGCTGCATTGGAGATTTAGCACAGGCTTTGAGTAATCAACGTCCCCCCGATGGGGTAATTCAACTTTTACAAACTACCCTCACTGAAAAAGCAGGATGGAATGAAGTAATTAGAAGTGGAGCGATCGCGGGTTTGGCAAAAATCAAAGACTCTGATCAGGCATTGGAAACTATTCTGCTATACACCGCTCCAACCACACCTCAGCCCTTACGATTAGCTGCAATTCGAGCTTTAGGAACCATAGGCAAATCCCAAACTAAGCCCAAAACTGAACAGATTTTAAATCGTTTAGAAGTAATTGCACGAGAATCTTTCTTCCTCACCCAAGTCTCCGTGGTCATTGCCCTCGGACAAATTGATAGCTCTGGTGCCATTAGAATTCTCCAAGCATTATCCAACCAAACCCCCGATGGTCGGGTAAAACGGATGGCAGATGAAGCAGTTACGAAAGTTCAAGCAGCGATCGGTTCTGATGCCAGTATTAAGCAGCTGAGGGAAGAATTAGAAGAATTAAAGAAAAATAATCAGGAGTTAAAAAGTAGATTGGAGGCGATCGAGGCTAAATCTAATTTATTTTCATAATGAGATAAGGTAGTGATCAAGAGGGCATGGTAAGTGGGAAAAAGAGATATATTGAACTGTCCACTATTATGGAATTATAATGTCGCTATTGCCAATCTAAGGAGGTTATTCATTATGACTCTAATATGGATACAGGAATAATTCTGATGTCCATCACAACTTGGTTAATCTTAAGTAACCTAAAGTGGAAGTTTTATCATTGGCAAGAGATTCCCGCCCGTAATCGGTAACAAATAGATAAAATTCAGAGAGGAAATTTAAAATAAAGTTACGATGAAAAGTATTTTAGATTACTCTTACAACGATGCTCGAAAATTCTTTTTGAAGCAAGAGACTTATAGAGCCTGTTTCATATCTCATGAGTAGCAATTCTTTTTAGCATCAAACGAATAAAGCAAAGATTGAGTTTAGCTGTAGCATTAACGAGAGTTCTCTCAAAGTTCTTAACTAAGATTTTGCATCTTTCAACCCAATTACCCACCTTGTCGGCACAACTACAAACCCAGACAGACCTTTTTCTGCCTTCTGTTGCTTTGATACCTTAGGAGAAATTTCAAACCTAATCTTAGTCATAATCTCAGGATAAACCTTCTGTAAATCAGTCGTCAATTTTTCGATATGATAACCACTATCCAGCAATATCGTAGTTAGGGTAATGTCATCTGGCTTCGATTTGAAGTAATCAATGTTAAACGTTAACATCTCAATCAGTCCTTGGTCATCTGATACATTTGCTCTTGTTAAATAGGTGAAAAAAGGAAATCCCAGTATGTCAACTGCTAAATGTCTTTTGATCCCGTTAGTTGCTTTGTAGGAGCAGAAGCCCTTGGATTCTATACTTGCATTACAAGTATTTTTCACTGCTTGTGAGTCAATGATGATTAAAGTTGTCCATTTTGATTTTTTTTGACTGTTCACGGGCTGTTGAATGCAAAGCTTCCATAATCGCAGTAAATGTACCTGTATCTTTCCACTCCTTGTAGTATCGATACACTGTAGAGAATGGTGGTAAGTCTCGGGGCATATCTCGCCAATTACAACCGTTTTTAAGTTGGTAGAGTATGCCGTCTAAAATTTGTCTTTTTGTCCAAGTTGGTGGTCTAGTTTGCTTTTTCTTTGGGAGCAATGGTTCTATAATTTCCCATTCTTTATCTGTTAGGCTACTTGAGTATGGATTTAGCATTTTCTAAGTATCATACATCTTGCTCATAATAGATATGAAACAGGCTCTATAATGCTCTACTTCTTCTGTCAATACTCTCTCATATCCTCCCCATCCATCTGTATTCCAATGCTGGTAATCCGTTTTACCTTCAGTACTTACGACTATTTCCTCGATTTACTCATCAGTATATTTTCCGACTCTTACCGCTAAAATCAATCCACTATTATCCGCTATGCTTACCCCAATCCAACAGTCTTGTGACTCAAGTTCTGTTGGTAAGGAGTTTTTCTGTTTTTTCCACGAACGACCACATTTCATCACTACTGATTTAACCTCCTGATTATGAATCCTTTGAGCTTTCTGCGAGGCTTGCCTAATGATGCTTACTATTGTGTTGTATGCTAATCCACTTAATCGGGCAATTCCACGCAAGCTTACTCCTTCACTTTGGCTTTGCAAGACTAAATGAATCTTTTCTACACCTATATGCCGATGATAGTAAATCGTGTCAAAAGTCTCTACAAATGTTTTTTTTGCATTTAGGACATTCATACCTAAGTATTATGTCCATGAACTTTATGATGACTACACAATAAGCATTTTATATTTTTTGCTATGCTACATTACTTTGATGCACTACCAAAAAAAGTAAGGCCGGAGTAAAGACTAAACGTCTCAAGGCTAGCTGAAATGATAACTATATTAAGTATATTCACTTCTTAGGTTGTATCAATTGTTAAGAAATATGTGCAGTTGCCGTAGGCAGTGTCAGATATAGGTTGAGCAAACATCCAGAAATTTTTACTCTTGCCTGTCTGATACATAAGTTGGATCGGCGGATATGCTTATTCGATCAACACATCTAGTAGTATCGTCATAGGCAAGTGCAACAAAATATTGACAAGTAAATTCTGTATTATTTTCTGCTTCTACTATCTGTTTTTTTGGGTTACAGGTTGTCAAACCTACCGATGTCTAGACATGGAGTTGTTCAACTGCTGTGCTGTTAGATGGAATATCTGTAGATAAATTGATTGCTGTCATTGATAATTTCTAAAGCAAAATATTGGACTAAATCAACTGTACAACAGCTATTTATTCCAGTATTTTCAACTAGTTGAACAGATTCTACAAAATGGCTGTGATTCACGCAATGCAATAGTTCAAACACTCAATGAGAATTGCTGTTATCATCAAAAAAATTCTGCTATAATAAAGCCTCTTGGGGCCGCAACGGTTTCGACGTGTTAGTAGAAACTACCTCATGCAGGTCGAGAGTGAGCCATCTCTCGTAAATCAAGGACTCAAACAAGTACATGCGAACAACATCGTACCCTTCGCTCGTAAAGCCGCTCCTGTAGCTGCCTAAGAACCACCCCTCAAAAGGTCTGTTTCGAGCTCTAACTTGTGACTCAGTTAAACAAATTTAGATAACCCCCAACTGATGCTGTTAACGCCCTTCTCTGATAGAGTGTTAACCTAAGAAACTTTCAGAGCATCCTAGTATCTGGGAAAATAGATATTTCCCTCCGTGCGGATTAAAACGGATAAACCTGTGACTGAATGGGGCGTTATGAGCTAGGACGGACGAGGATTCGACTTCCTCCGGCTCCACTTTTTTATAACTAAATCAAATAAGTTAGATTAACCAAGAGTAACAATGAATGTCCTATCTCTTCCCACTTGGATAATTCATATATCTAGTGTGCTCGAATGGGTGATCGCTATCTGGTTAATTTGGAATCATAGTAAGATGCAGCCACAGGTTGCTAAAGAGTGGAAAGGCTTAGCTCTAGGTATGGTACCAGCCCTAGTCAGTGCTATGTGTGCTTGTACTTGGCATTTTTTTGATAACTCTATTTACTTAGATTGGTTAGTTACGGTACAGGCAGCTACTACTTTAATTGGCAATTGCACCTTAGCGATCGCTGGGTATTTTTTATACAAGACTCGTAATATTGAGACTATCTAAGCATTTATCTAAATTTTTGACATTCTAATTTTTGGCACGTTTAATCGGCTTTACAGGAGAATTTGGTTTTATAACGGCACCTGTCCCCTGTCGGCGTACTGGTTTACTGGGAGTTTTTTTAGGTATCACGGCGATCGCCTTTGCCGATGTAATAACTAAGCTATGTTTTTCCCGTTGAACTTTTACATCCCAAAAATAGCCAAGGGCATTACTAGGCAAGATTCCCTTTAACTTTAACTTAAATTTAGAACGTGCTTGGGGTAGCTTTTTGAGCGCATTACTCCGCTTAATTTTGACAACCACATAATTTTTAGAAATAGATTGTTCTATAGCTTCACCCCGAATCGAGAAATAGCCATCTTCAATATTTGGGTCAAGATCATAGTTGGTTTTACCTGTTTCTTTGGGAGCCCACACTCCAGAAATCTGCACATAGAGTTGATTTGTCTTATTCACAGTGCGAGGGTAAACCACCCAATGGTATGACTTTCCCGAGATTAACTTTTTTTGGATAATAGGCATCACCCTACCAAGAACTACAGCCTCAATTTCTGTACCATCAGTCGCCACAAGCTTACCCTTACAAAAATGGCTAACGGAGGGTAAATATTGTCCAAAAATAATCCCGATCGCCCGATACTGTAAAGTTGCACTAGGAGCAGGAATTGGAGTTAAAGATTCCGCTAAATCCGCATTTTGAAGCTGAGGAGGAGTCAAGCTAATAATCTCTAGTTTAGTTGGTGGTTGATTAGGGGGATTAGCACCAAAACTAGCAGGTTTATCAGCATGATTAGGATGATTAGACTTCTGCATTTAAACCTCTGGAGCTATTACCTTGAAAATAGCTAGTGCGCGATCGCTGTATAGTTAACAATCCTAGCAAAACTAACGGGTTCTAAACTAGCTCCGCCAACTAAAACTCCATCAATTTCTGGTTGTGCCATAATCTCATCAATATTTTCAGGTTTAACGGAGCCTCCATACTGGATCGTAACGTTAGGATTTTGTAATTGCTTCCGAATTAAGCCTATAACTCGATTCGCTTCGTCTGTGTCGCAGGTATCACCAGTCCCGATCGCCCAAATTGGTTCATAGGCAATAATTAGATTATTCTGATCAATATCTTTAAGTCCATGCTCTAGTTGGGCATAAATACAAGCTTCAGTTTGATTTTGATCCCGTTGTTGTTTAGTTTCTCCGACACAGAGAATTGGGGTAATGCCATGTTTTTGAGCAGACTTAAGCCGTTGATTGACCGTGGCATCAGTTTCTCCAAAGAATTGTCGCCGCTCACTATGTCCGATAATTACAAATTTGAGTCCAAGTTCTACCAACATGGGAGCAGAAATTTCTCCAGTAAATGCTCCACTATCCGCCCAGTGCACATTTTGAGCTCCGATCGCTAAATTGGCTGGAGTATGAGCCACAAAACTGACTAAAAAGGGGAGATTGGTATAGGGCGCACAGATCAGCACTTGATCCTCACTGGTTTCAAGTCGATTCTGCACTAGGGGTAAAAAATCAGTGAAAAATTCCTTGGCTTCCCTCTGGGTCTTATACATTTTCCAGTTGCCAGCGATCGCAATTCTACGCAAAGTAATATCCTAAAATTCATTAATTAAGTGTTTACTTAGTTTAATTTCAAAGCAGCTATCTGGAATAACTAAAATTTTAAAGCTAAGCTTCTGGCAATCATTTATTAATCTTTTATCAATAAGTAAATTGAAAGCTGATAAGTATGCTAGTAAGTATCCCTAAGTGAATTTAAAGTGCAGAAATCGCTAACTTGAGTGGCTAAATTCAAATAAATTGCAAAAATCTTGATTAAATTCTTTACGTTTTTTTACATAAGCTTGTATTATGATTAGTGATCGCTTTCGTACATAAGTTTGTAAATTCTACATAAATTACGGAGCTTCGGCTCTGCGTTCTTTTGGTTTTGCTCAAAGCTTTTATAAAAGATAACCTTCACGGGTTTGCTTTTGAATGAGTTGGTGTCAGGAACTAGATGAACAAAAGAAGGCGACCACCACAGCCAATTCACTATTTAGGAGCATTCATGCCCTCTTCTTTTCAATCTCTAGGTATTTCTGAAGCCCGCATTCAAGTTTTAACTGAATTAGGTTTTACAGCCCCTACTCCCATTCAATCTCAATCTATCCCCGCCCTGCTTGAAGGCAAAGATATGCTCGGTCAGGCACAAACTGGAACTGGTAAGACCGCAGCTTTTTCACTACCAATTTTAGAGCGCATTGACCCTTATCAAAATCAACTTCAGGCTCTAATTTTAACGCCCACCCGTGAACTGGCAATTCAAGTCAGCCAAGCTATTCGCAGTTTTAATCTTAAGCCCGGTGCCAAAATTTTAACTGTTTACGGTGGACAGGCGATTGATCGCCAAATTTCCCAACTTGATCGCGGTGTACATATTGTGGTTGGTACTCCTGGTCGAGTGATTGACCTCATGGATCGGGGCAGACTCGATCTTAGTCATCTGTCTTGGTTTGTGCTAGATGAAGCTGATGAAATGTTAAACATGGGCTTTATTCAAGATGTGGAAAAAATCTTGGCAGTCACGCCTCCGCAACGCCAAACTGCATTTTTTTCGGCAACTATGCCCACGGCAGTAAAAAGGTTAGTTAAAAACTATCTGCGATCGCCAGTTTTGGTCAAGGTGGAGTCTGATGATTCTGCGCCTAGTCGGATTGAACAACAAGTTTACATCGTGCCACCCCATCTGAGTAAGGAGGAAGCCTTATTACCAATTTTGGAACTGGAAGCACCTCACTCTGCTCTAATTTTTGTGCGGACAAAAGATGCAGCTAGCAAACTCACCGACATTCTTCAAAATGCAGGACATAGTGTTGATGAATATCACGGTAATTTAACGCAGGTTCAGCGTGAAGGTTTACTCAGACGTTTCCGCAGCGAACAAGTAAGATGGGTAGTTGCCACGGATATTGCCGCTAGAGGATTAGATATTGATAGTTTGACCCATGTGATCAATCTGGATATGCCCGACGACCTAGAGCGATATGTCCACCGCATTGGGCGCACGGGACGAGCAGGACGCACTGGTACCGCAATTACAATTATCTCTGCCAGAGAGCGTTATAAACTGCGCCATTTGGAAAAAATGATTGGGCAAACCTTGGATGCTCTACCTATGCCTACAATTACCCAAATCCAAGAACGACGCATTGCTAGATTTAAAGAGCAAATCCATGAGGTTCTAACTGGAGAAAGATTAGCTTCCTTCCTACCGTTGGTATCTCAACTTTCTGAAGATTATGATCCTCAGGCGATCGCAGCAGCAGCATTACAATTGGCGTATAGTCGGATTCAATCTGAAAAATCTGAACAGGCGGCACTGAATATCTTGTCTAAGCAAGCTGATAAATCTACCTTTAGTGGTAGTAAGCCCGTAAAGCGTAGTACCAGCAGTACAAGTGGCAGACGTAATTATGATAATTATGACCGTGCTGATAAGCCCTCTGATAAATCTGATAGACCAGAAAGATTTGATCGCGATCGCAATAAAGGTGATTACGGTAACAAGTCTGGACGTTTTACCCCAGCCAGAACAAAACATTAGATTAGAACCTAAAGCTAAGATTCAAAGGCTCAGTAGAGAACCTAACATCTAGTAAGTGTTTAAAACCCTGCGCGAAATTCCCATAGATTTAAGACATCAACTCATTTCTGCATTTGTAGTGGGGTTGATGTTTTGGTCTAGTTTGGCTTCTCAACTTCCCACCCTGCCTTTATATATCAAATATCTTGGCGGAACTACTACGCAAATTGGCTTAGTTATGGGTAGTTTTGCGATCGGTTTACTGTTTTGTCGCTCCTATCTGGGGCAGATGGCTGACCGAAAAGGTAGAGTGGTAATGATTTGGCTTGGGTTATCGGTTGCAGCGCTGATACCGCTTTTTTATACCACATTTAGGACAATCCCGATTTTAGTGGTGTTGAGAGCTTTACATGGTATTAGTATTGCCGCTTTTGCCACTGCCTTTAGTGCCTTAGTTGCCGATCTCGCTCCTCCTAGTCATCGGGGCGAAATTATTGGTTATATGAGTTTAGTGCAGCCCTTAGGTATTGGCTTAGGACCAGCTTTGGGGGGATGGATGCAGGAAACTTTCGGTTACACCCCCTTGTTTATAACTGCCTCTGCTTTAGCGGCAATCGGATTGGTTACGGCACTGGGACTGCGTGAAAGCTCCGATTTTATTCGGCCCCAAGGATTACAAGTGAAATTGCGAATCTGGTCAACTTTGGCAAGTCCAAGGGTTAAGGTTCCAGCTATGGTTTTGCTATTAGTGGGTATAGTATTTGGAATTTTAAGCTCATTTCTGCCTTTAACAATCCAAGAATATAAGATTCCTTTGAATGCGGGCATTTTTTACATGACTACGGCTTTATCTGGGTTTATGGTTCGCCTACCGCTTTCTACGATTAGTGATCGCTTTGGGCGGGGAGTATTTATTTCCATAGGTTTATGTTTTTATGCTTTGGCAATGTTAGTAATTGCTACGGTTCATTCTCGGTGGGCTGTTCTAGGTGCAGGTATCTTGGAAGGCATTGGTTCAGGTATTGTGATTCCTTCGATTATGACTTTATTAAGCGATCGCACATTGCCTAAAGAGAGAGGATTTATCTTTGGTTTGGCATGGTTAGGATTTGATCTGGGGATGGCATCCTGTAGCCCAATTATTGGTAGTTTAATTAAGGTGATTGGTTTATCTGGAGCTTTTATGGTTGCCAGTGGGATGGCAGTTTTAGCATTAATAATTTTTATGACTCAATCTAGTTCTAGTCTAAAAACTTCTTTTTTGTTTGCGATCAGTCTGGGGAAAGACCCTTACAGCCTTATGAAAGAGCAACTAGCACATGATTTTTGAATGAAGATTTTTAATAAGTAAGGCAAAATACAGCAGAAATCAATCCTAAATTAGGTTTGCACAAATGAGGCTAATCATAGATTTATTAACTACTAATCAGTGGAATAACTAATGATTTAAGGCTTCAAGATAGATTAAAGTCAATAAATATAAAAATAATATGAGAAATCCATTTAAAACCTATGGCAGATATTGTTGATATTGCAGTGAGTGACGATTCATTTAAAACATTAGTTACGGCGGTAAAAGCTGCTAATTTGGTCGATGTCTTGAAGTCACCTGGACCATTTACGGTTTTTGCTCCCACTGATGATGCTTTTGCTAAACTTCCGCCCGGTACGATTACGACTTTGGTGCAAAATATTCCTCAATTAACAAGAATTCTGAAATTTCATGTGGTGTCAGGTTGTTGGAAAACCGCAGACCTAGAGAATGTCACTGAATTAACCTCTGTGGAAGGCTCACCAATTAAAATTAGCTTAACCCATGGATTTGAAGTCAAAAATGCTACGGTCATTGCCTCGGATATTGAAGCAGATAATGGCATTATTCACGTCATAGATAATGTGATCTTGATGGGATAGCTTTGATAATATTTGGATTAAAGTCAAGACCTTCCCATAATTTATAATTTGATTACGCATTTCAAGAATTAATTTAGGCTTTAATTTAGATTTGATCTAGACTTGTAAAAGCCCTAGGAAATGAGATAATGCAGTTACCTACATAAACTTTTAATAATATTTAATTACTATGGATGCTGATTTAAGACCTCTTCTCGTGCTTGCTCCCATTGGTTTAGTCGTGGTTTGGGCAGCCTACAATATGACTAAAGCTGTGCTTAAGGGTGAAGCGAAACTATTTGGCGATCGTGGTAATAATCCATTTCAATAGATTTGGCTAACATTTAGTTAAATATTTGGTTAATACAATCTGAGTTATCGGTACTGGGAAAGTTCAAGTTTTTTGGCAATCCCAGTTTTTTATGGTCTTTCTTTGCTAGATCAAGGCTGAGAATGGTAAATTCATAATTGCAGTTAAGGTGATAAGGAGTGGATGATGGCTATTGGTGAGTATAAACCAGGTCTGGAAGGAGTTCCTGCCACTCAGTCTAATATCAGTTATGTAGATGGACTAGTTGGACTATTGGAGTATAGAGGTATCCGCATTGAAGACCTGTGCGAGCATAGTAATTTTTTAGAAACCAGCTATCTCCTAATTTTTGGCGAATTACCTAAACACCAAGAACTGGAGAAGTTTGAGCATAATATTAAGCACCGCCGCCGAATTAAATATCGGATTAGGGATATGCTTAAATGTTTTCCCGATGATGCCCATCCTATGGATGTAATCCAAGCTTGTGTATGTGCCTTAGGCATGTTTTATCCCCTCAAAGACTTGCGTGATATTGAGTATATTTACGGGGCTACGATTAGGCTAATCGCCAAAATTCCCACAATCATTGCCGCCTTTCACATGATGCGCCAAGGTAATGATCCTGTACCTCCTAGAGATGATCTGAGCTACGCTGCGAATTTTTTGTATATGCTCAATGAGATCGAACCCGATCCTTTGGCTGCTAAGGTATTTGATGTATGCCTAACCCTTCACGCTGAACATACAGTTAATGCTTCTACCTTTTGTGCTTTAGTGACTGCCTCAACTTTGAATGATCCCTATGTGGTACTAGCTGCTGCGGTTGGGACTTTAGGGGGTCCTTTGCATGGTGGGGCTAATGAAAAAGTGATGCTGATGCTGGAAGAGATTGGCTCTGTTAAGAACGTCAAAGCTTATTTAGAAGAGAAAATTAGCAAAAAACAAAAAGTCCCTGGGTTTGGACATCGGATTTATAAAGTTAAAGACCCTAGGGCAATTATTTTGCAGAAGTTAGTTGACCAATTATTTGAACAGACAGGTCATGATCCTTACTATGACATCGCCCTAGAATTGGAAAAACAGGCTGCGGATGTATTTTCCGAAAAAGGAATTTTCCCTAACGTGGATTTCTATTCAGGGCTAGTTTATAAAAAATTAAATATTCCTGTGGATTTATTTACTCCTGTGTTTGCGATCGCCCGTGTTCCCGGCTGGTTGGCACATTGGAAGGAACAAATGGCAGATAATCGCTTGTTTAGACCAACACAGGTTTATACAGGACTGCATGATGTTAAATACACTCCCATTAGTGATCGCTAGAAATTCTGCAAACTCTAGTTCTGATTATCGTTAAAAGTTTAGATAAAAGTTCTGGAGTAATTAAGCCTTTTGGGAAAAATATCGTTGCTAACACGATCAAGGTACCGAAGATAATTAACCTGCCATCTTGTAAAAACTGAGATAGTAACTTTGGTAAGCCATTAATATTAGCGATCGCCCTGAGTACTTCGGGTAATGCGGTTAGAGCTATACCTCCAACCACAGGACCAATGAAGGTGCGAGAACCTCCTGCTAAAACAAAAGCTAGGTAGGTAATGCTGGCATCAAAGGTTCCTTGGCGGGCATTCCATGTATTTAGGAAATGAGCACTAATGACCCCAACTATACCTGCTAAAACTGCACCGATGGTAAATGCCAAAACTTTATGGTTAGTGGAGTTAATCCCGATCGCCCCTGCTGCTAGTTCATCTTCTCTGATCCCACGCCACACCCTGCCCAGTTTGGTAACTTCAATGCGATAAAGCAAAATCATCGATACTACCAATAGCGGTACCACAATCCATAAATAACCAATTTGGGAACCAAAGGGCTGGGGAATACCAAAAATACCAACTGCTCCGCCCGTAATCTCTAAGTTTAAAGATAGGACTCGCAGAATTTCCACAAAAGCAATGGTGGCGATCGCTAAATATATGCCCCGTAAGCGTAAAACTGGGAATCCTAATAAAATTGCTAATAGTCCGCAGGCGATCGTAGTTATACTAATTTCCGCAAATAAAAGCCAAATTGAAAACTTATCGGCAGGAATAACCTTAGTTGACATAATCGCCGCAACATAACCACCTAGGGCATAAAATCCCGGTGAGGCTAAAGATAACTGCCCCGTCATTAGAGGTAAATATACGGACATTCCCAGTAATGCTCCCAACAGCATTGAGACCAATAGGAATCCATAGCTATTAAAAAAAAACATGGTTACTCCTCTTCAAAATGTCCTAGCTTCAACATTAGATTATCAGTAATCTTCTTTTTCTTCCTACCCTATCGGGATCATTACATTTGGAATAATTACAAGGTTTGGTGATTTTGTATTTAAAGGCATCTTTTCTGATGTTTTCAGGTCTCTATCCTTTGAGATTTCTTGAGCTATACTACAGCTATAAAATACACCTAAAACATATACCTCAACTAGAAGTATGGTAGCGATCGCTGACAGGAATCTAAGCCCCATTGCTATTACTACAGAACCAATTTGGCGACTGAGTGTAACCCAGTATCACTCGATGATTACTAGCGGAATTCTGACGGAAGAAGATCAGATCGAGTTATTAGAAGGGGTACTAATTGCCAAAATGCCTAAAAATCCTCAACATCGTTTTTCTACAGGACTACTTCAAGACGCTCTATTAGCAATCCTTCCTGCTAACTATCACCTTAACTTGCAAGAGCCAATTACCCTAAAAGATAGTGAACCTGAGCCAGATTTAACCATAGTGCGGGGACAAAGATTAGATTATCGTGATCGCCATCCCACTGCTAGTGATTTGGAACTAGTTGTTGAAGTATCTAGTAGTACGCTAGAAAGAGATCGTACCCTAAAGCACAGAATTTATGCAGGTGCAGGAATTGCCACTTATTGGATTTTGAATTTAGAAGATAGGCAATTGGAAGTATATACAAACCCATCAGAATCGGAATATTTGCATTGCCAAGTTTTTAATGAAGCTGAATCGGTAAGCCTGAATTTAAGGGGGCAGGCGATCGCTCTTATTTCTCTAGGTGGGTTGCTTTAAATTTTGACCCCTGTTTGCACCCGCCATAGTCCTGCATAAATACCTTCATGATGTTCTAGTAATTCTTCATGGGTACCTTTTTCCACAATCTGTCCGTAATCCATGACATAGATACAATGAGCATTGCGAACTGTAGATAAGCGGTGGGCGATTGCAATGGTGGTACGGTTAACAGTTATGCGTTCTAAGGATTTTTGAATGGCAGCTTCAGTTTCATTATCCACAGCACTGGTGGCTTCATCTAGGATTAAGATTGGGGGATTTCTGAGGACGGCACGGGCGATCGCAATTCTTTGTCGTTGTCCACCAGAAAGCTTTTGTCCTCGTTCCCCTACAATCGTGTCATAGCCTTGGGGGAGTTGATTAATAAATTCATCCGCTTCGGCAATTTGAGCAGCATTAATAATCTGATCTGTCGTCGCATCAAAGCTCCCGTAGGAAATATTTTCAGCCACAGTGCCATGAAAGAGAAATACATCTTGACTCACCCAGCCAATGCAAGAGCGCAAATCTTTTAATTCCAAGTCCCGAATGTCAATCCCATCTAGGGTAATTGTGCCAGCATTGATTTCGTATAGACGTAAGAGTAATTTAACGAGAGTGCTTTTACCCGATCCTGTTGCCCCCACGATCGCAATGGTTTTTCCCGCAGGTACTATTAATGATAAGTTCCTCACCGCAGGCTGCCGATCTTTATAGCTAAAGGTGACATCGTTAAGAATAATTTCACCTTTTACCTGCCCTTTATCCGTGAGCTTAATTTCTCCAGAGGCGATCGCTAGAGGCGTATCTAGTAAATCCATTACCCGATTTGTGGAAGCCATTGCCCGTTGGTATTGATCGAGGGTATCGCCCAGTCGAGTTAGGGGCCATAGCAAACGTTGGGTTAAAAACACCATCAAACTATAATTACCAAGAGAGAGCCTACCTGCATCTGCTTCAATGCCGCCCAAGAGTAGTATGGCAATAAATCCGATAAATATTAAAATCCGAATTAATGGGACGTATGCCGCCGATAGGGCGATCGCATGACGATTACTTTGACGATATTTTTCGCTTTCTGCCCCAATTCTACCTAGTTCGTAAGCTTCCGTTGCAAAGCTTTTAATTGTGGTTATACCGCTAAGATTATTGGATAACTGTCCATTCAGCAATCCGACTTTTTCCCGCACTGCCGCATACCGAGGAGCTAGACGTTTTTGAAAGGCGATCGAACCCCATAAAATAAAGGGCATAGGTAACATTGCTAGCCACGCCACTCCGGGTGTTAGGTAGAAAAATATGCCACCAATAATAATTACCGTAGTCAAAACTTGCAAAACTTCATTAGCACCTACGTCTAAGAATCTTTCTAATTGATTAATGTCATCACTGAGAATAGACATCAAGCCCCCAGTGCTACGTTCCTCAAAATAGGCAAGTTCTAATTCCTGTAGGTGTCCATAGGCATCAAGCCTGAGATTATGTTCGATATTCTGCGCCAAATTCCGCCATATACGGGCATAGGCATACTCAAATAGAGACTCTAAAGCCCAAATAATGGCACTGGAGATCGACAGAAATACTAACTGGGCATAAACTGTGGTAAATCCCCAATGGGCAATGAGGGAATCTTGCTTTTGGACGACCACATCAACGGCAGCACCAATTAAAAGTGGTGGGGCTAAATCAAAAATTTTATTGAGAATGGAACAAGCGATCGCCTTTTGAATTAAGCCATTATAGGCATGACTGTAGTTAATGAGGCGTTGGAGGGGATGTGACTGCGATCGCATTTATGAGGTTTCTGCATTAATTTAAGTTAGTTCTATCATTCTACAGTTAGAAAACCCTAGATTTAGAGTAGGAAATAGTGGATAAGATCGGCGTAATTACAATGTATAGGGCGGGACTAAAAGTTTGGGGCAAACCCTCTATAATGGATGGGGCAAATAAAATGTTTCGGAACCATGACTAATACGATTAAGTACTCTAAAGTTGAAGTACTCAAGGAAAAGAGTAACTATCTCAGATTTCCCATAAGCTCTGAGTTAACTGATGGCAATAGCTTTTTTAGTCAAGATGGTATCCAAATTCTCAAATTTCATGGTTCCTATCAGCAAAAAGACCGAGATTTAGAAAAAGCTAAGGCTAAGGGTGAAGAATCAAATTATTCGATGATGTTGCGGACTCGAAGCCCAGGTGGATTTATTCCTTGGCAGTTATATTTGGCATTGGATCAGTTAAGCGATCGCTATGGGAATCATACTTTACGGGCAACGACAAGGCAGGGGTTTCAAATTCACGGCATTCTTAAACAAGACCTGAAAACCGTAATTGCTGACATTACCCAAAATATGGGTTCGACCGTTGGTGCCTGCGGAGATATTAACCGTAACGTTATGGCTCCTGTGGCTCCCTATAAAAATCGACCTGAATATCAAATTGCCCGTGACTATGCAGTAAAAATTGCCGATCTTTTAGCACCCCAAGCTGGCTCCTATTATGACCTATGGCTAGATGGTGAAGTGGCAGTTAGTTCCTTACCCATAGAAGCAGCGGAGGTTACTAAAGCCCGATCACAGCACGGTAAAGGCAAGATTGATACTAATACTACCGATAGTTCCGAGCCGATCTATGGGACTCAGTTTATGCCACGCAAATTTAAGATAGCGATCGCTGTACCCGGAGATAATTCCGTAGATTTGTTTACAAATGATTTATCCTTAGTGGTCATTACCGATGGCAATCAAAAGCTCGAGGGGTTTAACGTATATGTGGGTGGGGGACTAGGACGTAGTCACAATAATGATGCCACCATTGTCCGCCTTGCCGATAGTATTGGCTTTGTCCCCGTTAGTGATATTTACGAATTAGTTAAAGCAGTAGTGGCAGTGCAAAGAGATCATGGCGATCGCTACAACCGCCGTCATGCCAGATTTAAATATCTATTACATGAATGGGGTGTAGAAAAGTTTAAGCAAGTATTACTAGATTATTATCCTACCCCTTTACAAGCTCCTAAACCCTTACCTGAATGGAAATATGAAGACTATTTAGGATGGAACGAACAGGGTGATGGCAAATATTTTCTGGGCATATCCATTGAAAACGGCAGAGTGATAGATAAAGAGAGCCTACAGCTAAAAACTGCCCTTAGGGAAATTACCGAAGCCTTTCATTTACCTATCTATCTCACCCCTAACCACAACCTCTTATTTACAGAAATTCCTGCGATCGCCAAGACTGACATCCAAGGGATTTTGGATCGCTGTGGCGTATTATCACCGGATCAAATCGATCCCCTGACTCGTTATTCTATGGCTTGTCCCGCTTTCCCCACCTGTGGCTTAGCGATCACTGAATCAGAAAGAGCTTTACCCAGCATCATCGAACGCCTAAGGGTTTTACTAGATCGCATGGGCTTAGGAGATGAAAAATTGATTACCAGAATGACAGGATGTCCCAATGGTTGCGCCCGTCCTTATATGGCTGAATTGGGCTTTGTGGGCAGTGCTTGGAATGAGTATCAAGTGTGGTTAGGTGGAAATTTTAACTCAACCCGTTTGGCACAGCCATTTATTCAACGACTCCATGTGGATAAGTTAGAGGAATTTTTTGAGCCTTTATTTGCCTACTTTAAGAGAGATCGCCTTGATCAAAATGAAGGATTTGGGGATTTTTGCGATCGCATAGGTTTCGATCAGCTCAGAGAATTTAGTACCAATTATGTTAGACAAGATATTAGTCCAGCGACGGCAAAAGCTAAGGATCAAAGACATCGCATTACCCTATCTACCTCAGTCTATGAGCAACTAAAATCAGTTTCTAGCAGCCATAATAAATCTATGAAGGAATTAGTAGAAGCGGCGATCGCTAATTACTTATCTAGTCTTAATTAAATCTGAATTTAACTTGTCAATTAACTGGTGAAATAGCTAGGAATAACTATGGAATGGCAACAGGTTGAAAATAATTTTGTCTTAGCACCGTCTCAACCCAAAGGAGTGATCCATTTTTTAGGTGGAGCTTTTTTTGCTGCCGCCCCCCACATCAGCTATAGTCGTATTTTAGAAACCCTAGCTAGGGCAGGTTATGTAATTGTGGCGACCCCGATTATTAATAGCACCTTCGATCATCGCCAAATTGCCATTGATGCCTATAAATCCTTTAAGCGTACTCGCAGCAAGCTATTTTTAGACTATTTCCCGCTATTTGGTATGGGGCATAGCATGGGTTGTAAAATTCATCTTTTGATTAATAGTTTTTATCCATCGGAACGGGCAGGAAATATTTTCATTGCCTACAATAACTATGGTGCCAAGCAATCTATTCCATTATTTAAAGAGTTCGCAGGCACGATTCCCGAAATGGAAAATATGGAATTTACGCCCTCGCCTTTGGAAACTATGGAGTTAATTAATCAAAGTTATACCGTTGAGAATAATTTGTTAATTAAGTTTGTCGATGATGATATTGATGAAATTGCGGTTTTAGCATCCCAACTTCAACGCAAATTTAATAATAATCTCCATCAAAAAGTTACGGTTAAAACCCTGCCCGGAACTCACCTAACCTCTATGGGTATGGACTTAAAATGGCAAGCGGGTCAAAGCTTTACGCCAGTGGATGCTGTATTTCAATGGATTAAGCAAGGTATGCACAAGGATAATTCCACCCTAGAGCAAACTATTCTAAGTTGGTTAAAGTCACACCCCGCCTATGCTAAAACGGCTTAATTAATCTACTTTTTACTGAGCTTACCGTAGAGCTTTTTAGTGATAATCAAACCACCTAAAGCCCCAAGTCCAAGAGCAGGGGAAAACTCAAAGGGAACAGGAGTAGAATCAGTAAAGGTAAAGTTCCCCCCAAAGAAGCCATTATTCACTCCAGCAGTATTTGGAATGCTTGGATAAATAAGAGTGCTTCCATTTCCATCGGCATAGACATCAGTATTATAGGTAATTGCGGGGTTAACCGTAAAATCATTATTATTAAGTGAATAAATGTCGAATCCCGTGAGCTGGGTACCACCAATTCTATAGGTTTCACCTGCAATTAAAACTGTGGGACTTACAGATACATATTGAAAAAATCCAGTTAATAGTGAAGTTCCGCTTGGTATCGTGGCACTAACTACTAGGCTTTGATCCGACTCCCGAAAAATACCGACATTATGGCTAGTTAGTAGTCCGTCCTTTTCTGCGTCAAAATAGCCGAGTTTATCTACCGTAATATTCTTGGCATTGACTGTAAAGCTATACCCAAACACATAGGACGCACCATTATCAAATGCAGCTCCAATAGAGGTAAAATCTACCCCTTGAAAAGATACGGCATGGGCGGAGGGAATCGCCGATCCTAGTAAACCAGTAATTGCAACTACAGAAGTTACCAAGAGTTGTTTTGTCATGTTTAAGTACTTAAGATGTTGTACGCAATCGTACTTTTCTCTATTTAGATTTGTCAAGTGCTTTGTACGTATAGATTTCAGGCTTTATTTTAACTTTACAAACATCTAAATATCCTGTTAATAGATGCTCAAGTTCGTTTATTTGGCGATACCAATTAAGGATTGGGAACCTGCTCTTAATCATTTTGATCATTTTGCTATTGAGTTTGAAGGTTTCAGAGTTAACATATTTTACTTAACTCTCTCTTTGTTTGAGGTTGAGTTGATTTACATTTTTTCCAAAACTCGAATCCCTAAAAGACCTAATCCTAATTTAAGGGTTTTAGCAGTGACGTGGCACAGAAGTAAACGGGAAAGGCGATCGCTATCCTCAGCTTGTAAAACAGGACATTGATCGTAAAACTGATTAAACTTTTGACTAAGCTCAAATAAATATAAACATAAACGATTGGGCATGAGGTCTTCCGAGACGGCATCAATAATTTCAGGTAATTGGATTAAATGTTTTGCCAGAGCCAACTCTAATTCATGCTTGAGAGCAATAGCTGCCGAAAAATTCTCACTATCGAAGTCTAAGGCACCTTTACGACTAATACCTCTAATCCGTACATAGGCATAGAGCATATAGGGAGCCGTATTACCTTGGAGGGAAAGCATTTTATCAAAGCTAAAGGCATAGTTACTGGTGCGATTTTGGGAAAGATCAGCATACTTCACTGCACCCAATCCCACTGCCTCTGCTACTTCCTGTTTATAGGTGTCGTTAAACTCTGGATTACGGGTTTCTAAATCGGTTTTAACCCTAGCGATCGCCTCATCTAATAATTCCTGAAGCCGCACCGTATCACCCGAACGAGTTTTTAATTTTTTACCATCTTCACCCAAAACTAAACCAAAGGGAACATGGATAACTTTAGTATTGTCCGTCAGCCAGTTTGCCCGTCTTGCCACCTGAAATACTTGCTCAAAATGGGAAGATTGCCCCATATCCGTAACATAGATAATTCGTTCGGCTTTATCTTCTTGAATGCGATAGCGAATAGCAGCTAAATCGGTCGTAGCATAGTTATAACCGCCATCGGACTTTTGAATAATTAAAGGTAAGCGATCGCCTTCTTTATTCGTAAATCCATCTAAAAATACACATAAAGCTCCTTCACTTTTTTCGAGCAACCCCAGAGCTTGTAAATCCTCCACAACTGAGGCTAGATAAGGACTATAAAAGGATTCGCCCCGTTCTGTAATCTTAATATCCAAAGCATCATAGATTTTTTGAAATTCTCGCCGAGACTGATCACATAATAACTGCCAACAAAATGTTGCCTCTGGTTGTCCCGACTGTAAATCTACTACTGCTAAACGGGAAGCTTCTTTAAATTGTTCATCCTCATCAAATCGCTTTTTCGCTGCCCGATACAGCGCCACTAAATCACCTAAATCTAGGGCATCGGACTCGGTTAAGGCTCTTGGATATACCTCTTTTAAGTAGGTAATTAACATCCCGAACTGTGTACCCCAATCCCCCACATGGTTTAGGCGCAAAACCTCATGTCCTTGAAATTCTAAAATGCGGGCAATACAGTCACCGATAATGGTCGATCGCAGGTGTCCAACGTGCATTTCCTTGGCAATATTAGGACTAGAAAAATCTACTATTATCCTTTGCCTATTTCTTGTTTCCTCAATTCCGAGGCGATCTCCACTATTAACCACCGCTAATCGAGAGGCTAAAAATTCTGGTTTAAGTTTGACATTAATAAACCCAGGTCCATCAATGCTAGGAGCTTCACCTAAGTCAGAAATAGTTAGATGTTGAATAATTTGAGCAGCGATCGCTTGGGGTTTTTGTTTTAATCTTTTACTAAGACTCAGAGCAGCATTACATTGATAGTCGCCAAATCTTAGGTCTTTTGCTACACTCACCGATGGATCAATACCCAAGTACTCTTCCCCAAAGGCTTTAACACAAGCAGTTTGGAACCGAACTTTTAACTCTGCTAAAACTGAACTACTCATTACTTATTTGAGCCATTAAATGCTCTTAAACTACTATTAAATTATTGTGAATGTAAACCTTAATTTTAGCCGAATTTTACCTTTTCATCCCCAGTCAATATGGATTTTATTTAAGTGTTAAACCTGTGAAATTTCCAGCTATTTTCCCACTTGATTTTTCCTCAGCCTTCGCTTTCTTTCCCTTAATTTCATACAAATCCCCTGTAAAAGTTCCTGAAACAGATTTACCTACAACCTTAAAAGTAACCTTTCCTGAAACTTCGTAAACTGGCCCATTAATGATTGCTGTAAAACTTCTTTGGTTAATAGCTACAACACCATTCACCACTTCCGAGACAGCTAAATGAACTTGAGAAGGTTCTTCAGATAATGATAAATGAGAACCTAAAACATATATACCATTCGTACCTTTTACCAGAGAGGCTTTATCCTCGATCAAAGCTCCCTTCCCTTCCCAGTGAATGCTACCAGGTTTAGCTTGAACTTGGTTAAGGAGGGCATCAAACTTGGGATTGCCAGACTGGGAATAACCAAAGTTTGTGACTAAAAATAAATTTGTAGTTAGATTTGTTGTTAGAAATAGGGAGAACAAAAAGATTTTTTTGATCATAAAATGATATTAGAGGGGAAAATACATTATCTAGTTCACTTTACCCTAGGAATAGGTATGGGGGGCAAAACTTCTGAAAATTTACAGACTATTTGCAATTACTACAAAGCTAGATCAGAAATAGGGATAATTGAAGTCTAATTCACCCTTTTAAATAGTTTTTTTTAACTTAATCATCACCAGTGGAGACTCTCTTAATCCCATCAATAGACCTCCTGCGTATTTAAGAAAATGATGGTGATCCAGAAGTAGTGAAAAGTGACAAATCATTGCAAGAAGTGCATTATAGTCATGAATAAAGTACCAAATAGCCCTAATATGACTACTTAACTTCCTAGAGGTTTGTCGCACCAAATGGGAAATGCGTTGACGAAAAGTATTGCATGATTTGGGGTAGTGTTACAAGGTTGTTGAACAGATTAAATCAGCGCAGAATAGGAAACTCATACCGATCGTGCAACAGAATCGACTTAGAGAAACAAATAGTCTTTCTCGCCAACTGTTTAATTCGAGTTTTCAAAGTTAAATGTTTACACTCAATTTTCTGAGTATATAGAGCCTGTTTCATATCTATTATGAGCAAGATGTATGATACTTAGAAAATGCTAAATCCATACTCAAGTAGCCTAACAGATAAAGAATGGGAAATTATAGAACCATTGCTCCCAAAGAAAAAGCAAACTAGACCGCCAACTTGGACAAAAAGACAAATTTTAGACGGCATACTCTACCAACTCAAAAACGGTTGTAATTGGCGAGATATGCCCCGAGACTTACCACCATTCTCTACAGTGTATCGATACTACAAGGAGTGGAAAGATACAGGTACATTTACTGCGATTATGGAAGCTTTGCATGCAACAGCCCGTGAACAGTCAAAAAAATCAAAATGGACAACTTTAATCATCATTGACTCACAAGCAGTGAAAATACTTGTAATGCAAGTATAGAATCCAAGGGCTTCTGCTCCTACAAAGCAACTAACGGGATCAAAAGACATTTAGCCGTTGACATACTGGGATTTCCTTTTTTCACCTATTTAACAAGAGCAAATGTATCAGATGACCAAGGACTGATTGAGATGTTAACGTTTAACATTGATTACTTCAAATCGAAGCCAGATGACATTACCCTAACTACGATATTGCTGGATAGTGGTTATCATATCGAAAAATTGACGACTGATTTACAGAAGGTTTATCCTGAGATTATGACTAAGATTAGGTTTGAAATTTCTCCTAAGGTATCAAAGCAACAGAAAGCAGAAAAAGGTCTGTCTGGGTTTGTAGTTGTGCCGACAAGGTGGATACTTGGGTTGAAAGATGCAAAATCTTAGTTAAGAACTTTGAGAGAACTCTCGTTAATGCTACAGCTAAACTCAATCTTTGCTTTATTCGTTTGATGCTAAAAAGAATTGCTACTCATGAGATATGAAACAGGCTCTATAGAGCCTATTTGAGATCTAATTTTCTGCAAGCTTTATGAGCATTAGCCTTAGAAAATAGAGGTTTAATTTCGCTGTAGCATTAAAGCTACTTTACTTTGATGCACTACCAATCTTCGCTAGTCATTGGAGATTGGATAGGCGATCACTCATCGTTAATTGCCCAAATTAGCTGCTGAAGATAACCATAGTTATGATGATCGGTAAACCTCATGATTAAGCGAGGCAAAGAATCTATATAAATGTCTCCATCTTTTTTCTCAGGTTCAAGGGCTTTACTACGTTTAATTTCTCCATCAATGAGGCGATCGCTAAATAAATCATTGAGTTTTTGCAATTTAGCATCGGAAATATCTTGATTTAAGCGAATCACAAAAATATCTTTGACCCAGCGACTAGAATGGTAAACCTTATAGAAATTAGCGATCTTGGCAACTGCTGCGGTAATGTCACTGGTGATTGTATAAAGGCTATGATCTTCAGGATTAATTAATTTCCGCCCCTGCAAGCAAGTTTGCATATAGCTATCCCATTCTTGCCAGTAGCAGCCATCGGGTTTATCCATTAAAATTATGGGCTTGGGTGTGGATTTCCCAGTTTGCAGTAATGTTAGGGATTCAAATAACTCATCTTGAGTACCAAAGCCACCGGGAAAAATAGCGATCGCACTGGTCTCTCTGAGGAAAAATAACTTACGGGTGAAAAAATACTTAAAGTTGACATTGTGGCTATCTAGGATATTGAGGTTTTGTTCTTGCTCAAAGGGTAAATAAATATTTAAGCCAAAGGAATGATCTTTACCTGCACCTTCATTACCTGCTGCCATAATCCCACCGCCGCCACCAGTTAAAACCATAAATCCAGCCTTAGTAATCTGTTGGGCAAATTCCTGAGCTTGGATATATTCAGGGGTATTACTAGCAATACGGGCAGAGCCAAAAATGCTGACTTTGCGAATATGACGATAGGGATGAAACATCTCTAAAGCTTTATACATATCCTGAAGCGTACCGCTTACTAATTTCCAGTCAAGGCGATCGCTTTCGGTTTGGCTGAGTTGCACGATGAGATTTAATGCTCTATAAATCAACTTACTATGGGGATGATCTGGAAGGTTTCCCAGCAGGCGATCGAGGTCTTGCTTGAGATGATTAAAATCTTGGCTGGGGAGTATGCTCAATTTACTGACCTTTTAAGAGGCTACGCAATAGTTTTTATGATTTCTATAATAGTAAAGCAGACAATTAGAGGTGAAGAGCAGATAATCATGTACGCTTTAAGTACCAAAATCCTCAATCAATAGCATTAAAAGTTTGAAGACTACCTCTAAACCTTCTGCCTATCAGCAACTAAGCTCATATATTTATCCCCATTGGCGATTAATTGGCAAGGCATTAATTTGTACAGTTGGTTATATCCTTGGTATGCCTTTACTGGCGCATATTTTTGGTTTAGTGTCTGAGGCGATCGCCCAGAGTAGTTTAGAAGGGATTACGCGTCTATCAGGTTTGACGTTATTGCTATTTTTGGTGCAGGGAATATTTCAATATGGGCAGGATAGCATTATGTCCCAAGCTGCCTTAAATATTGCTTTAGATTTGCGGGTTAAGGTGTATGCCCATCTGCACAGTTTGGATTTAGATTACTTTGCAGAATCGCGCACGGGGGATTTATCCTATCGCCTCACGGAAGATATTGATCGCATTGCCGAGGTGGTTGGGAAGTTTTTCCATCAGTTTATTCCATCGGTGTTGCAGTTGATCTTAATCCTGTCGTACATGATTTATCTGAACTGGATATTAACTTTGACGGTGTTTATTGTGGCTCCATTGTTGGCGGTTTTAGTAGCTTGGTTTGGCGATCGCATGTTAGCGTTAACTCGCCGTAGTCAAGATCAAATTTCCAATCTATCGTCTTTATTATCAGAGGTATTTAACGGTATCCGCCTAGTTAGGGCATTTGCGGCTGAGGATTATGAAATTAGAAGATTTGAACTAGAGGCAGAACAGAATCGCATTCGTAAGTATGCTACGGATAAAATTAGGGCAATTCAATATCCTGTTATAAGTCTCCTACAAGCGATGGGGATCATTATTTTGATTTGGTTGGGAACATGGCAGATTGCCCAAGGAAAATTACAACCCAGTCAGTTTGTGGCATTTATTGCGGCGGTGGCGTTGGTAATCGATCCGATTCGGAATGTTACCAGTAACTACAATGAAATTAAACAGGCTGAGGCTTCCTGCGATCGCATTTTTGAATTATTTGAAATTAAGCCCGTGGTGGTGGAAAAACCCAATGCTAAGGCTCTGCCCACGGTTACAGGTAAGGTTGAATATCAGCATATTAATTTTCATTATCAAGCCGATCAACCTGTGCTTAGGGATATTAGCTTTCTCACTTTTCCCGGTGAAGTGATTGCCCTAGTTGGGTCTTCGGGGGCGGGTAAATCGACATTGATGAATTTATTAATGCGCTTTCATGATCCAGTTACAGGCAGAATTTTAATTGATGGCATTGATATTAAAGATGTGACCTTAAAAAGTTTGCGTCAACAAATGGCGATCGTGCCTCAAGATTCCATCCTATTTTCTGGTTCCATTGCTGACAATATTGCCTTTGGACAGGAGAATTACGATCTGGAAGAAGTAATCAATGCTGCTAGAATTGCCAATGCCCATGACTTTATTTCCCAGTTTCCTGAAGGCTATCAAACTTGGGTCGGTGAACGGGGGGTGAATTTATCGGGTGGACAAAAACAACGAATTGCGATCGCCCGTGCCGTTTTACATAATCCTAAAATTTTAATCCTCGATGAAGCTACATCAGCCTTGGACGCCGAAGCAGAAGCACTTGTCCAAGAAGCATTGCAAAGAGTGATGAAGGGTCGCACTGTATTTGTCATTGCCCATCGGTTGGCAACTGTCCGCAATAGCGATCGCATTTTTGTATTAGAGCAGGGACAAATTATTGAATCTGGCACCCATGAAGAGTTAATCAATCAAGCAGGTCGGTATGCCATGTTTCATGCTCGGCAGTTTGCTGGCTAAATCTGGCTAAATATGAAAAGTAACTGCGGATAAAGCAATCACAAATAAATTGTTTGAATTCTTTATATATTTTCAATCAGGTTTGGATTAATCGGTCTTGGAGTGAGATCACGCACAGTAAAAAAGTAATTTTTCATTCAGATTTCATCTATTACACCGTAATTTAAAGAAAAAGATATTTACTCTAAGTAGATTTCTCATACTATGATGATTACATCTCAATCAATCTCTAAATATGAATCCAAAGTCATCTCTTGAAACAGTTGCCGAAAAAATTGAACCTAGCCTAAAAGCATTGCAACTGCACTATAAAGATATAGTTGAAAAATACCAACCTATTGTCGATCATGCCCATTTGCAACTTAAAAGTATTGATGGAATATTATCTGGACTTGCTAGTACACCTGTAAAATCACTAGACTCTCCGCAGACAATTATTCAACCAATTAGTAAAGTTACTAACGCAACTCCAGCTAAGCCCACGGGAAAAGTTAGAAAAAGTTCTAATACTTCTAAATCAGTTAACGCCGATAATCCAAAATCTCTCACGTTTGTATCTAAATATAAGAGTGATACTCTAACGTCAGCAGTAGGAAAGATATTGAGCGATCGCCAAGGAAAGGCTGTAGGAATAGAAGAAGTTGTCGCAGTTCTCTATGGCAAAATCGATGCCGAGCAGTTTAAAGTCGCTAAGGATCGAGTCACCAAAAATTTATCCAAAGGCAAAGTTGCAGGTCTGTGGGAGCGAGTTCCCAGTCGGTCTGGTTACTATACTGCTAAATCCTAGCCATATTTAGGATAGAATTTGGTTCTGGAATATATGCAGTATCTGAATCAGAGGAAATCTAAAATATGGAAGCAGCAATTGGCGTAGTTGGCGGTAGTGGCTTATATAGTATGGCTGCTCTTCAGAATGTTCAGGAAATTAAAGTGGATACTCCCTTTGGTGAGCCGTCTGATGTGCTGATCTATGGAACGATAGATCATACTCCTGTAGTCTTTCTTGCCCGTCATGGGCGATCGCACCATTTATTGCCATCGGAAGTCCCCTACCGTGCCAATATTTATGCCATGAAGAGTCTAGGGGTAAAGTATATTATCTCTGCTTCTGCCGTCGGTTCCCTGCGAGAACAAATTAAGCCTCTGGATATGGTGATTCCTCATCAATTTATTGATCGAACGAAAAATCGTATTGCCACTTTTTTTGGACAGGGGATTGTTGCCCATATTACCTTTGCTGATCCCGTGTGTCTGGCTTTAGCTGATGTACTTGCCACTGCTGCGGAGAGTATTGATTTGGGAACAGGTAAAGTGCGCCGTGGAGGAGTTTATTTATGTATGGAAGGTCCAGCATTTTCCACTAAAGCGGAATCTCATCTCTATCGTAGTTGGGGTGCAGATGTAATTGGGATGACAAATTTAACCGAGGCAAAATTGGCGCGTGAAGCTGAAATTGCCTATGCTACCCTTGCCCTTGCCACTGACTATGACTGCTGGCACGAAGAACATGATAGTGTATCGGTTTCTATGGTGATTGATAATCTGCATAAGAATGCCATCAATGCCCAAAAAATCATTCAAGCAACGGTGAATTTAATTACGGCTAACCCACCAGTATCGGAAGCACACACCGCCCTAAAAAGTGCCATATTTACGGATTTAACCAAGGTTTCTGCTGCTACTTTGGATAAATTGGGACTGATCATCAAAAAGTATTTGCAATAGCGATTGCTTGGAAATCTAGCTCTATAGACAATTCAAACCTTCGTTTCGGTGAATGACTCGAAGATCAGGAGAATCTCTTGCTGGGAATTTCCTTAAATCTTGGAGTAGCTAAAACCACTACCGCTATGACTTTAATATTTGCCGATTTGAGCGTAGCGATCGCCTCATTAATCGTAGCTCCAGTGGTGTAAATATCATCGAATAAAATCACAGAAATTGATTGGTTTTTAAATTTACTATCTACTCTAAAAGCCGCATTGAGATTATCTTGACGTTCTTGGATCGATTTCGTATCTATTTGTGCCTTGGTATTTTTAACCCGTTGCAGAATTTGGGGTGCGATCGCTATTTCCGTCATTTGACAAAAACTTTTTGCTAGTAATTCTGCTTGATTAAAACCTCGACTTTTTAGCTTTTCAGGGTGCATGGGAATTGGCACGACTTTTAGATTTGCTCTTTTTATTCCTATTTTTATCTGTACTTCCTTAATTAAATTCTGCGCTATCAAGTCTTGATTCCATAACTCTCCAATTTTGATCCCCAAAGGTATTGATAGTTCTGGATGATTTTCAAATTTACAAGTAGCGATCGCCTGCTTTAAGCTGCCATCATAGACACCCCAAGCAAATAGATTGATTTCAGATTTTTGATTTTGATAAAAGTTACGGGATTTACAGGCAGAAATTTGGCGATCGCAATCAATACAAATCACGTTATGGGCAGAACGTCCGCACAATGGACAGTTAGGCTTGAGAAATAAATTCAGAAAGCTTTGCATTTAGTCCAAATTAGCCACCACTGACGAGGCGATAAAAGGCAGTATGTCCACATTTTGAGCCTGACCTTCGGTAAAAACAACTAGGGTAAATGCCGATTGATTGGGAACTTCAATGTAAGCAGCATCATGACGCACCCTACTCATTAGACCTGCCTTTGACCAGAGTTGAGCAGTTTGGGGCAAGCCTCCACCAAGGAAACCTGTAACTTGATTTTCAGGATCAGCTGCTAGGTCTTCGGGTTTAATACTGCGTTTTAATAATGCCCTCATATTTTGGCAGCGATCGCTATCCACGGCTATCCCAGAAATAATGCTATGTAATAGATGGGCAGTGGCATTAGTGGTTAATAAATTACGATTTGCCATATCTTGTCCATAAAAGGCTCTCTCTCTACCGTAGGGACCATCACACCAAGTTTTTTGACAAATATTTAAATATTTATAATCAGGGACTTCAAGGCTGGCAAAGTAACGATTTACAATCTGCCGTTGATATTTCCAAGTACTAAAAGGAGCATCTGATAGTTCCCCTCCGCTAGTGGTTCCAGTTAAGACATCTACAATTAAGCTCGTAGCGTCATTACTAGAATCCACAATCATATCTCTTTGGGCGCGGATAATTTCTGGAGTCAGAACCAACATTCTCTTATTAGCCCATTCCTGCAATGCCACCATGTAAAATAACTTGACAACACTGGCGGGATAGATTAGCTCTGTACCCCGATGGCTGTAACCAGTTATTTTTTGACTCCAAAATGAAATTGGATCACTGGCAGAATTAATAATTGATGGTTGATTATAGGTTAAAAGTGTTAAGGCAATTTGACTGGGAGCAAGGTTAAATTTTTCTGTGGTTTGGCTAATGAGGCGATCGCCAAGTTCTTGTATCTTCTGATCTATTTCAAAAAATGTCATATTACTTTCTGACTACTGCCGAAACAATGGTTGTAATTGTAGCCGTTGCCAGTAAACCAAATGCCAAGTTAACTACCCATTGCGAAGCTTGCTGATAGGCACTAAATCGAATTCCTAATTCTTTTGACTCTTCACTTTGTTTTTTAATTGCTTCCGCCATGCTCTCTACAGTTTCCTTTGTGGAGTTAACTGATTCTGCTAGCTTATCTAACATTTCATCTGTCCATCTTGTTACTGTCATTTGAATTTCTCCTATAGTTTTAAATTGAATTCCTATTTCTGAGTTTCATAACTTTGAGTAGTAGCTATTAATTGGTCAGAATGTTTGTATATATCTGTTAAGGTATCAATTGCAATCTTAACTTCATTTTTACTACTATCAAAAAGACCTAGATATTTTTGTTTAGAGTTAAACCAAAGCCTACAAATTGGCTTGCGATTATTATCATCAAGTAAGATTCCCATATAAGTTTTAGTATCACGGTAAATAACTCGTTCTGGGGCAACAACTTTAGAAATAACTGCTCTAACGATCCTAAATCCTTCTAATTCCTCCTCAGTTGTCAGAATGTCAGATTTTAATTCTTCTGGCACTAATTTTTCTTCTTCAATAATTGGTTTTACTTCACTTTGTAATGCACTACGCAGTCTGTCAGTGATTTTTTCATTGATAAATTGCTGAAATGCCTTAGCAACAATAGGTGTAAATTGCTCTTTTGCAGTTGCAGTAAATTTGCTACCTAGATTAGTCCGAACAAAAAAGAATCTAACAAACTCTTCGTCAGGTGAATCATACTGACCAGTGAGGATTTTTTTGATTGCTGAATTATATTTAAGTTCACTAGCTGTACTAAGTATTTGTTCGAGGTCGAAATCTTCTTTAGCTAGTTTTTTTACTTCTTCTAGGGCTGGTAATCGTGGATCATTCAAATCTAGTTCAAGAAATGGCTTGGTATCCATTTTATTCGGTGATTCAAGATCAGAGAAGAAGTGATACTGCACCCCATTGGTTAGAATAGCAATTCGTGCTTTGGTGACTGCGAAGTATCTAAAGAGTTGTGACATTTCTGCATGGCTGAGGTCAACTCCTACTTTTTTACATTCAATCAAAAAAATTACTTCTGCATTACGCATAACTGCATAATCTACTTTCTCCCCCTTTTTTACACCTACATCTGCAGTAAATTCAGGTACAACTTCCTGAGGATTAAAAACGTCATACCCAAGTGCTGAAATAAATGGCATAACTAAAGCATTTTTTGTTGCTTCTTCAGTTTGGAGATGCTCAATTAGTTTTGGAATACGTTGAATCAATGCGGCAATCTTTTCATCGAAACTCATTCGTGATTTCTCCCTTACTTCTCAGACTAAATACATTATGTAATAATTGATCTTCGCTGAGATGGCTTATATTTATAATCCAGTTTAAGAGCGTTACAAAAGTTGTTAAGGCAATTCAGTAAAGCATTACAATAGCCGTAAACATCCTCCATGATCTCTCCTCGCTCATTCTCGTAATTTGATTTTACTCACACGCAGCCGCCGATAGTTATAGCAGTTGTCCTCCCGAAAACTGACTTGAAGAATTATTTAAGCGATCGCTATAGCAGAGAAACTGGTTAATTTTGTGATTTAGCGATAAGTAGTAAATATAAGTGAGTTAAAATATAAGCCTAAATTAAAGTTAATCAGAGTTATTTACAGTTATAGAGAATAGCAACTATGGCAATGACACTCACCGAAAAAATCTTAGCTCGGGCATCTAATCGCAGTCGAGTGCTACCGGGGGATAATATTTGGGTGAATGCTGATCTGTTGATGACCCATGATGTCTGTGGACCTGGCACCATCGGGATATTCAAAAAAGAATTTGGTGCAGATGCTAAGGTCTGGGATCGAGAAAAGCTAGTGCTGATTCCCGATCACTATATCTTTACCAAAGATGCCAGAGCCAACCGTAATGTGGATATTTTGCGAGAATTTGCCCACGAGCAGAACATTAAGTATTTCTATGACATCACCGATCTTAGCAACTTTAAAGCCAATCCCGACTACAAGGGTGTTTGTCATGTTGCCCTAGCACAAGAGGGTCATACTCGTCCTGGGGAAGTGCTATTTGGGACAGATTCCCATACCTGTAATGCGGGTGCTTTCGGTGAATTTGCCACTGGTATTGGTAACACGGATGCTGCCTTTGTGTTAGGTACGGGCAAACTATTACTTAAGGTTCCTGCCACCATGCGCTTTACCTTTGATGGTGAAATGCCTCCCTATCTCTTGGCTAAGGATTTAATTTTGCAGGTAATTGGGGATATTGGCGTAGCAGGTGCTAACTATCGTGCCTTAGAAATTGATGGAGAAGCGATCGCGCGGATGACTATGGAAGAACGGATGACTCTTTGTAATATGGCAATTGAGGCTGGGGGTAAAAATGGAGTGATTGCTCCAGACCAAACCACCTTTGATTACGTCAAAGCTCGCACTGATAAGCCGTTTACACCACTCTATGCCGATACCGATGCTGAGTATTACTATCACAAGCGTTATGATGTTTCTAAACTAGAGCCTGTGGTAGCAAAACCCCACTCTCCCGATAATCGTGCCAAAGTGAGGGAAGTCAGTGATGTCAAGATTGATCGGGTCTATATTGGTTCCTGTACGGGTGGCAAAATTACCGACTTTATCAATGCGGCTCAGTTATTAAAGGGGAATCAAGTTAAAGTGCCGACCTATTTGGTACCTGCAACCCAAAAAGTCTATAACGACCTATTTACCGAGACTGTAGATGGTTTGTCTTTGGCTGAGATATTTCTACAGGCGGGTTGTATTGAGCCTGCTGCCCCTTCCTGTGCTGCCTGTTTGGGTGGTCCTCAGGATACCTTTGGGCGGTTAAATGAACCAGAGGTTTGTGTTTCGACGACTAATCGCAATTTCCCCGGACGCATGGGTAATAAACAGGGGCAGATTTATTTGGCTTCTCCGTTTACGGCGGCGGCTTCGGCTCTCACGGGCAGAATTACTGACCCAAGGGATTACATTTAGTTTTTCTAGCGTTTTTCTGAAATCTGGTTTTTATCTGGAATAAATATGGGATCGGGAAAACTACTGGGCTTATTAGGGACTCTGATTTACATAGTATTTACGGTTCTGCCCGACAGTAGCACCCAAATGCTGGCATGGCCTTGGGTATTAATTTGGCAAGCGGGATTGATCTGTATTGTCGGGATTAATATTTTGAACCTATGGCAAAAAGATAAGCCATTTTTTTTATTAGGCAACAAGCTGGACTGGGCGATCGCTTTATTTTCTATAGCTATTTGTCTTTCCACCATATTTGCCCCTTTTCCTGCCCAATCGGTATGGCAAGGTTTAATTGCTTTGGGTATGTTTGGTGCTGTTTATACGGTTTTTAACTACCTTAAGGCAGACAGTAACGGGCATAACTTAGAGCAACTAATCAATTTCCAAGCAATCCTAGGGCTAGTTGTGGTGATTGAAAGTCTGGGATTATGGCTGTTTCAGACCTTATTACCAGAACTAAATCGACTAAGCGAAATTGCTCAACTTGGTGTGAATTTGCGGTTTGACTTTTCTAATATTGAATTGCGAAATTGGGCACCCTTTGGACATCAAAACTATGTGGCGGGATATTTACTGTTAGTGATTCCGTTATTTATTACTAAAGCCATTAATCAAACGGGAATTTGGCGCAAAGTTTGGATCGGCGGTATTGTTTTAGGCTTAATTGATCTCTATACCACTAGCTCTCGGGGTGGATTTTTAGGTTTGGCAGTGGTGTTAATAGCTGGATTGAGTTTACTCCTATGGCAAACTTCGATCCGTAAGTTGTGGATTATTGGTGCTGGTAGTGGGGCGATCGCTCTCTTAATTATTCTGATTAGTTTTAATAATCGTCTGCAAACATTAATTACGGGGGTAATTTCTGGTAATAGTGAGTTGTTTTTTCGGCAGATTACGGCGGCGGCGGGACTAAAAATCGGGTTGGAGCATCTACCCTTTGGGGCAGGATTGGGAGCGGTACCAATGATCTACCAAAAATATCGTCCTCTGTGGGCTGAGCGTGAGGCAGAGATGGTGTTTCAGCTTCATAGTACCCCTGTGCAAATTTGGGCAGAGTTGGGAGTTGTTGGTATTGTTGCAACTTTAATTGGCTTAGGTATTTTAATTTGGCTGTTAATTGGCTTGCATAGTTCCGAGGCATGGCGATCTCATAAATCTGATCGAGTTACTACCTATGGGCTATTTGGCAGTTTATTGGGTTACGCATTTTTGGCATTAACGGATTATCAGCTAGATATTTGGGCAATTAGCGGTAGTTTGGTGATTATTGTTGCTGCGATTGCTTACCTCGCTCAAGCATATGCTCCTGAAACTAGCCTAGACGTATCTGATAAATTCAGTAAATTCAGGGGATGGCTCGCAGGTACTGTTACGGTGGCTACGTTTGCAGCTATTGCCTGGCTTACCCCTGTGGATATTGCTTGGCAGGCTTCGAGTACTGGGTTTCTATTTTTAGATAGATTAAAAGCTAATCCCTCAACTGTGCAGGAAAATCTGAATAAATTTATAGATCGCCTAGAGATTGCTTCTCAATTGGCACCGTGGGAATCCTACTATCCCTATCAGTTAGGCTGGAATCTGGCGGAAATTGGGGTTGAGAATCGTTATATCCCTCTGCAAGTTAAAGGTTTAGAGTGGCTCCAAAAAGGCATAGCTAGTAATCCCGATCAAGAGTTTGGCTATAACAACGCGGCGTGGCTCAGTCTTTCTAATAAATTACCCCAGCAAGCTGAAACCTATTTCCGTAAGGCGCTAGAACTAGTTCCTACTAAGCGATCGCTAAAATTTGGATTAGGCATTAGTCTATTAAAACAAAATAATACAGAAGCAGGTTTAGAGGCGATCGCCAGTGAAATTAAAGCCGACCCCATATTTATTACCAGTGCTTTTTGGCAAGACCCCCATTGGCAAGCTCAACTACCGCAGATCATCTCCCGATGGCAAAACTCTGATCCGAAATTATCCCAACGAAAAACTACAGTGGCGGCGGTTAATTGGTGGATGGGAAATGCGGGGGCGATCGCTCAATTACGGGAATCTGGTGATCCCACTGCTATAACTTTAGCAAATGCCCTAGAAAATAAATCACCTGTAAATGTTTTAAATTCTCCTCAAACTCCAGCAGAAATGGCGATCGCGGCTTGGTTTAGTAAAGATCAGGCACAACGGCAAAAACTCTTGCAAACGGCTTGGATTATCAAAAACCAGAATGGTCCTAATCAACAGGCATTAGGCATTATTAACGCCATGATTGACAGGATGAAAAATGTGTCTAGTTTTGATCAATGGTTACGTCAAGCTATTCCCGCAGGAAGTCCGCTAGTTTTACAATCTCGGCGCGTACGGCAAGGGTTTAATGTCCTCAGCCGTCATACCGATGGCACTACCCCCAGTGATTTTTTTAATATTCAAGAAAATGCCATGATTCAAGTTTTCTTCTCTGACCTTTTTCAGTCTTAAATCTAGCCCAAATCTATATCAAGGGCTGCTGTTGGGTAATGCAGTGGAAAGCTCCACCCCCTGAAAGAATAATTTTGGCAGAGAGTCCTAGGGTTTGACGAGTGGGGAAATGCTGAGCGATCGCTCCTACTGCCAGTTGATCAAACTCTGATCCATAGGTGGGAACAATCACATGACCATTGGCAATATAAAAATTGAGATAACTGGCGGGCATAACTTCACCATCGGGATCAAGCACCAAACCAGTGGAGGGAATTTCAATCACTTCCAGATTTTTGCCAGTGGCATCGGTAAATCCTTTTAACTGAGCAGCGATCTGGTTCAGGACGGTATAATTAGGATCATCTTTACTTTCTGGTTTCATGCATATTACGGTATGGGGAGCTATGAAGCGAGCGATCGTGTCAATATGTCCGTCGGTATGATCGTTAAGTAATCCTGCTTCTAGCCACAGAATTTTACTTACTCCCAATGCCTCACTTAACCCCTGTTCGATTTCGGTTTGAGTTAGATGCGGATTACGATTGGGATTTAATAGGCATTGCTTGGTAGTTAAACAGGTTCCTAAGCCATCTACTTCAACCGCACCACCTTCTAAAACCCAAGGGAAGCGAACTGTGGGAATATTTTGGGTTTTAGCTAAAAATTCCGAAATAGCGATCGCCACTTGATCATCATGTTCTAAAAGATATTTATGTCCCCAACCATTCCAACTAAAGGTTACCGTTCCTAGTTCTTTTTTGGTTTCTTCAATTAAATCTTTCGTTATTTCTTTAGTTGATTTTTTATTTAAGAAAATTGGCGCAATATCTCGCATCCAAATGTCACCGTAGGGAATTGAATGAAATCTCGCAGAAGTTCCCACAAGAAGTTGACGGGCGATCGCTTCAGTTTCTAAATTAGCCACAAGAAGCTCCAACTGTTCTGAATAGCCAATTACTTTTGCTAAATCCACAAATTCCGCTTGTGCCGCTTCTAAATTCTCTAACCACAGGGAGCGATCGCTGGGGAAAGCTAACCAACAAGCACTATGAGGCTGCCATTCCGCAGGCTGAATATAACCTAACATGATTTAATTTCTCCTTTATTGCAGTTGTAGGTGGGTTTTAGACCAGTCAGTAATCAAAGGTAAGGCTGAATCTAAAGTGAGGTCATACTTTAAGGGTGTAATCGTGATGAAATTATTTTTAATCCCCTGTACATCCGTATCAACAGCAGCTTCTTCTTCTATCACTACTCCCGCTAACCAGTAATAAATTTTTCCCCTTGGGTCAACTCTTTTCTCAAACACATCTTTCCATTTTCTAATGCCTAGTTTTGCCACCATCACCCCACAAATATCGATCTCAGGTATAGCTGGAACATTAACATTTAAGAGCATAGATTCAGGTAAGGGATTATAGGCGATCGCCTGCACTAACTTCTGAGCAAAACTCGCCGCCGCACTAAAATCAAGGGAAGCGAAGCTTGTTAAACTAAAGGCAATACTGGGTAAGTCTTCCAAAACCCCTTCCATAGCAGCGGATACCGTACCTGAATACAGCACATCAGTTCCTAAATTAGAACCTCGGTTAATTCCTGACAATACCAAATCTGGACGAGTCGTAACGATCGCATCTAAAGCCAACTTCATCGAATCACTGGGTGTACCTGAACAAGCCCAAGCACTAACATCAGGGTGAAAATAGTCTTTAATTTGATCAACTCGCACGGGTTCTTGCAAAGTTAAAGCGTGACCTGTGGCAGAGCGTTCGCGATCGGGACAAACCACGGTAATTTCATATTCACTACCACTTAAAGCATCAGTTAATGCCTTAACTCCAGGGGCATAGATGCCATCATCATTACTAATTAGAATGTGCATAACTAACTTTAAGGTTTCTTACGAGCTTTCATATTTTAGCTACGGATGTTGCCGAAAATCTGGTCTTATTTCAGGTATCTCCGTCGATGAATTATTGAGCAATATGTTGTTAATTTAAGGCTGGGCAAACTCCAATTTGGCAGACATTGAGTGAAAGATGTAACGGTGAATGTAATCACCATCCCAAGCCAAGTAACTATCACCAAGGATAATCTTAAACGGTGTACCATAGTGACTACTTTACTAGGGGCAATTCAGCAAGCTGACGGTACTGGATGCCCATAATTTAATCCAATTAATGAAGTTCAGCGATCGCTTGATCCGTAAAGAGTTCAATATTTGTTTCTAGGTCAATTACCGTTACTATTAGCTGTCTCCGTTCATTAATTTGAAAGATTAACCGTAGGCGATCGTTACCGATTTGTCCAAGGGGTTGCAAGGGAATTACTAACTGAGGAGTCTCAGCATCGATACCATTTAGAGGTACAAAGTTGGTGATCACTTTATTATTAACTTCTGAAACTAGGAGATCGCCCTGAAATATCACTTCCACCGATGTACTTGTGCGCTTTTCCAACTCGCCAATTACTAAATCAATATGGGACTGATCCGGTTGAGAGGCACGCAAAATTAACTCGAATGGATATTTGGTAGGATATGCCTGTCCCTTGAGAAATAGGGGCTGATATTGCCACTCGGCGTTATTATTATCCTTACAGGAGTTGGGTAAGTAGCGAATTGCATAGTCATGAAACAAATGATCTCTGATGCCTAAACCTTGATTCAGTCGCAAAGCTCCATAGATTACTGCCTCGAAGGGGCGATCGCCATAAACCTTGGCACGGGGAAAAGCATTCCTAATTAAAGTTTGCACCGAGGGAATTAAGCTAGAGCCTCCAACTAAAACTATATGCTTGAGGTCGATTTTTAAGATGCCTTTAGCTACTGCCCGATTGATAACTTCATCGATCGCATTTTGTAGAACTTGATAAAAGCCCTTGCTGTGGAGAATTTTCTCTAGTTGACTGCGGCTGTAGCAAATATCGAACGCCTGAACAGTTTGGGCATCATAGAATACCTCCGTAGCAGTGTCTTGGGTACTGAGGGCAACTTTAATTCGTTCCATCAAGTTGAGTAAGATGGCGGTAGCCTCTGGATTTAGCTGAGTTTTAGGTTGAATAGAATTATGATGACTCATAAAATCTGCCAATAACCACGCATCTATATCGGCACCACCCAAAGACTGACCAGTTTTAGCAATAACCTCGACTTGTTGATCCTTAGATTGATCTTTCCAGCTAGATTCACTGTTTGGATCATCTTCAGATTCATTAATGATTAATTGGTAGCGATCGCCAATGGTTTCTCCCCATGTATTTAAGTTTTTTGCCTTGGGAGTTCTGACTAAACAAATATCGAGGGTACCACCACCAAAATCTATTACCAAAATTAGCGAATTCGGCTCCGTGAGCGCATAACCTAAAGCCGCCGCCGTAGGTTCGTCAATAATGCGAATATCTCCCGCAAAATCTGAGCCACTCGTTAAGTCATCCATTAAGTCTGGACTACAGGATTCTAGCCAGCGTAAATAGCGTTCATACGCCTGCACAGGTGCCGTAAAAATAAGATCGGTAACTTCAATATTTTGCGATCGCAACTGTTTAAATATCTGCCGCAAAAATAATTTCCCCGCCAGTTGAGCATTAACAGGTAGTCCGTTAATTACATATTCTGGAGTGTTATCCACTAATAAGCTACGCTTAATCTGAGCAAAATAGCGGCGATCGCTTGGACTATAACCACCTGCAATTACCTGATTACCAACAGCAAGGCGAAGTATTCCACTATTAGCACTATCAGGAGCAGCATCACGAAAATACAGCACCGAAGGAATTAGAGAAGTATGTGGGGTGGATATTGCATCTAAGGTTAAAATTTCTGGAGATTGAGTTACCTCATTCCACTGTCCGATTAGGGTATTACTACTGCCAAAATCAATGGCGATCGCACTCATAGTCAAGTACTAATTAAATTCATTATCAATTCATACCTAGGCTAACCTAAGATGTAAGTAAAGTAGATGTAGATCAAATCGAAATTTCAGTTCTATGAAGCTTACGCGCAGTCAGCAAAAAGTCTTAGATTTACTCCAACACCTGAGTCAAGCTATTTCCGCCCAAGATATATACACTCAGTTGCGGCAGCGATCAGAAAGTATGGGATTAGCTACAGTCTATCGGTCTTTGGAGGTACTAAAAACCCAAGGTTTAATTAAAGGGATTACCCTACCCAATGGTGAAGCCATCTATAGCCCTATGCCCAGCGATCGCCATCACTTAAATTGCTTAAACTGTGGGGCATTAATTCAAATAGATAGCTGTCCTCTGCATAATCTTAATAGCAGCCTAGAACAAAGCTACAACTTCAAGATTCAGTATCACACCCTAGAATTTTTTGGACTATGTAGCCAGTGTGAGGCAACAATAACCAAAGAAAAAATAGAAAAATAAATAAAACTAATGCTCCTTAAACTTTTGACATTTCCTGTAGATAGTTTTATCTGGATTGCCGAACAGGTGCAGGATCGAGTCCTAACCGAATTGGAAGATCAAGAAAACCTGAGCAAGAAATTAACCAAACTTCAAATTCAGTTCGATCTAGGTGAAATTGAAGAAGAGGAATTTATGATCCTAGAACAGGACTTATTAGAACGGATGGAAGCACAAATCATCGCCCAAGATACCCGAGAAGATTAGGTAATAAATTAAATAATAATCGATCTATCCAACACTACCTTCAAGTTTAAGAGCCAATAACTTATCTGCTTCTACGGCAAATTCCATCGGTAGAGCATTAAATACATCTTTGCAGAAGCCACTAATAATCATGGATACGGCATCCTCAGGCGCAATTCCCCGTTGGGCAAAGTAAAACAGTTGTTCTTCGCCAATTTTCGAGGTAGAAGCTTCATGTTCAACTTTAGCAGTACTATTTTGAACTTCAATATAGGGGAAAGTATTTGCTTGTGAGTCACTACCAATTAACATGGAGTCACACTGAGAGTAATTTCTAGCTCCTACTGCCTTGGGACTAACTTTGACTAAACCACGGTAGCTATTTTGCGACTTGCCTGCCGAAATTCCCTTAGAAATAATTTTACTACGGGTATTTTTACCGATATGCACCATTTTTGTGCCAGTGTCTGCCTGTTGCTTATTATTAGTTAATGCCACAGAGTAAAACTCACCTACAGAGTTGTCACCAACTAAGACACAACTAGGATATTTCCAAGTAATAGATGAGCCAGTTTCCACCTGAGTCCAAGAAATTTTAGAATTTACGCCTTGACATAAACCTCGCTTGGTTACAAAGTTATAAATTCCACCCTTACCTTCCTTGTCCCCTGCATACCAGTTTTGGACTGTAGAATATTTAATTTCGGCATTATCCATAGCTACCAGTTCAACGACGGCGGCATGAAGTTGATTCGTATCAAAGGCGGGGGCTGTACAACCTTCCAAATAGCTAACATAACTACCTTCCTCTGCCACAATTAGGGTACGTTCAAACTGTCCTGAATCACCATTATTAATGCGGAAATAGGTGGACAAATCCATGGGACAGCGCACACCTTTAGGAATATAGCAAAATGATCCATCGGTAAATACGGCGGAATTTAAGGCGGCGTAGTAATTATCGGCAATGGGAACCACACTCCCCATGTACTTTTTAACTAACTCCGGATAATCATGCAGTGCTTCAGAGATCGAGCAGAAAATCACTCCTACCTTTGCTAAATCTTTTCTGAAAGTAGTAGCAATGGAAACACTATCAAAAATTGCATCCACAGCTACATTAGAGAGCCTTTTCTGCTCTGAAATGGGAATACCTAGCTTTTCAAAGGTATCTAGGAGTTCAGGATCAACTTCATCAAGGCTTAATTTTTTCTTGGATTGCTTAGGGGCAGAATAGTAAACAATATCTTGGTAATTAATCTTGGGAAAATCCACATTTGCCCATTTAGGCTCAGTCATTTTTAACCACTGACGGTATGCCCTTAATCGAAACTCCAGCATGAATTCCGGCTCATTTTTTTTAGCGGAAATCATCCTAACTACTTCTTCACTTAATCCCCTAGGAATAGTGTCTGACTCAATGGGGGTAACAAATCCATACTTATAAGGTTGGTTAACTAATGCCTGTACCGTTGCGGTCATGATTTTTATAAGATTTTTTTAGGGGATGTTTAAGCTAGAAAGAAGAAAATTAGACTAAAACAACAAGTTTGTTTCTTAATGTTTAGTTTAAGGTATTTCTTTGTTAGTTAGCAATATTCAAGTATTAATTTTCTGCTTTGAATTTTAGGAAATAATCTCAGGGAATAAATTCAGGAAAATAAGTAGCTATAATCTTGAAGTTTGCATTAGGTAGTTTTTATATGGCAATTTTAGATCAACAAGGGCGATTGTTTGGCAAGCTTAGTATTGTCGATGTGGGAGCGATCGCTGTAATTTCCGTAAGTCTAGTTGGACTATTTCTAGTACCTTCCAATACTGGTACCTCGATCGCTCAAATCGTCACTGCCGAAACCAAGCCCGTAGAAGTAGAAATTATGGTTAGGGGCTTAACGGTAGTTGATGCAGATAATCTGATCAAGGCAGGGGAAAGACCCAATATTATTATTCGGAATCAGCCCCGAGGACAAGTCACTGTTAAGGCAGTAAAAGTGCTAGTTCCTAAAATTCCCGTACCTAAAGCAGATGGCACTGTTAACATCATCACCGATCCTCGACTAGAGGAAACCTATTCCCGTGATTTCGCAGTCACCCTAGGCGCAAATGCCAAAATTACTAGCGATGGTGTGATTTTAGAAAGTGAGAAGGTAAAGGTGGGTACCCCAATTGAAATTGAAAGTGCCAAATATATCATGCGCGGCAGTGTGATGGCTGTACGTTACTAAAACACCAACTACCTGTGATCTCAATACGCTTGCTTTAAATTGGTTTAAAGATAACATCGTGTATGCTTATTAATTGAATTAACTAATCTAAATTAAGATAGATAGCCATGACAGTTTCACCCTTAAGCCCCAGTCAAGTAACCAGTCAAACCACCAAACCTGAAACCAAGTGCGAAATTAAAGATATTGGTCTTGCAAGTCTGGGCAGACAACGGATTGAATGGGCAGGTCGGGAAATGCCAGTACTTAAAAAAATTCGCGATCGCTTTGCTATAGAAAAACCCCTTAACGGTATTAGAATCTCCGCTTGCTGCCACGTTACTACTGAAACTGCTAACTTGGCGATCGCCCTTAAAGCTGCTGGGGCTGATGCCGTCTTAATTGCTAGTAATCCTCTTTCCACCCAAGATGATGTAGCTGCTTGCTTAGTTGCAGATTACGGTATTCCTGTCTATGCCATTAAGGGTGAAGACAATGCCACCTATAGTCGTCACGTTCAAATTGCCCTAGATCACCGCCCCAATATTATTATTGATGATGGTAGTGATGTGACTACAGCTTTGGTAGTCGAGCGTTCTCATCAATTATCTGAAGTCATTGGTACCACTGAAGAAACCACCACTGGTATTGTTCGCCTTAAGGCAATGTTTAGAGATGGTAAGCTTACCTTCCCTGCGATCGCTGTTAATGATGCTGAAACCAAGCATTTCTTTGATAACCGCTACGGTACTGGTCAATCTACCCTCGATGGCATTATCCGTGCTACCAATATTTTGTTGGCAGGTAAGGTAATTGTAGTTGCTGGCTATGGCTGGTGTGGTAAAGGTGTCGCTGATCGGGCTAAGGGTATGGGTGCTAGTGTAATCGTTACGGAAATTAATCCCGTGCGGGCGATCGAAGCAGCGATGGATGGTTTCCGAGTTATGCCTATGACTGAAGCTGCCAAACTTGGAGATATTTTTATTACTGTTACGGGAAATAAGCACGTTATTCGGGGTGAGCATTTCGCAGTAATGAAAGATGGAGCCATCATTGCCAACTCTGGACACTTTGATGTTGAAATTGACCTAGTTGCATTAGAATCACAATCAGTAAGTAGCAGTTTTGTGCGGAACTTTACCCAAGAATATCGCCTCAAAACTGGTAAATCTATTGTCGTTTTGGGAGAAGGTAGACTGGTAAATCTGGCAGCAGCGGAGGGACATCCTGCTAGTGTTATGGATATGAGTTTTGCCAACCAGGCTTTAGCGGCAGAGTATCTTGTCAAGAATCAAGGAAAGTTGGAAGCAGGAATCATTAATCTCCCCCCTGAAATTGATCAAGAAATTGCAAGCCTGAAACTGGCAGCTATGGGTATTGCGATCGATACTTTAACTGAAACCCAAATCAGTTATATCAACTCTTGGACTGAAGGAACATAGTTTGATTATCAATGATGATATGGTTATAAATACTTGCAGCCAATTCAGTAAAACCCCAAAAAAAATTAACGGCATAGTCATAGAATGACATGGTAATAAATAAAAACACTAACAATAGCAATCAACAAAATACTGATTTGCCCGAACTAATCATTGAAGCAGGGCGGAGTGAAAAGCAATATTGGCAGGATTTGTGGCACTATCGTGAGTTATTTTACTTTCTTGCATGGAGAGATATACTAGTCCGCTATAAACAAACAGCTATCGGAATTGCTTGGGCTTTAATTCGACCATTTTTAACAATGGTAGTATTTACAGTGGTCTTTGGAAAGCTAGCTAAATTGCCTTCAGATGGTGTGCCATATCCTATTTTGGTATTTTCAGCGATGTTACCTTGGCAGTTTTTCTCTAATTCCTTGTCGGAGTGTAGCAATAGTCTAATTAGTAACTCCAATTTATTATCTAAGGTCTATTTCCCTCGACTAATTGTGCCAACAAGTGCCATCGTAGTCAGCTTTGTCGATTTTATGATTTCGGGAATGATATTACTAGCGCTAATGGCTTGGTATAACTTCGTTCCTAGTTGGCAGATTTTAACCTTACCATTGTTTATTCTTATCGCTTGCGCCGCATCTATGGGTGCAGGTTTATGGCTAGCGTCATTGAATGTTCAATATAGAGATTTTCGATTTATTGTTCCCTTTATTGTTCAGTTTGGTTTGTATATTTCTCCTGTGGGCTTTAGTAGTAAGATTGTTCCTGAAAACTGGCGATTTATCTATTCATTAAATCCAATGGTAGGTGTAATTGACGGGTTTCGATGGGCGGTTTTAGGTGGAAATTTTCAAATATATTTACCAAGTTTTTTAATATCAATTGTAATAGTGATTTTATTGCTAGTTAGTGGTATTTGGTATTTTCGAAAAATGGAACGGACTTTTGCTGACGTGATTTAGTTTTTGAAAAAAAGCAAATAAAACATTTTTCATACAATTGGCTTCTAATGTTTACATTGTTATTTAAATAAAGATTTGAACTATGACTGATACTGTGATCCGTGTTGAAAACCTATCAAAAAAATACATCCTTGGTCATCAACGGCAGGAACGCCATACAGCTTTACGGGATGTAATTACTGATAAGATGAGATCGCTGGGTCAAATATTTAATCATAATGGCAGCCAAGAGGATACTACCCATGAAGAGTTCTGGGCTCTTAAGGATGTATCCTTTGAAATTAAACAGGGAGATAGAGTTGGGATTATTGGTCGTAACGGGGCTGGCAAATCAACGCTCTTAAAGATACTTAGCAGAATTACAGAACCAACCAAAGGACTTATTAATATTAAAGGTCGAATTGCGAGTTTACTGGAAGTAGGTACAGGATTTCACCCAGAATTAACAGGCAGAGAGAATATTTATCTGAACGGGGCAATCCTAGGCATGGGTAAATTAGAGATTCAACGAAAGTTTGATGAAATTGTGGCATTTTCTGAGGTCGAAAAATTTTTAGATACCCCAGTCAAGCGATATTCTTCAGGGATGTATGTGAGACTGGCATTTTCAGTAGCAGCACATTTAGAACCAGAGATTTTAATTGTGGATGAAGTTTTAGCTGTTGGGGATGCTCAGTTTCAGAAGAAGTGTTTGGGGAAAATGGAAGACGTTTCTCAAGAAGAAGGTAAAACAGTTTTATTCGTAAGTCATAACATGGATGCAATCCAAAGATTATGTCCTCAATGTGTAATGCTAGAACGTGGACAACTAAAGTCTCAAGGAAATACAAACAGTATTATCTTAAATTATATGTCTAATAATTTTATCAAAGCACTACCTAATGTATGGATTGATGTATCGCAAGTCAGTCGAAAAGCTGGAACAGGAAAAGCTAAGTTTGTAAACATTAAATATAGTAGTCTTAATGAAACTGTTGCATTTCAACCATACTCAAATGGAACCCTAGAATTTTTATTAGAAATTAAGTCAGATTCAGTTGCAAAAGTTGGGAGCATTGCTGTAACAATTTATGACAAATTTGGTAATAAGTTAGTTAATCCTGACTCTATTTCAATTGGTGAAGTTGCAACTCTTCAAAAGGGAAAAAATGTTGTCAAAATAAGCATTAAAAAACTATATCTAAATCCAGGAGTTTATGTTGTTGGGTTTTGGCTCGCCGATCCTTTAAATAGTGTTGTCTTTGATTTTTCCGATTCAGCATTTGAAATTGAGGTTATAAATATTCAAAATAAAGGATTAGGCATTAGTCCAAGCTCTGATGGTTTGGTGACATGTGACGTAGAGTTTATGCAAATGAACGATTTCATAAGATAAAAAGTAATTGCTCACCCCCCTTAAATCAAAAGACCTCTTGCGCAACTATTAAGATAAAGTAAAAACATAAAATATAGTGAAACTAATTTATGCTTTACATTGAATTAAGTAAAAAGCCATTAGAAGAGTTCAAAAGGTATTGTGGAGTGCAAAAAGATACATTCTTAAAAATGGTACGAATTGTAACCAAAGCTAAGCGGGGCAGTGCAGGAGTACATTCAAAACTATCAATACCTAACCAAATCTTACTAACATTAGAGTATCACAGAGAATACCAAACACTATTTCACATTGCTGGGGACTTTGGCAGCAGTGAATCAGCAGCTTGTCGTACAGTAAAAAGAATTGAAAATATGCTGATAGAATCAGGAGAGTTTTCGTTAGCATCTCACCGAAAATTACAGGAAATAACACAGATATTAAAACAGTTGCAGTAGATATAGTGGAGGTAGAAATCGAACGTCCCAAAAAAACAAAAGAGGTGTTACAGCGGTAAACAAAAGTGCCACACATTAAAAGTACAAGTAGTAATAAATATAGAAACCAAAGAAATAATTTGTACCAAATTCGATAAAGGGAAAAAGCATGACCTTAAATTATTCAAAAAAAGTAGAACGTATATCAGTAGTAACATTGGGTTAATTGCTGATAAAGGATACCAGGGTATAAAGAAGCTTCATAAAAACAGTAAAACCCCAGATAAAAAGCCAAGGGGTAAAGAATTAACAAAGGAACAAAAGCAATCTAATCGAACTTTAGCTAGGGAGAGAATTGCTATTGAACATACTTTTAGGAAACTAAAAATATTTAGAATATTATCGGGAAGATATCGCAATCGAAGACAACGTTTTGGGCTAAGGTTTAACTTGATTGCTGGTATCTATAACTATGAGTTGGAATTAAAACAATCCTCTTAAATACGCAAGAGGTCTAATGGTATGAACCCTGGGGCAAGCCTTGACTGTTATTCCGCCCCAAGGGGCGGGGCATTTACACTCTTTCTCGAATAAATACAGCCTTTTGAGGGATTGTGTAGTACGGGTTTAGGGGTGAAACCCCTGCGTGGGGCGCAGCCCCACACCCCACTGTATCCCTTGATTGTTCAACAAGCTGTAAATATAATTATTTAGAGTTAAAGATGAAAGACCTGCCAAACCTATGTCACTTTAACATGGGGGACTAAGATGCCATAGTCATGGAACTATTGACAAGGAATCAAAGGTTACTAAGTAGGTAAACATAAGTAATCTAAAAATAGAAAGGGTCGCAGGGCGAAGCCCCGTAATAGTTTTTAGTTTTTCTGCTCTCAAAAAGTGTTTACTTTTCTTTGGATTACCTACTGACAGGAAATATCAGAACAAAAACCAGTAAAAATGATAAAATTTGTCCATGCTTCTCTACATTAAGTGCGACCTTTGTTACCTTTGCTGAAAGGAGATTTTCTTGATCTTGCGTAATCGTAAGACTAGTTGAGGAGCAATTTTATTCATTGCAAAATTAATAAATAGGATTTAAGTACTTATGACTTTTTCAACTCATATAAGCGTTATTATTTGTACTCACAACCCTCGACCAAATTATCTAAGCCGTGTGTTACAGGCGCTTGACTCTCAAACCTTATCTAAAGAATCGTGGGAGTTATTATTAATTGATAATGCCAGTGAAAAGATACTTTCAAAAGAAATTGATATAAGTTGGCATCCCAACTCTCGTCATATTCGAGAGGAACAATTAGGTTTAACTCCTGCAAGATTAAAAGGGATAAAAGAATCAGTAGCTGAAGTTCTGGTATTTGTGGACGATGATAATATTTTAGATACAGATTACCTAGAAGCTGCCTTAAAAATAAGTAAAGATTATCCCTTTATTGGGGCATGGGGTGGGAAAATTAGACCTGAATTTGAGGAAGTACCTCCAGATTGGACAAAACCCTACTGGCCACTATTGGCACTTAGAAATTTTGATAAGGATCAGTGGTCAAACCTGATTCACCAAAATAATACAACTCCCTGTGGAGCAGGGTTGTGTGTGCGTAAAATTGTGGCTGAGAAATATGTGGATTTAGTAAGTCAAGATAGTAGAAGAGCTAATCTTGATCGTAGAGGCAATTTATTAACATCTTGTGGTGATACAGATTTAGCTTTTACTGCTTGTGATATTGGTTTGGGTACGGGACAGTTCATATCTTTGGGATTAACTCATTTAATTCCAGCAAATCGCGTTCAAGAGGAGTATTTACTCAAACTCGTTCAAGGAATCGCTTATTCAGGGACTATTTTGGCAGCACTATGGGGAAAATACCCAAATCAAGCATGCAGAAGTCAAAAAATATTTCAAAGTTATACGCGCTTGCGAATGCCATCCCGAAATAGACATTTTTATGATGCATCAGAAGAAGGTAAGAACTTAGCTTTAAAAGAAATTGCCAAGTGGTGAGATGTTTCACGTTGTAAAATTGCCATTAATCAAAAATAAGTACTATCCTTATTAAATTCTTAAAATCATCTGATATATCCATGAAAGTTTCTGATTTACCTAGAATTAGCATAATTACTCCATCTTATAATCAAGGATATTTTATTGAGGAAACTATTTGCTCTGTCTTAAATCAAAACTATCCAAATCTTGAATACATCATTATTGATGGGGGTAGTTCAGATAATACAGTTGAAGTTATTAAAAAGTATGAAAAGTATTTAACTTATTGGGTAAGCGAGTCAGATCGCGGACAGACTCACGCAATTAATAAAGGATTAGCTCTAATTACAGGAGATATTTGGAGTTATCTTAATAGTGACGATTTGCTATGTCCAGGATCATTACAGCGAATCGCAGAGGTTTTCCACGATCCTCAAGTTAATTGGGTTGGTGGTGTTTCCAGTATTATCCAAGATAATCAAGATCGAGTAATAGGCTATATTGAACCTAAAAATCCTTCAAATATAATAGATTATTTATTACCTTGGAGTCGTAATATACAGTATCTTTTTCCCTGTTCTAATGTTTGTTTTATGCGAAAAGAAATATTAGAAAAATGTGGTTTTTTTGATGAAACTTATAACTACGGGATGGATATTGAATATTACATAAGAAGCATTTTCATAGGTAACTTTTTCCCATATTTCATTACTGATATCTTAGGAAAATGGCGATGGCATTCTGAAAGTAAAACAATGAAACTAGGATTAGCTTTTGGATTCAGATCTGATGAAATTAAAATGGCTAATCAATATAAAGAATATCTAGATTTGCCTAACAAACAAAAATTAGAACTGGAAATTCTTGTGCAAGAGAAATGGATAGTCCTTAGAAAAGCAGGTTTTTATAAACAAGAGGGATATAGGAATAAAGCATTCATTTACTTATTTAAAAATCTCAAAACCTATCCTTCACTAATCTGGTTTCGCCCTTGGATAAGTGCAATTGGAAAATTAATTTTGGGGTTGTAATCATTATTTATACTATATCTCATGAAAAGGTATTTAGAACTTGATAGTCTTAGAGGGTTAGCTGCATTTGCAGTATTTGTAACTCACGCATTTGGTTTAATTTGGAATACCTCAATTAAAATTCCCATTCTCAGCTTTATACTGGACTCAATCTCGCCCATTCAAATATTATGGAATGGTTCCGCAGCAGTAGATTTCTTTTTTGTACTTAGTGGATTTGTATTAGCTTTACCTTTTTTATCTCAGAACAAGCAAGTTAACTATCTGGATTTCTTGAAAAGGAGATGTTTTCGTATCTATCCTACATATTGGATTGCAATGTTAATCGCTGTATTTATGAGGTTATTCTATGAGCATGGTAGTTTATTCGGCTTGAGTGATTGGATTAATGATTATTGGCAAGATGTGCTTACTACAAAGGAAATTATTAAACAAACAATCTTACATATCTTCTTAATTACTCCATTTCTAGAACCTGATACAAGGTTAATAAATCCTGTGATTTGGACTCTAAGTGTGGAGCTTAGGATATCCCTAATCTTTCCATTTTGTATTATGTTAATGTCTACAATAGATAAAAAGAGAGTTAGTGTATTGTATAGTTTGATTATGTTTACCCTGTCTAATATATTTTCTCTATTATTTCCTTATTTTACCTATCTACCAATATTTATAATAGGCGGTCTTACATGTCTATATAAAGATCAATTATTAATGTTTTTAGAAAAATACTCAAAAATCAGTTTTATTAAATACTATTTTTTAATATTAGGATTATATTTGTATGGCTCAAGATATTTTTTAAGCTATGTCAATGACTATGGACAACATATCATATCAGCTATTGGTAGCTGCTTGTTAATACTGATCTCTATCTCAACTTATAAAGTATCAAGATTTTTATTGTTATCTCCTTTACAATTTATGGGAAAAATATCATATAGCTTTTATCTGATACATTTACCAGTTATGATTTTTGTATCATCTTTTGTATATCCCTTGACAAAATCAGTATTATTATGTTGGATGGTTTCCCTTATAATATCTATCATCACTGCTTATTTGCTAGGAATCATGGTTGAAATCCCCTCTCAAAAACTAGCTAAGAAGCTATCATAAATAAAAAAATTATGGGTGTATTAGGTAAATTTGCATTAAAGATAAAACAAAAATATGAACATGGTCTAAGAGCAGCTTACTATCGAGATAACGTAAGATACAAAATTCTTAATACTAAGCCCATTACTAATACAACAGATCAAACTACAGAAATTCATGTCCTTACTTATACTAACGACTGGCTGAATTTAATTTGGGCATTAAAATCTTTTTATTATTTTTCCAAACGGCAGTATGCTTTATGTATTCATGAAGATGGTAGTTTGACTAGCGAAAATATTGCTACCTTGCAATTTCATTTTCCTAATGCAAGAATTATTACTAGAAATGATGCTAATAAAGAAGTTCTGGAACAACTAAAATCTTATCCCCGTTGCCTGGGACTAAGGAAGACTAATAATTTGTCACTTAAAGTATTTGACTTTCTTTTATATTTACAAAGCGATCGCTTACTGCTTCTGGATAGTGATATTTTATTTTTTCAAGAGCCTATTGACTTACTTCATCGGATTGAAAATTCAGACTATATTCTTAATACCCTCAATGCTGATGTAGATAGTGCATATACAGTTAAACCAGAAGTAGTAAAAAGTCATCTTGGTTTTGATTTAGCTCCAAGGGTAAACTCGGGGCTAGGATTAATTCATAAAAGTTCATTAAACCTGCAATGGATAGAAGAATTTCTAGCTTTACCAGATATCATTGGACATTTTTGGCGGATTGAACAAACTATTTATGCTTTGTGTAGTTCTCGTTTTGGGGTAGAGCTTTTACCACCAGCATACGACGTACATTTAGAAGGAAGTATTAATGGGTCTCCTTCTCGCCACTATGTAGGAAAAATTCGACATTTGATGTACAGCGAGGGAATTCGCCATTTAGTACAAAATGGATTTCTTAAGGAGTTACAGTGATGAGTTCTGTCCACTCTCCCGCAGAACCTATTAAAGTTTTAATGATGCCAGATTACAGGGTCATTAATCCCTATCAAGAACTTTTGGCTAAGGCATTAGAAAATCATGGAGTGAATGTATCAATTCCACTTGGTTATCTTAGGGTATTCCCTATTTTTAGGGCTATCAAGTCTAGCGGAGAGAATATTAGCATTCTCCATCTACATTGGTTAAGCCCTTATCTGAAGGGACAGAATACGCTAACAAAGATAACTTATGCTGTTAAGTTTGTAATTGATATTCTAATTACTAAATTAGCAGGGGTAAGACTAGTCTGGACAATTCATAATTATTTATCCCATGATTCTAAGTTTCCAAATATTGAGAGATTTACTCAACAAGTTTTAATCAAGTTGGTGGATAAAGCTATTTTCCATAGTTCTTCAGCCCTTCAGGATTTTACAAAAATTTATAAGTTTGATATTTCAAAAGCTGAAGTTATACCTCATGGACACTACAGAGGGGTTTATAGTAGCAAAATTGACCAAACAGAAGCCAGAAAATTTTTAGAACTCCCACTATCTGGGCGGATTTTCCTAAACTTGGGAGTGTTGCGACCCTATAAAGGTATTGAAAGCCTTTTACAAGTCTGGCAAGAAAACGGTGAATTTTCAAAAGAAAATACCCTTTTGATTGCGGGGAAAGCATTAGATCAAGAATATTTACAAAAATTGACCAAATTGGCTGCTTCTATGAATGGAGTTATTATTCGCCCCAGTTTTGTAGAAGATAGTAGAATACATCTTTTTTATAGTGCTGCTGATGTGGCGGTATTGCCATTTGAGAAGATTTTAACATCTGGCAGTCTGATTTTAGCGATGTCTTATGATAAATCGATCATAGCTCCTCGTAGTGGTAGCATAGTTGAAACTTTAGGTGCAGCAAATTGGCTACTTTATGAATGCCAAGATAATCAAGGATTAGTTAAATCATTAAAAGCAAGTAATGAAATTGATTTGAATCAATTAAGCGATTTGGTGAGAAATGAATGCGATAAATTATCATGGGATGATATTGGTATCAAAACTAAGCAGCTTTATAACAAATTATTGATAGTTTCTTAATATGATAAATATTGGAATAGTTGGTTGTGGCTATGTATCTGATTTATATGCAAAAAACTCAAGATCATATTCAAATCTGAGGATTAAAGGGGCATTTGACTTAAATCCACTGAACCGAGAACGCTTCTGTCAATACCATGGAGTTACCCCTCACCAAACGATGGAATCATTATTAGAGGATCAATCGATTCAATTAATATTAAATTTAACTAACCCTCGTAGTCACTATGCAGTGTCTAAATCCTGCCTAGATGCTGGTAAGCATGTATATACAGAAAAACCTGTTGATATAGATATTTCCCAAGCAAAAAACCTAGTGAACTACGCAAACACGAAGGGTTTACGGATTGGTTGCGCTCCTTGTAACCTGCTTGGGAATACTGTTCAGACCGTATGGAAAGCTGTGAACGAAGGACAGATCGGTAAAGTACGCCTGATATATGCTAACTATGATGACGGCATGATTGCCCCTCAGATGCGTCCGTGGGAGTGGCACAATAGCTTCGGAGTACCATGGCCTGCTAAAGATGAGTTTGAAGTAGGCTGTACCTATGAGCATGCAGCTTATTTCTTATCTTGTCTTAATGCCATATTTGGTCCAGCTCGCTGTGTAACTTCTTTTTCCTCTTGCCAAATTCCTGATAAGGGCATAGTTGTTGAGTCAATGGCACCAGATTTTAGTGTTGGCTGTATTGAATATGATGATGGCGTTGTGGCAAGGGTAACCTGTGGTCTAGTTGCTCCGCAAGATAAGTCATTATTGATTGTGGGTGATGACGGTTATCTTTTTGTTCGTTACCTTCGCAATGATACAGAACCAGTTTTTTTACGTAGAAATACTATTCCTGTAAATGTGAAGCGTGTTGAGAATATGGTTAATCGGATTCGCTCTAAACTAAAAAATTTTGAGCAATTTATCCCTTGGCCCATTGATGAGTTTCAGATATATGAAAGACTGCCTTTTGCATTACCGCAGTCAATCGTTCAAGCATCTGTAGATAAACGTGTAGACTTTATGCTTGGACCCAATGAGATGGCTAATGCAATTCTAGAAGGAAGAAATCATAGGTTGTCAGGAGATTTTGGCATTCATTTACTAGAGCAAATTGAGGCTTTGCAGCATCCAGAACGCTTCAACTACAAGCGCAAAATTGAGACAACTTTTTTACCCATAGAACCCTTACCATAGATTTGAAGACTATTGCTAAATTCTTATTAACTTAAGTTAGGAAATATCATCAGTGCAAAAAATTGAGAGAAATCAAATAATTAAATGGGGAATTCTAGGCACAGGAAAGATTGCCGAGCAGTTTGCTGAACAATTAGTTAAAATTAAAGCCGCTAAGTTGATAGGAGTAGCATCTAGGCAGTTTGAGAATGCTCAAAAGTTCTGTCAGAAGTTTGAGGGTGTAAAAGCACATAATAGTTATGAATCTCTGTGCCAAGATATAGAGATTGACGTTGTTTACGTCTCTACTCCAACTCATATGCACTCTTATCATTGTCATCTTGTATTAGACGCAAATAAAGCTCTTCTGTGTGAGAAACCCTTTACCTGTAGTTACGACGAAGCTCTAGCTGTTATTCGCAAGGCTCAGCAGAAACAACTTTTTTGTATGGAAGCAATGTGGATGCGTTTTAACCCTTGTATTCAGATGGCTAAACAAGCAATTGATGAAAATAAGATTGGGAATATCCGCACGTTACATGCTGAACTTGGGTATCAAAAAGACCCGAATCTTTTAGATACTCGATTGAAAGGTCGTGGAGCTTCTCTTGCGTTTGGTTGTTATACAGTTTCCTTAGTCATATATTTTTTTGGCAAACCAGATACCGTATCTTCACATATCATTCCCAATTCTCAAGGAGGTGATGAAACTGGGGCATTGCTGCTTAACTATCCAGATAAAGTTGCCAGTGTGTTTTACAGTGAAGGTGCTACTTTATCCAATAAGGTTTCTATCTATGCTCAAGAAGGTAGCCTGCATATTGATGACTCATTTATAAATGCCCCTTCTCTTGATATTGTTAGCCTGAAGGATATTCAATCACGATCTATTACTGAGCGGTTACAAATTAGACTTAATAGAATATTTAATAAAATAAATTCGATTATTAATCACGGTAATTCTGTTAATAAATATAATAATATTGGCTTTCGATCTGAAGCGGAAGAAGTGATTAAATGCTTATATTTAGGATTACTAGAAAGTAAAACTATGCCTTTAAATGAGACGTTGTCTACCCACCATATTTTAGATCGAATCTTAATTTATTAGAGCATTCACTAATTTGAGTTATCGAGGTAAATAATCTTAATTAGTTATGGATTTGTATTCTTAAATGTACCTTTTGGGTCTCAACAGAATTGTTACTGAAAAAATGCTGAAGATGCTAGTTGTTTGAGGCATTGAGTTAATTCTTCTTCGACAAAGGGTTTACTAAAGTATGCTGCTGCGCCTAGGCTTAAAACTAATTCACGATGTTTATCTCCACTAAGAGAAGTAAGTATAGCTACAGGTAAGTTCTGGAGGCAGGGATCATTCTTGATCTGTGTAAGCAATCCATAGCCATCCAGTCGGGGCATTTCTACATCTGATAAAACCACATTTACTGAAATAGTTTAGCGATCGCTTCTTCTCCATCCTTTGCCTAATCTACTTTAAATCCAGCTTTTTTTAGGAGCAATGCTAGGTAACGACGGACATTAATGGAATCATCTACGACTAGGATAGAATTTTCGGAGGTAGGAGAACTAATTTCTTGTTTATTAGTAGGCTTTGAGGGACTAGAATTTTGTCCGAAGATTTGCATATTTAAAATGGGAACAGTTTGCCCGTTAGCAGCGATCGCAACCCTAATTTCAAAGCTTACTGATAAATTCAAAGATTCTGAATCTAATTGCTAAGGCGTAGTAGTTGTTTGTTAACCTTAGGTATATTGGAACTTAATCTTACAGATTGGAGAACTTAATGAGTGGTAGCCATATCAGATTAAATCGAGCTACCCGTGAATGGGTTATCTATTCACCAGTTCGCCGTAAACGTCCCCAAGAATTTCAGAATAATCACTCGGAATTAGTTGAAGCAGTTCATAACGAACACCAGCACCCTGATAATACATCTAGTGATCATTGTCCATTTTGTCAGCCCGATATGGATGAATCAATCTTACTGGAAATTCCTGACTCTACAGGTACTACAGGAAGTAATTGGCTAACTCGCATTGTGCAAAATAAATATCCTGCGCTATCCCCAGATGTTGACCCCAAGCGATCGCACTCAGGAATTTACATGGAACTGCCCGGTTATGGGCATCACGAAATGGTGATCGAAAGTCCAGACCATAATCAAACCCTAGCTACCATGTCTCTAGAAGCAGTGACGGCTGTGATTGAGAGTTATCATCAACGCTACCTAAAACTAATTCAATTTCGCAAAAACCTCTTTATTATGATTTTTCGGAATCATGGCAAAGCAGCAGGGGCTTCTCTCCATCATCCCCATTCCCAGATTATTGCCACCCCTATTGTGCCTCGAAGACAGCGTTGGTTAGAGGATGAGGCTCAGCGTTATTTTGACGAATGGGGAACCTGTGCTTACTGCGATATGTTGGAATTTGAAATGAGCGATCGCCATCGGGTTATTGCTACTAATGATGAGTTTTTAGCATTTATTCCCTATGCGGCTGAAGTCCCCTTTGAAATCCTGATTTTACCCCGATTACATAGTGCTGATTTTGGTAATATCTCTCCATCCCAAACTCTTGCTTTTGCCCAAATTCTGAAAGAGGTGCTATCCCGACTCTATATCAAGCTGAATAATCCTGCCTATAACTATGCGATCGTTACTGCTGCCCGATTTAAGGTCAATGAGCCGCATTTGCATTGGTACTGTCAAATTCGCCCTTACCTAACCACGCCTGCGGGTTTTGAAATGGGGTCTGGGATCAGAATTAATCCCTCCTTACCTGAAGCCGATGCGATTTTTTTGAATGCAATTTGAATACATTTGCAGAAGGATATTTAGAGGTTTGCAAAGCTAAAATAAAGCCTGAAACTTATAATCCAAACGGGATACGATACGATTGCGTATAACATCTTAGGTACTTAGCATGACAAAGTAGCTCTTGGTTACTTCTAGACCTTATTGGAAATAGCGGGGAGTCAAGAGCAAACATATTTCCCTATTGTTACTGTCAAGTTAAGCAACCCTCACATAATCTAGGGAAGGATTAGTCTACATTCTAAGTTCATATTTAAACTTTTTGAACAAATATCTTTCCCAACAACCCTTGAGGACGCACCAACAGCACTATAAATAAAAAACCAAAGGCGATCGCTTCTTTATATCCCGAATATTCTGAAGGTACAAATGCCTCAGCTAAACCAATCACTAAGCCCCCAAGTACAGCACCGGGAACATTACCTAAACCTCCTAAAACAATCACCCCTAATCCTTTTAAGCCCATGGAAATTCCCAAATACGGAGTAATTCCAGCACTAGAGCCAACTAAGGTTCCAGCTACTCCCGCCAGAAACCCACTAAGGAAAAAAGTAAAAATGATAATCCCTTCTGTATTGATCCCTAATAGTTGAGCCGTAGTTGCATCTTCAGCCACAGCTTGTAGTGCTTTACCCAACTTTGTCAACTTAATAACGTAGGTCAGGACAGAAACAATTATGGCTGAAATTACAAAAATAATGATCTGGACAGTGCGAATACTAATGGGGCGATCGCTAGTCCCAAAGTTAACAGCCGCAGGCAAGTTCCCATAAATATAACTAGGAAAGGTATAAATCTCGGAGCCTACTAGATTTTGAATGAGATTGACGATAACTACGGCTATGCCTAAACTCGATACCAAAGTTAGTAATGGATCACTATTTTGGAGTCGCAATGGTCTAAAAGCTAAGAACTCTACTACTACTGCCGCAAATCCTGCCAATAGGCTACCCAAAACCAAGGCGATCGCAAAAGGAAAACTAAAAGGTAAAGCCAAATTTGCCAATAAGCCATTAAACCCAAATTTCCCACCCGCAAGCACATAGGTAAAGTATGCTCCTAGGGTAAAAACTGCACCATGGGCAAAGTTAATCATTCCTAAAACTGAAAATACTAAGGTATAGCCAAGGGCAAAAATTGCATAGACACTGCCAATCGATATGCCATTCAGAAATTGTTGAAAAAATGCTGTAGTATCCATTCTCGGTTTGATTATTAATGATAGAGATTCAGGCAAAGCTTATTCTAATAAGTAATTTGCAAAGTCACCGAGGCATCGACCTTTTGTTCCCCGCCCAAAATAGGTATAGAATTAGCAACCTTAGCCAATGTTTCTGCTTGGATAACGGGAAAAGCGATCGCTGAATTACTGATCGTAATAGTTTTGATAGATTTAGGCGTAAAACCTAGAGTCTTTAAAACAGTATTAGACTGAGTTTGGGCATCTTTGACCGCATCTTGGAGGGCAAGTTGTTTGGCATCATTTAATTCTTGATCTGTGGCAATGAAGCTAAGTTGGTCAATTTGGTTTGCCCCAGAGGCAACTGCGGCATCAAGGGTTACACCTGCTTTTTCGATCGCTACTAAAAAACTGACACTAGTTTGTCCCGTAAATCCATCCTGACGTTGACGATTGTTTTCATAGACATATTTGGGACTAAGTTGAATGCTGGTGGTTTGTAGTTTTTCAACGCCCAGTTGTTGTAATCGGGAAATAATACTATTGGCTTGACGTGCTACTTCTGTTTGAGCGGCGATCGCTGTTTTTGCCTCAATATTTACCCCAATCTGAATGCGGGCTTTAGTGGTTTTAACTGCCCTTTCGCCTCGACCCGAAACCGTTAGAATCCGCTCATTTTTACTGTCTGCATTTACTTGTAACCTATCCTGTGCATAAATTTGTGAATTATCTTGAGCCTTTACGGATGTGGCGATCGGTAAGCTGATCCAAACAGCCAAACTCAGAATAATTGGAGTTAAGTAGCGCATATAATCAAATTCCTAAAAAAATTTTCTTTGTCTTAAAATATCAACTATATCAAGCCTACCTTGGCGCAGTTTCACTTTCAGAAACAAAGGCTAAAACCCTTAATTAACTTGGCGTAAATAAATAAATGGATGCTCTACCTCCGCCTGCCAACCTCCTGCCAAAGGAGAACTATGGGAACGATTTGGGGCAGATAGCAATAGTATTAATCTCTCCACATGACTAAAATCTGGACTGCGCAGTAGAAAGTAGCTTAAAAACTGATGAATGGCACGGCGTTGAATCGCTTTTGCTTGCTGTTGTAATTCAACCCGATTGATTTTAGGTTCCCGCTCTTGCCAAAATTTATGAGCTTGAGCCTCAAGGTACTCAACATCAGCACTTAAAAGTTCTGCCGTTTGGGACAAAGCTTTTTCTACAGCAGGATTAAAATACTGGCATAGGTAGGGAATAAGTTCTTCACGAATCCGATTCCGTTTATAGCAAAGACTATGATTGGTACTGTCTTCCCATATTGCCAGCTTAAGCTCTTGACAGAAATCTGCTGTCTCTTGGCGACTAATATTTAATAAAGGTCTAACCAATTGCATATCAGAACTTAAAGGACGTTGCCATCCCAAAGACTGTAAGCCATCGGTACCACTGCCACGCACGAGATTATATAAAAGTGTTTCCGCCCGATCGCTAGCCGTATGCCCAGTCACCACAACCTGACAATTTGCCTCTCTAGCCATCTCCGCCAACATTTGGTATCTCCACTCTCGGGCTTTTGCTTCGCTTTCAATCTGGATTTTTGCGGTGCGTAAATAAAAAGGTACCCCCCAATCCGTTGCCAATTTCTGCACATGTAGGGCGTTATCCCTCGAATCAAGTCTCCACCGATGATCACAATGGGCGATCGCTAACTGCCATTGCCATTTAATCTGAGCAAAGATTAGGAGTTGGGCTAGACATAAAGAATCCTGCCCCCCAGAAACGGCAATTAAAATATGTGATGACTTGGGTAGAAGTTGGGGTATTACCCGATTTAGTTTAACCCTGAGAATTTTTCTAAGCACATTTTTACCGATCCCTCATACTGACTGAATCTACCAATACACTAATCAACTTAGTGGCAGTTTAGCGGCGGCGTTGGGTTACCTGATCAGCAATACTAATTAAGCTTATGGGCATATTTGCTCCTGTCAAAATAACATCAACTTGACGTGGACGATTAGTTAAGGTCTCTATAATTTCGGACTGGGAAACCAGCGATCGCTCCACAGCTAAATTTAGCTCATCTAAAATAATCAACTCATAGTCTCCAGTAGCAATATGCTCTTTAACATGAGTCCATAAATCTAAAATAGCAGTGCTTTCAAGCTCTGTTAACTGCATATCAGCTTCAATACTCCGACTGAGATTGCCCCGAAACCATGTCAAGTTTTGACCTAATTTACGTGGTGAGTCAACTCCTTGATTTATGCCACCTTTAAAAAATTGGGCAATTAACACCGATCTTCCCTGTCCTCCCAGTCGCAAAGCCTGAGCAAATACATCCACATAAAATGTACGTTCAGGAGCAGTAAAGATTTGCACTAATCCTTGACTAGCAGACATAGATAATTTCTTCGCAGTTGGTTTAAGATCGGGGGTAGTTTGGATTTGGGCAACCATAGGATTACATAAATATAGTGTGTCGCTGGCTATTGAGCTAACATCAAACACTAGATATGCTAATAAGTCAATATGTGTCTATGCTCAGATTTGTAAGAATATTGCCTAGGATTCTTTATTAATTCTTTAAGAAAACCGCCCCAAAATCTTTTATATTATGATTTATCTCTATAAAATATCGTGATAGACTCTCATCACCAATTTCTAAGCTTTAGCGTCAAGCTCTTTAACACTAAGCTAAAATCCGTTTTTAATATTCATTAAAAGTCCATGCCATCTCCTAGCTCGTCTCTCAGAAATACCTTTGCTCGGACTGAGTCCAGAAGACTCCAAGATTTGTTGCCTCCAGAATTACAAGCATGGGTCAAAATCATTCCAGCAGATGGTGTTCGCCCTCCTTTAATTACCTGTGAAGAGGCTGGCGGAGACGAAGTTGTAATCCTGATAGATATGTTGAGATGGGAGCGTATTGCTCAAGATCAAGCAAATTTATTGTTTTGGCATGAGGTCGCCCGCATTCAAAATGACAGTGTGCCTAGAGATGGCTGGGAAATTGCTGCCCTTGCCGTAGGCTTAGGCGGTGCTGTAGGTGAACTATGGGTGCAAAATGGCGTTCTATTCATGGCAGCTTTGGCAATTTGTGGGGTGGCGGGTTTTCAACTTTGGCGCAAAGGAACAAGCAAAAAAGACTTAAAAACCTTAGTAGAGGCAGATCAAGGCGCAATTAAATTAGCAGTACGCAATGGTTACTCTCTACCCAATGCCTATAAAAGTCTAGGCAGTGCACTCAAAATATTACTCAGTGACTCTAAAAAAGGTAGAAGTAGAAAACAAATAGAAACAAGACTAGAGTCTCTAAAAAACGAAGCTGCTCGCGCAAGACGGAATTATGAAACTAGATGATTGGTAGTAGGGGAATCACCCCACAGTATTAACCCTATGTATTCTGTCTAGAGATTAAAATAGTTAAAAATTACTAATCTGATCGATTTGATAGATATGAATAAGTTTAAAAAAACAATTAAAAAGTATGCTCCGTGGTTGCGATCGCTAATCGTATTCATTTTAGTTGCCATGATCGTGTTTACCCATCCTACAGAAGCACAAGCAAAAAGAGCAGGCGGTAGAATTGGTGGGACTTCGTTCAGAGCAGCCCCCAGACGCTCCGTACCTAGCCCTGTAACCAGAAGCTACCCAACTAATTCCTATGGTTTTGGCGGTGGTGGTTTATTTTTTCTCCCCTTCTTTATCGGTGGCGGTGGGGGTAGTTTAATTGGTCTTTTGGCTCTAGCAGCGATCGCAGGTCTAGTAATTCAAACTGTTCGCAACTCTGGGATTGAAAATTTACTTGGTAATAAAGGTACTGCTAATAACATCACCGTATCCAAAATTCAAATTGGACTTTTAGCCTCGGCACGCCAGTTACAAAAAGACTTAAACCGACTAGCAATGGAGGCTGACACCAATACATCCGATGGATTAGCACTATTACTGCGTGAAACAACCGTCTCTTTACTACGTCACCCCGAATATTGGGTCTATGCAAATAGCAGCAGCGAAAATAGCAATCTAGAGCTAGCCGAACAGAAGTTTAATGCTTTGGCGATGGCAGAGCGGAGTAAGTTAAGTGCTGAGGTCGTCTCTAATTTTAATAATCGTCGCTTGCAGGCAGTTAATAAAGTTAGCGATCCAGTTAGTGATTTAATTTTAGAAGCTCCTAGTGAATATATAGTCATAACTCTAATTACGGCAACCGCAGGAAGTTCCAAACTCCCCCCAGTTAGATCAGCAGAAGAATTAAATCTTGCTCTTTCCACTATTGGATCAACCTCGGAACAGCAACTTTTAGCCGTAGAAATCCTGTGGGAGCCTCAGTCAGATAGTTATACCCTAACTAATGATGAAGTTTTGACTGTTTACCCTAGTCTAACTAGAATTTGAAAATGAATTTGAGATCAAAATAATTCACTTTGAAGTGTTTTATGAGTGATATACTTATAAAGCTGTAAAAAATTCACACACTTGAGGTTCGGGTGTTTTGGGTAACTAAGTTAGTTAGCTAATCTAGTACTAGAAATGCTCTCAGGTGTAAGGATAAACCCGAACATAAGGAGTTAATAATGTCAGTAGTATCACTTGCTCAATTACTTGAGTCTGGTGTCCATTTTGGTCATCAAACTCGTCGATGGAACCCCAAGATGGAACCCTATATTTTTACCGAGCGTAATGGGGTTCATATTATCGATTTAGTCCAGACCGCTCAGTATATGGAAGAAGCTTATGCTTATATGCGTAATGCTTCAGAACAGGGGCGCAAGGTTTTATTTGTTGGTACTAAACGCCAAGCTGCAGGCATAGTAGCCCAAGAGGCTTTGCGCTGTGGAAGTCATTTTGTTAACCAACGCTGGTTAGGTGGAATGCTCACCAACTGGACTACTATCAAAACTCGTATTGATCGCCTTAAAGACCTTGAACGACGGGATGAAAGTGGAGCCTTAGATCGCCTTCCTAAAAAAGAAGCATCTATGCTACGGCGGGAAATGGAAAAACTCCAGAAATATCTGGGTGGGCTAAAGGCAATGAGAAAGATCCCCGATGTGGTGGTGATTGTTGATCAAAAGCGAGAATATAACGCTGTTCAAGAATGTCAAAAGCTCGGAATTCCCATTGTTTCAATCCTTGATACTAATTGTGATCCTGATACTGTTGATGTTCCTATTCCAGGGAATGATGATGCGATTCGCTCCGTTAAACTGATCATTAGTAAGTTGGCAGATGCGATCTATGAAGGTCGTCATGGGCAGGTGGATGAGTATGATGCTGTTGCTGCTGATAGTGACTATGATCCCGATGCTTACGTTGATGATATTGCCGATGAAGTGACTGAAGAAGACGTTAGTGTCTAGTGACAAAATGTCGAAAAATGATATGTTTGTTGGCAGTTTTTGGTAGTCAGCAACATATCAAATTGATAAATTTTTACGGATAAAACCATGGCAGAAATAACTACCCAACAAGTTCAAGAACTCCGTGCTAAGACGGGGGCAGGCATTAAAGATTGTAAGAAAGCACTACAAGAGTCTGATGGCGATCAAGTTAAGGCGGGTGAATACCTTCGTCAAAAAGGTTTGGCATCTGCTGTTAAAAAAGCAAGTCGTGCTGCTACTGAAGGCGTGATCGATAGCTATATCCACATTGGTAATCGCGTGGGTGTTTTAGTTGAAGTTAACTGTGAAACTGATTTTGTGGCGCGGCGGGAAGAACTGAAGGAATTGGCGCAAAATATTGCTAAGCAAATCGCTGCTTGTGGCAATGTTGAGTATGTCAGTACGGCGGATATTCCAGCAGATATTGTTGCTAAAGAAACAGAGATCGAATCGGGTAAAGATGATTTGGGTAAAAAGCCCGCAGCAATTAAAGAAAAAATTGTCCAAGGACGGGTGGAAAAACGGCTTAAGGAACTAAGCTTACTTGACCAGCCTTATATTAAAGATCAATCTATTACCGTTGATGAGCTAGTTAAGCAGACAGCATCTAAGCTTAATGAAAATGTAAAGGTTAGTCGATTTGTGCGTTTTGTTTTGGGTGGCGATAATCAATCTGAGTAGAGTTTTTAATTTTGAACCAAGGCTAATTCAATTACTCATTTAATTACAGATGGGGATAGGAGAGGTCTTGGTTTTTTGGTAACTTATTTTTGATCTTAATTCGGATTAACCACCACTAATTTTAGCCTTGTAGCCAAGTTTGGTTAAAATTTGCAGGATTTTTGGGGCATGATCGCCTTGGATTTCAATCTCTCCATCTTTGATTGTTCCCCCTGCACCACATTGATTTTTCAGTTGCTTTAAAAGTAACTCTAGGGTGGTGTTATCTGCTTCTAAGCCTGTAATTACAGTTACGGTTTTGCCTTTACGCCCTTTTCGGGATGCTTGGATTCTAGGACTTTGTGCTTCGGGCGATCGCAGGATATTATCAGGCTCTGGGATATTTTGAGCATTACCAAACTCTTGATAGACTAAACGATGTTGTGAAGACATAGATAATTTTAGGATTTGTATGTCATTAATTAATCACTACTTTTTTAAGGTGGTGTTTTTAACGTGACTATAAAGTGGTGCTTTATTATTGTCCACTTAAATTATGTAGTTAATAATATGCGGAATAAAGTCCACTGATGACTGAATTTGTGACAAGTTTTAAGTAAAAACTAAAAATGAAGTTTTCGGTAATTTTGACTACAAAAAATAAACAGTACATAGATACAGACTATTCAATCCATAGATTAACAAAAGGGTAAAGATAATTATGCGTGGGAAGTTATGGCGACGTTTATTGGTTTTAGCGATCGCTTCTATGCTTTTGGCTATATTTGGTTCATCTGTAGTTTCTGCACCAGTAATTGCAGCCGATCCCCCCACTATGAATTCGCTGGCAAGTGGTGAACAGAATTTGCAAATTTCTATAGATACAGTGTGGGTCTTGGTTACAGGATTTTTAGTGTTTTTTATGCAGTGTGGATTTGCACTTTTAGAAGCGGGATTAGTTAGGCAAATTTCGGTAGTAAATACCCTACTAGAAAACTTTATTGATGCTGGAGTTACAGCTCTTGGATGGTGGGCTAGTGGATTTGCAATCGCCTTTGGTACAAGTGCATGGGGTTTATTTGGAACAGATAACTTCTTTTTAAGCGGTGCTACAAGTATTAGTAATGGCAATATTGTCTATACTCTGGGTGCAGCAGGTTCCAGCGCAGGCATTAGTACCTTTGCTTTATTTTTCTTCCAATTTGCCTTCGCAGCTACTGCTAGTACGATTACCACTGGAGCAATGGGAGAACGTACGGATTTTATTGGAGATTTGATCTACACTACGATTATGGGAGCGTTAAGTTATCCAATCATTGTGCATTGGGCATGGAATAGTGGGGGCTGGTTAAATAAGCTTGGCTACATGGATTTTGCTGGTAGTTCAGTTGTTCATACAGTCGGTGGTTGGACAGCCATAGTTGGTGCTTTTTTACTGGGACCAAGACCAAATCGAACTTGGGGAGAAATTCCAGCTCCACATAACCTCTCTTTAGCAACCCTTGGCACCTTAATTCTGTGGTTTGGTTGGTACGGGTTTAATCCAGGTTCAACTTTGGGGGTAGGCAATTACGGCTTAGTAGGATTAATCACAGTAAATACCACTCTTGCTGGCGGAGCTGGCTCAATTTCAGCTTTATTGTATGTATTCTTCCGCACAGGTAAGTGGAACTTATTTTGCTCTCTCAATGGCTCTTTAGCAGGATTAGTTGCGATCACCGCAGGCTGTGCTTTTGTGGCACCTTGGGCATCTGTACTAATTGGCTTGGTGGCAGGAGTTTTAGTGATTGTGGCTGTAGATTTTATTGAGTCTTTGGAAATAGATGATCCTGTTGGAGCCTTTGCTGTGCACGGTACTTGCGGCATGATGGGAACGCTCGCCATAGGTTTTCTGGGAGTACCAGAGTTAACAGTTAATCAAAAAGCAGGATTATTTTTAGGTGGCGGGTTTGATTTGTTGATGGTGCAGGGACTTGGAGTTTTAGCAATTGTGACTTTTACAGCCACTTTTGCATTTGTCATGTTTTCCATCCTAAATCTATTTGGAAGACTTCGAGTTCATCCTGCTGCGGACAAAGTAGGAATTGACGTTTATGAGCATGGTGCTTCTGCTTGGCCCGATGTTTATCCAATCGATCATCTGATCGGAGAAGTTTATGAAGATGACGAATAGAGGCTGCTAGAACTTTTGGTGATTTTGGTAGTTCCATGAATACTTTAGAGTATTACTTTGGGTTAATTCATAAGTGGGACTACCAAATTTTTTTAGGAAAGTCTTTATAAGCTTAGTAATAGCTCTTGATGAATTAAGGCTCGATCTACTAACGAGCTAATTTGATCGTTAGATAGGGGATCACCGTTAGCAAACTGCTCAAGCCATTGGTTAGAAATTTCTTGGGGATCAGTGGGTAGATTTTCAAGTTCCCAGCCAGATATATTTAAGTCTGACATCAACCGTGAGACTTTAGGATCATAGCTAATTGCTGAACATTTACATCCCTCAGATGCTGCCATAATTAGTCCGTGATAACGCATAGCGATTGCCATCTCTACTCCTTTGAATATACCTTTGAGCAAACGGGGATTGGTTTCGGTAATTACGGCACTGAGGTTTGCATTTTCACCTAAACTCCAATGAATTCGCTTGGCAATGTCTCGATCATGACTGGGTTGAAATGGGATTAATAGTATGTAAGCACCCGTGGATTTTTGCAGATTTTTAATAGCTGTAATTAAGCAGGTAATTCGATTAGTAGTGAGTTGAGGATGCGATCGCAGCATAATGGCAATACGGGGAGCGTGTTTTGTCCATAGTCCTAGTAATGATTCGGATTTTAATGCCCACACTGGATCAGGAGCGATTACAGATTTAATTTGCCAATTTGCCAATAACTGAGCAGAGCCGCTATCTCTAACACTGACGCGATCGCATTTCGCAAAGGCTTTCTTAGTAATCCAACGGGTCAAGTTCCGATTAAGTGGACCAATCCCCTGCGCCCAAGCTACAGTTTTTAAGCCCATGCCTTGAGCTAAACCCATTAAGCCCCCGTAGTAAATTGGATTGCGGAAACTCGTAGCATCCTGCATGAGGCTACCACCACCCCAAATGAAAATATCTGATTGTTTTAGGGTTTTAATAATGGAGATTACAGAGCGGCGATCGCTAGCTTGAACTTGATGCAGATTTTCAGTTGCCTTGGGATTAGCAGACAAGACTACAGGCTGAATTTGAGCAGGTAACATTTGCAGTAATGCCGACAAAAGTGCTTCATCACCGCCATTACCCATGCCATAGTAGCCGCATAAAACTGCTCGCATCCGTTAATATCCTTACTAAAAATCCATAAACTTCCAGACTAAAGTACCACAGGAACTAATGTGAAAACATCATTAAGTTTATTTTTTATTTGGGATCGCTAAAAGCATTGTCTGAACTAAGTTTGAATTGATATTCCCCCAAAACTCGATCCCAGATAATTAATCTATTAATAAAGCTTTTTTACTTTTTCATTTTTAATACTTCATTTTTAGTATCCGTAGGTTTACCATGCTAAATTCCCACAATTTAGGTATTTCTGCCTGTCGATTTTGCACACACTATACCCCAGAAGGTAGACGAGGTGGTAATTGTAGTATGCTTGCAGCCTCGGTAAGTGGAGATTGGCAAGCCTGTTCTTTATCAGCACCTTTTTTTACTAATAATGAAAGTGAATCTAAATCGATACAAGTCCACACCCTTGAACATGAATTCATGATTACAACAACAGTGACTAGTATTGTTCACGTTTCAGGCAATTTGATTCAAAATCGAAATAGTCCCAAATCCTATTAAGATAATTCCACTTAACCATGTCAGACCACCTGACCATTGCCGCAGCTTTAATAATTGTTTGATTGCGCCAGTAAAAGTTCCTGCAATTACTACGGGCAGTACCGAACCGATCGCATAGGCAAGTAAGAGCATAGTCCCAAGCAATGGGTTATTGGTGGTAGAAATATAGGCAAGTAAAGTAATTAACACAGGAGTACTACAGGGAGAGGCAACCAAGCCAAAGCTTAAACCAATTAAATATGATCGCAGATTTTTAGGTAGAGTTTGACCGATTTCAATACTGCCCCAATTCGGGAGTTGCAAGGGGATTAACTCCAGTAAATATAGTCCCATGGCGATCGCTATAATACCGAGAATGATAGATAAACCACTACCTACCTGTCCATAGATTTTGCCAAATAAGGCGGCAGCCAGTCCTAAGCCACACAAAGTTGTCGCAAAGCCCAAGGCAAACCACATAGATTGCCAAGCGGAACTGAGAGTATTTTTCGATTCAAATCCACCAATATAGCCAATAGTTAAGGGCAACATTGATAAAGTGCAGGGAGTTAAGCTGGTAATTAATCCTGCTAAAAATACTAAGCCAACGCTAAAAATTGATAAATGTGCTAATTGGGTTTTGACAATGCCATCGGCAAAATTTTCAATTTGATATAGCCATAGTTGTAGAGATTCCCAACTTAAATTAATCATTCATTAACCTCACGATAATAGCCTCGCCGACCATGTTTGGACTGCTGCACAGATTGACGTAACTGCTCATAGAGTTCCCTAACATCTAGGGGTAATCTGACAAGGCGCAGCACAGGATTAGAATGATCTTGTCCAATTAAAGTAATATTACCCGTCCCCATTAATCGCTGTCCAAAGGGCTTATCTAACTCGATATCATTCACCAAATATAGTTCGAGGGTATCTATTCTTCGGGAAAAAATCCCAGACTCCACCACTACCCGTTGCGAAGTGATTAAATATTTAATGTTATTTGACTGAATCCAAAAATATATTGCTCCTAGTCCCAAAGTAGCGATCGCTATGACTAAGCGACTGACACTACCAAATAGGGCGGGATGACCATCAAATAATACTGTCTCAGCAAAATTTACGGGTTCAGATGGCGCATTCATAGCTTTGATGGGATATTTGTATTTCTAATCGATGTTATATCAATGTTTACATACCTGTACATAATTTGATCCATTGCTTCCTAGCACGATCTTCAACTCGCAAAAATAGGGCAAAGAAATAATGCTTCACCCCAATTTACTTACATCTAAAATTGCTCTACTTAACTAAATACCTTTATTGCGGCTGTCATAGGAAATAGCATAGTTTTTAATTCATGACTTTTAACTCTTTACTTGGATGAGGTTAGGTTCTTAAATTTGGTAAATTGCGGTTCAAATAATAGCTTGACCGTACCTGTGGGACCATTACGATGTTTAGCAATAATAATTTCCGCAATGCCGCGATCGGGTGTGTCAGGGTTGTAGTATTCGTCCCGATATAAATTAATTACTAAATCCGCATCTTGTTCAATGCTTCCACTTTCTCTCAAATCAGAAAGCATGGGACGTTTGTTAGTTCTGGCTTCTACGCCTCGGCTCAGTTGGGAAAGGGCAATCACTGGTACTGATAATTCCCTTGCCAACCCTTTGAGCGATCGCGTGATTTTTGATAATTCCTGCACACGGTTATCACTACTGCCTTCCATTAGCTGCAAGTAATCAATTAGGATTAAACCTAAAACACCTCCTTTTTCTGATTGTAAACGGCGAGCTTTGGAACGTAATTCATTAACGGTGGGATTAGCAGTATCGTCTATATACAAAGGAATTTCCGAGAGCCGACTGATGGCATTACCTATACCTGCCCATTCATTTTCACTCACATTCCCTGATCGCAGGCGACTACTTTCAATTCTTGCTTCATTGGCTAACAGACGATAAACTAGCTGCTCCTTAGACATTTCAAGGCTAAATACTGCCACGGGCAAACGATGAAGTTGCGCCATGTTATAGGCAACTCCCAAGCTAAAGGCGGTTTTACCAATGGAAGGACGACCAGCAATAATAATTAAGTCCGATCGCTGAAACCCTTGGGTCATAGCATCCAGATCATAAAAACCTGTGGCCAGTCCGGGTAAATTTGTCTCTCCTGAACCGAGATTATTAAATCGCTTTTCTAATTCAAACCAAGCATTAGTTAAGACATCACCCGCCGAAGTTAAACCCTGCTGAGCACGGGATTGGGTCACGGCAAATATCTTTTGCTCCGCTTGATCTAGTAATTGGGGTAGTTCTAATTCATTATTAAAACTAATATCAACAGTTTCTCGACCTGCTTCGGCTAGCTTGCGGCGCGTGGATTTGTCAGCAACCAGTTGGGCATAGTAATCAACATTCACAGCACTAATGGTGCGATCGCAGAGTTGGACGATTTTACTTTGTCCACCAATTTTCTCTAGTAAATCCCGATCACTTAACCAAGTTGCCACACTCATCATATCCGTGGGGCGAGATTGGTTATGCAGCATTAAACAGGCACGAAATATCTCTTGATGGGCTGCCACATAAAACATCTCTGGGCGTAAAGTATCTATGACTCTGGAGATTGCCTCTGGATCAAGTAAGATTCCGCCTAAAATTGCCTCCTCAGCTTCAATATTTTGGGGTGGTAAACGCATACCATCATCGGATGGGCTGGTATATTTAGACTCATTACTCATGGCGATCGCCCGTTGGAAACGACAGGCTACAATTTATCACATGAATTATCTAATTAATGACTAAGTGTAATTACTAAATAAAGCTTTTAAGTAGTTTATGAACTAATAGTTAGATCAATAGCTCAATCTGGTTTTCAATGTTATCAATCCCAAATTCTAAGCAAAATCATAGACAGAATATTAAACAAGTTCCAGAAGGCTACTTACTGGTTGAAGAAAGTTCTAGCTATCACTCTAAGCTAATAATGAGTCTGGCTGTTAGCTGTGGCAGAGCTTTCTTAACTATTGGTATATTTGCCCAATTTGTATTGATCTTGCAGCGATCGCAAATGCTTAACCTGTTTTTTGCCAGACTGGTGGTTGTATTGATTGCTATGGGAGGCTTAATTTGGTTATATAACTGGGCTAAGTTAGTTTATGCCAGCATTGATAAAATTTTAATTAGTCTTAATTTTCTTCCCTCCGAATTAATTTTTAATAATTACCCGCTTAGTTTGGGAGAAGAGGCTTCAGTTTTGTTTAGGCGGCGACTGCGTTCAGGGAAAATTATCAAAACGGCAGGAACGGTTAATGCGAAAGTTATCTGTGAAGAAGAAGCAATTTCAGGGAAAAATGATAATCCCACAATCACTACCGAAAAAGTCTTAACTATGAGCCTTCCTGAAGTGTTAGTGCCTGCCTATGAGTCGGCGATCGAAGTTATATTTAAGCTTAAAATCCCTCAAACTGCACCACCTAGCTTTGATGCCACACACAATCAAATTAGATGGATATTGGAAGTAAGTCTGGATTTTCAGATGTTAAAAGAAAGTTCTAAGTTCTATTTTCAAGTTCAGCCTCAGATCATTTCAACAAACTAAAGGAATTATAAAGACTAGAGCAATGCTAATTAGTATTGATTTTGAGCTTGAAACCCCAGAAGTAGAACTAGGACAGGTCGTAACTGGAAACTTTATTTGGCAAGGTTCGACCGCAAGAAAATCTATATCTGTTGATATTGCGATTGGTTGGTGTACTCAAGGTAAGGGTTATCAAGATCAAGATACAGTCTGCCATCAGGTATTTAATGAAGTGGAACCAGATGTGATTATGCCGTTTGCGATCGCTTTGCCGCTAAATGCTCCACCTTCCTATAGTGGTAAATTAATCAAAATTATGTGGAAAGTGACAACTACGATCTATATCCAAGGGTTTTTAGGCAAGTTTGGCAATCAAAAAGAAGAGTTCTCTCGACCAATTAAGGTTTTGCCATACCGAGTTGTGCCATGAGTATAATCCGTGCTGTGGTTTTAGGGGCGGGCTATATTTTTCTAGCGATCGGTTTTGTCCCTGGATTACGCATGAATCGAGCCTCGATCGCTTTAGTTTTTACAGCTACATTAATTGGGATCGGGGCAATTAGCCTCAATGAAGCATGGGTAGCCATTGATAGTTCGACCATTGTGTTTTTGCTGAGCATGATGATAATTAATGCCTATCTGAGTTATGCAGGATTTTTTCAGCTAAGCCTTACCTACTTACTCTCCATTAGTCGTAGTCCTTTGGGGATATTAGTGCTATTGACCGTAGGAACTGGAGTACTTTCAGCATTTTTCCTCAATGACACTCTAGCTATTGTTGCTACTCCCATAGCTTTGCAGCTTACCCGATGTCTGTGTCTAAACCCGATTCCTTACCTCTTGGCGATCGCAGGAGCTACGAATATTGGCTCATTGGCTACTTTAAACGGAAATCCCCAAAATATTCTGATTGGGTCTTTTTCAGGAATTAGCTATCTTAGTTTTATCAAGGCACTAACTCCCATTGCTATTGCAGGCTTAATCATCCAAATCGGATTACTGATAATTCTTTATCCCGAAGTGCGATCGTTGGTACCTCGTTCACCAAGTGTGATGCTCCGTCGCCGTATTCATCGTCCTTTGCTCATTAAAAGTGTAGCTGTTACGGTGATTCTGTTAGGAGCTTTTACCTTAGGATTCCCACTAGCCGAGTCAGCCTTTGCCGCAGCAGCAGTACTACTAGTAACTCGGCGGATTAAGTCAAGTCGAGTCCTGTTAAGCGTAGATTGGTCGCTATTAGTAATGTTCTCTGGACTATTTATTTTGACCCGATGTGTACAGTCCTTGGATAATCTACAGTATATTTTGCAGGTACTAAAAATTGGGGTGCAAGACCCCTTAGGGCTATTCAGCATTACCGCCATTCTCTCTAATTTAATTTCTAATGTTCCTACGGTTCTGTTGTTAAAATCCTTAATTGCTCCTAGTTCCGATCAGGCATGGCTATTACTGGCAGCAAGCTCTACTTTAGCAGGAAATTTAACCCTGTTTGGGTCGGTGGCTAACTTGATTGTAGTTGAAGCGGCTTCTAGAGAGAGCGTAAATTTAACATTTATGGAACACATAAGGTTTGGCATCCCGCTAACATTAATTACCTTAGGAATAGCCTATGGCTGGATTATCGGACACTAAATCTAAATTATGAGGGTTGTATTCTCTAATGCTCTCACTTATCAACCGTGATAAATATCACAAGTTAATTGAACTAACTATCACATTGAATATTTTCAGTTTAAGAGATAGTTAATTCATAGAAATTAGCTCTCACATAAAGTTATGAACGACACATTAGGCAAGGTAAAAAAACAATCTTTAAGCGAACAAAAAGAATCGTTATCTAAACTGATCTCTAGTCCTACAAAAACTAAGCTATTTGCTTCATGGGTAAAGATCGACGGTAAGTTGGTTTGTCGGTGGATTTCTGAATAGCTTGCTGCATTTGATAACCCTTACTTCAAGGCATTCAGCAGTTGCCTAAGATAAATCTTTCTGATATATTGACGTGCAAATCTTCATCTTAGCTAAATGATTAAAAACGCCTTACGCAGTCTTGCTCTCAGCACTACAATCCTATTTGCTATTCAGCCTGCTTTTGCTGATCAACGGGACTTTAGGGTATTCAACAAAACTTCTGTAGATATTAAGCATTTGTATGTATCTCCCAGTGGTGCTAAAAGTTGGGAAGAAGATGTTTTAGGGCGAGATACCTTAAGTTCGGGTGATTCCACCAAAATTTATTTTCAGGGTAATGCTGCCACCTGTCGCTACGACATTAGGGCGGAGTTTGATGATGGTGATGTGGTCGAAGATTATAAAATTAATCTCTGTACAACTGGCTCGTACACCTTTCGGGAAGGTAAGTAAAGTTAATTTAATTAGGCTGTGCCTGAATTTGGCTAATAAAAAATTCCTCTAGGGTTTGCCGAGATAGGTTCATGCTCACTAAACTAGCGTTAATTTCAGGCAGGAATTTAAGAAATGCTTGGGGATCAGCACTCAAGGTGCCATGCCAGCTATTGTTCTGCAACTCTAGATGTTTAATCCAAGGTTGCAGTTTCTCTATACTGCCTCCATGCCCAGACACCTGAAAGGTTTGATCTGTACCTAGCAGTTCATTCAGAGTTCCGATCGCAATTAATTCACCTCTATGCAAAATGCCAATGCGATCGCAGATTAGTTCAACGTCGGATAGAATATGGCTATTAAAAAATACCGTTTTTCCCTGTTGTTTAAGGGTGAGAATAATTTCCCGAATTTGATAGCGTCCAACGGGATCGAGTCCAGACATGGGTTCATCTAGGAAGACAAGTTCAGGATCATTAATCAAAGCCTGTGCTAAGCCGATCCTTTGCACCATGCCCTTGGAATATTGGCGAATTTGTTTCTTACGGGCTGTTAATTGGGACAAACCCACTAAGTCTAGTAACTCGGCAATGCGATCGGTTCTGTGACGGGCAGCAATCCCAAACATACTACCCATAAAATCTAGGAGTTCCCACCCAGTTAGGTAGTCATAGTAGTAGGCATTTTCGGGTAAGTAGCCAATTTTTTGTCTTGAGAGGCGATCGCCCAGATCATGCCCTAACAAACTTGCTGTTCCAGAGGTGGGTTGGATAATGCCTAATAATAATTTGAGAAGGGTAGTCTTACCTGCACCATTAGCCCCAAGCAACCCAAAGGTCTCGCCTGTTTGTACTGTTAAAGAACAAGCTTTGAGCGAATTAACCTGTTGATTCAACCAAAAACCAGTGCGATAGGTCTTAGTCAGGTTCTCAACTGTAATAGCAGGAATAGCGGGGGTAGTAGCTGGAGGATTTAATATCTCTGAACTCTCTGTAGTCATACTTATTGTAAAGAATGTTAAATTTCAGCCTGAGGAATAATTATGAATCCTAACTGTAGTGGATTTTAAGACTCTTAGGTTGATAGAATATTTATAAACAATTTTTTACCAAATATCTATATGGAATTTCTTGACGGTCTTACTACGTTTTTGGTAGGTATTAACTTTAAGCTCATCTTTCAGCTTACCTGTTTGGCTCTAGTTGTGGTTTCTGGTCCTGTAGTAATTTTTCTACTGGCGGCAAAGGGTGGAGATTTGTAATTTTCTGACTTAATATCAAGGTTTCTATCAATATTTTTTAGTAATTTATAACTAGGTAGATACCCAAGTGGCGATCGCCTAGTTTTATTTTTTAAGATTTATTTTTAACTAGATGGCACTACAACTTGATCTAAAAATTTCTTAAGGTCAGCAAACTTTCCCGCAAAGGTATTAGTAGGGGTGTCATAGCCTTTTAGCATGACTTGATGCTGCTTAAATTGTAAAAGTTGAGAATCGTGACCGTAATTATAGGTAAGTTCCCCAATGGCAATATCTGCACCAATTGCTTTAGTGGCAGACTCTAGGCGAAAAGCATAATTGACCGTATCTCCTATGGCTGTGTATTCTGGGCGATTTCCTGCCCCTAATTGTCCAACGGTAGCATTACCCGTATTAATACCTGCGCCAACTCGGAGTTGCATGGGCAAAGAAAATTCTCTATTCAGATTATCTGTCATTTGATGCAGGGCATATAAAGCCTGAAATACTTCTAATATCTCGTTAGGATTCACTTTAATATTTTTATCAGTGGTTTTATGAACCCACACTGCCATAACTGCATCACCAATGTATTTATCGACCCAACTGCCGTAACTATTAATAATTTCTGTAGCTTTTCCAAACCAAGTACCAATTACCTGAGATAAAACTTTTTCCTCTAATCTGCGGGCTAAAACGGTGAAATCGCGAATATCTACAACTAAAACTGTAATTAGCTGGCGATGATGAAGCATTACCGTCTTTTTTTGCTTTTGGATGGCTGGGGCTTCGATTGTGACTTGCTCTTCAAAAAAGATATGTGACTCTGTAGTCGCAAAAGTAATTTTATCGCCGTTATTTAAAACAATGGGAATATTAACGCGTTTGCCGTTAACAAATGTACCGTTCAGGCTGCCAAGGTCAATTACATACAACTTAGACTCCATGATCTGCAAAACTGCGTGGTTGCGAGATGCCCAGGTATCATCAAGGATAATTGCACTATCTTCACTTCTCCCAACTGTCCAAGCGGTAGCATTTATTAAAGAAACTGAGCGATCGCCTTGTTCCAAATGCAATATAAGCTGGGGTTTCATAGGCAGACTAACTCCTGACTAGAGGTTCATATTTTTGAGATAATGTTCTAAGTCAATTAAATTACCAGCATAGGTACTAATGCGCTTATCATAACCCTTAAGGTTGACTAAATGCTGTTTAAAGGGTAACAACAAGTGAGCATTGGGCATAGATTCATAGGTTTTCTGTCCTAGAGCAATATCGACATTGATTTCTTTGGTTACCGATTCCAGTCTAAAGGCAGCATTAACAGTATCCCCCAAAGCGGTATAGTCGGTACCACTAGTTCCCATTTGCCCAACCATGGCATAACCAGTATTTATCCCTGCCCCCACTCGCAGCGTGAATGGAAGTTGAAACTTGCGATTAAGGCTATTACTCATGATAAATAATTCCCGCAGAGCCGAAAATATTTGGAGCATTTGTTGGCTAGAAGACTGACTCAAAGACTGGTTTATGCAATTATTATTTAACTCAGGGTTATGAATCCAAATCGACATTACCGCATCACCAATATACTTATTTACGGCACTACCGTAGCTAGAAACAATCTGTCCCGCCTGATTAAACCAAGACCCAATCATTTGTGAAAGTATATTTTCATCCAGTTGTTGAGATAACCGAGTAAAGTTACGGATGTCAATCACTAAAACTGTGATCAATTGCCGTTGATGCAGCATTTCTGTCTTAGCTGTGCTGGTAGTGCTATCCTCAAATTGATTAGGCTGATGTTGAGGGTAGAAGAAATCAATGTAAGTATTACCAATGGAAATGCGATCGCCCGGTTTTAAGGCGGTGGGGACAATTACCCGTTGGGAGTTAACAAATGAACCATTCCGACTGCCCAGATCGATCAGGGTAAAATTATCACCCAAAAGCTGAAGCAGAGCATGATAGCGAGATGTGGATTTATCTGGTAAGGCAATATCATTATCTTTACCCCTACCGATTTTCCAAGAAGATTGCTGATCTAGGGAAACTTTAGCAGTTCCAAAGGGAGTAGTAATCAGAAGATAGGGTGAAGAAGCTAAATTTTGAATCTTTTGCATCTCCTTATCTCTAATTTGCTTACTTATATTGACCTATATCAATCTATTTAGCAAGAGATGAAACCCTAGCAAATACAGGCAATCAGCAAAAACAAGCAACAATTGCAAACAGAGCATCAACAAAAATAGTGCTTAACAAAGCTCCCGCAAAACTCCAACTGTGTAATTCCGATGATGCCATTGCTTTAATCGCTATGACCGTAATTGCGATCGCCAGTACAACTCCTGAACCAATACCTCCTATGGTTTGCAATTGGGCTACAGCATCTTGAAAGATAGGTTGGATTGCCGCAAGATTACCATCCAGTTCCATGATTGCCCGCCAATGGGGAATTAAATTATTGAGATAAAAGTAAAGGTCTGTTACGGCTGTTCCTAGCAGAGAAGCTAAATAAAACCAACCACCAATTTGATGAGTACTTTTGGTTAATGCCCATACCGCCCAGGGTAGGGCGATCGCTTCAATGGGTAAATGCCACAAGGGTTCAAACCGTAACCAACCCCAATAGGCGGTACCACATACCCAACTTAGGCTAAAGCCCCAGATTAAACTACCAAATTGCTGAGATTTGCGATCGCCACTAACATTGCCACTGACTAGGAGTATTTCCGCTATTGCCAACCACCCTACGGTTAAAATTAGGCTTAACCACGGAGCCTGCCTTACCAGTGGAGCTTGAAAAAAAACTGGAATGGATACTAAAAAAGCTGAAGCTAGCCACAGGGTGAAGTGGTCAGACCAAGTCCACCAATTTAAGCCGATCCCATTGATCTGAATTGAGCTAGTGTCCCAATTATCGTAAAACTTCAAGTTTCCTCTAGGTTTATCTGTAAAAAGGTTATTTTTAAATGGAGGTTTTAGGGTATTAAAAAAGAGCAAAGCTATAAAAGTATTAGTTATTAATATTAAATATATTACTAAATCTTACGAAATATTACGGAATAATTTTGCTAAATCTTCCCACTATCGAACACTCAACGATCAAGTTTCTAAAAGATGAGCCATTTTACTCAGTAATCGAGGTAAATCAATGGGCTTTGTATCATAGTCATTACATCCTGCTGCTAGTGCTTTTTCACGATCGCCTGCCATAGCATGGGCTGTAAGTGCAATAATTGGAATATGGGCGGTACTAGGATTTGTTTTTAACTGTTGCGTAGCTGTCCAACCGTCAATAATTGGTAAGCTCATATCCATAAGAATAATATCAGGTTTACTTTCTAGTCCCATAGAAACACCTTCAGCCCCATCAACCGCAATCAAAACCTCATAGCCTTTGCGCTCTAGGCGGCGTGAGAGCATATCTCGATTCATCTCATTGTCTTCAACAAGTAAAACTTTAGTCATACTAACTCTCAATCATTGTCAATATTTTAAGATTTAAGGATTTGTTTGGGAAAATCATTTTTAATGGGCAAAAATTTTAGTTAAATTACCTGCTGCAGAAGTTGTCGCACTTCTTTTAATAAATCTTGGCGGTTATATGCTCCTTTTTGCATTATTCTTTCTGCGTAGCTATTTAAGTATTGGCGATCAGATTCTGTTAAATCTTTAGCCGTAATAACTATGACAGGAATTTCTCGCCAGTGCTGATGTTGGTGCATTTGATTAATTACCTCAAACCCATCAACTTCAGGCATCATTAGGTCAAGTAAAATTAAGGCTGGTGTATTTTTCTCCAGTTGAGCTATAGCATTACGTCCATTATCTGCTTCGATGACAATCCAATCCTCTTTTTCTAATTGTCGCCGCATCAGACTACGATTATTGGCGTCATCATCAACCACAAGAATTAACCGAGAAGATAATTTAGACTTATATCTATCCAAAATTTCCTTAAGTTGTTCCTTTTGGATTGGTTTAGTTAGATAACCTGTGGCACCTAGGGTATAGCCAATATTTTGATCATCCAATACCGTTGCCATAATCACAGGAATGGAAGCAAGTTCTGGATCGGATTTGAGCCGAGTTAGCACCGCCCAGCCATCTATTTTGGGCATAATTACATCTAAAATAATCCCATCAGGATGTTGTTCCTTTGCCCAGCGCAATCCTTCTTCAGGGTTAGTAGTAGCAATAATTTCAAATCCTTCAGGTTCAAGAAAGCTGCGAATCATGTCATGGGTGGTGGGGTCATCATCAATTACTAAGATTTTTTTGCCATGAAAGACTGCGGATACGCCAGCGATCGCTATATTAGAATCGTCCAGATTATTTTTAGTGGGATCAATAACTTGGGCAGGTAACTTAATGGTAAAAGTTGTACCAACGTTGAATTCACTCTCAACAAAAATCGCTCCTCCCATCATTTCCGTAAATTTTTTGGTAATTACTAAGCCAAGTCCTGTACCTCCATATTTGCGCGTGGTGGAAGCATCAGCTTGAGAAAACTCTTGAAATAGCTTACCAACTTGCTCTGGAGTCATGCCAATTCCAGTATCTTGAACTGTAAAGGTAATCCAATCTTGTTGATTTTGGTTTTTTTGATTTTGGACATAGCGATTAATGCTAAGGGTAATTGTGCCATTGTGGGTAAATTTACTAGCATTACTAATCAAGTTAAATAGGCTTTGTCTAACTTTAGTCACATCGGCAAACATGATGCCTAAATCATCACCGCAGCTTAATTTTAGAGTATTGTTATTTTTTTCAGTTAAGGGCTGGATTGTGGAAATAATTTCTTCTAAGACTGGACGAATTTCAAAGCTTTCTAAATATAAATCCATTTTCCCCGCTTCGATTTTGGATAAATCTAAAACGTCATTAATTAACTCAAGTAAATGCTTGCCTGCGCCTTGAATTTTTTTGAGGTCTTTAATAAATCCCGCTTCACCAATTTCTTCAGCCTCCTCTTGCAGCATTTCACTGTAACCAATAATGGCATTCAGGGGAGTGCGGAGTTCATGGCTCATGTTAGCCAAAAATGCACTTTTAAATTTGTTAGCTTCTTCTGCTTGTTCCTTAGCTTCCTTTAATTCACGGGTGCGTTGATCAACTCTTATTTCTAATTCCTCATTAGTTTTAGCGAGGTTATTAAAGGATTCCTGTAACTGCTGAGACATGTGATTAAAAAGGTATGCCAGACGACCTAATTCATCTCTGCGATTAATATCTAATTTAATATCAAGATTTCCTTTGGCGATCGCTTCTGTAGCATCCATTAAATGATCCAGAGGTGCTGAAATTTGACGACGCATAATATAAATTAAAATCAGAATTTCCGTAAATAGTGACAGAAACCCCAATAGAACAATCAATTGGGCTGTATCAATCGCCTTTTTTTGTAAAAATGCTTGAGGAATAACAGTGACTAAATACCAATTAGGTCCATTAATTTTAGTAACTACAAGATATTCATTATTTTTGACATTATTAATAATTTCATTATCATTTTTTTCTGTAGTAACAGCATTAAAAATATTAATTAAATTTTGTTTACCACTTTTTAAAATATTGAAATCACCATTAGTTTTAGTGATCTGTTCCATAAATTGAGGATGGGCAATTAAATCACCATTAGCCTGAAAAATGAGATTATAGGTTCCTTCTAAACTGACATTAATAGTTCTTGATCGTAGTTCATCAATAAAAATATCATGTCCAATAGTGCCAATATGTTTGCCATTTAAATCAAATGGAGTTACACAGGAAACCATCCACTGTTTAGCAACTTGATCATAATAAATACCAGTCCAAACAGTTTCTCTTTGAGGATTATTAATCTTCCTTGTAATTTGAAAAGATTCGTCATCAGTAACCCGAAAAGCTTTTGTTGATGGAGCATTTTGTGCCCAAGCATAGCTAGGCATATAGATAACAATCCCATTTTCTGGAACTTGAATATAAGTATTAACAAAGTTTTTCTGCCAAGCTGGTCCAAAGTTTTTAAGCAGATCAAAATAGATAGAAATACGTTGTTTCATCTCTGCATCAATCTTAACATTTGCTCCTAAAAATACACCCGAAGTCCATTCAAGATTAAATTTTTCGGGACGATTTCGAGTTGTGCCATCGAGCATAGTTATAAACTCTTGATCAAAGCTTCTACTAAAGCTAGTTTGGGAGTTTGTTTGAGAATTCTCTTTAAATGTTTTTAATAGGGCATTTTTAAGAATATTATTATCATCTTTTGCTCCAACAAAAACCACACTTTCTCGCTTTCCTCGTAATTTAATATATTCATCAGTTCTAGCCAATTCTTCATTGGTAATTTTTTGAACTAGATATAAATAACCACAGGCTGTAGAGGCAAGAATTACCGCACCAATCCCTAGCGCAGTTTTAATAAGGGTACTGCGAATTAAGGATTGTGTTTCCTTGGGATAATTTTGCTGATTAGGAGAAGTATTAGAGTTACTCATTTTTGATAATAAGTTTCAAAATAATTTCTGTTATCTTTTGGGGATTTAAATATTTATTTGCCAACTAGAATTTTTTAACATCTGATTAAACATCATGAAAAGATTAAATTTTATTTTACGCTTTTTACAATTTGTCTTAGTACGTTTATTATTCCAAAAGTATAACTTTATTTTTAACAAACTTTTAATCATCACTTAATGTTTATGAATAACAAATTAAATAACAAATTTAAATCCTTTAATTCCTTATTGCTCAAGTTGGGATTTGCTATTTCTCTAAATCTAGTTGTTACTTTGTTAGGGGATCATGGCTTTGCTTTAGCTACCCCTAATGAGGCACAATTGGCAAATACCTTAAATAGACAGCGATCTAATTTTATTTTGTGTCCACAGGACTGCGATCGCTCTGAGTTTTATATTGGTTATAACAGAACTAATACGGTGCGTTTAGGGCAGAAGGTAGTGTCTTCAGTGATCACTAAAACTAAGTTTCTTCTGAATATCGCAAATCTAATGTTGCAAACTAAGCTGCCTAATGTGGATGTGGCGACAGTTGATAATCGTGATGGTAATTTTGTTAGCTCTATTCACAGAATTGAAAGTTTACAGATTGGATTTTCAGAAAAAAGCGAGTTATTGCAAGTTTATACTCGAATAGCTAACACGGCGGCGGAGGCAACTGTTAAGTTATTTTGGGGAGATACGTTTATAATCACTTCGTCACAATTGCCCAAGGGGACACCAGTGAAAGTCATTGTGGAAAGAGCTTTAGGTGGGTTTGGTAATCCTGTTACGGAAAATGCGTACTATCAGGCGATCGCTAAAACCTATGTTAGTCAAAGGCAGATTAGTAATTTAGATTTTTCCGTTACCAAAAAACCAGGAACGGGGGAAACAGACCAAGTTTCAGGCAAAGATACAATTAGCTATATTTTAGATACAAAAGTCGGAGAGAAGTTTACGATCGAGTCTTCTTTGCAGGTATTAGATGGCTTAAAGGGAAGTAATTCTGGCAACCAGATTCTAAATGGGGCTGACTCAGTTATGTATAAAATTAATCTGACTGATGAATTTAGGAAAAATGCCTGCTTAAAATCTGCGAGTAAGACCTTTGTTTCAGGGAGTTGTCAATGAATAGAAATTGGGTTGGGCGATCGCAAATTAGTTGGTAAATTCATGGGCTTAAATATATTTTGGAGTAAATCATGGACTGAAGGACAGCTAATTCCTAGTTCATCTAGGTCAGAGGATGTTTGGTTTTTCGTAAAATGAAATGCCCCGAGAGAACGTTGCACAAAATTAGGATGGGCTAAGGGTAAGATTAGGGGACTCAGGGAAATTCCCACATTTTGGCTAATTAATTGGTCGAGTTGTCGGTACCAAGTTTGATGAGATACCAGTTGCAGAGGATAGCCCCGTTGATTGAGCCACTGGACTAATTCAATCCACGAAATTGGTTGAGTATTTACTAAATGAAAGGCTTTTCCTGTGCTTCCTTTTACCTGAGAGAGTGTGACAATTGCCTGACTTACATAATTAACTGGTACAAGATTAACACAAGCCTCTAGGTTGGGAGCAGTTCCCATTTGGATGCAACTCTCTAACATTTTGGCGATAAAGCCATTGGAAATCAAGCCCGATGCCACGGTACCGATAATATTGCTGGGACGGTAAATGGAAATAGGGAGACTTCGGTTATAAGCTGCCATCACTAATTTTTCGGCGATCGCCTTACTTTCTGCATAGCCACTACATAAATGCACTTGTCTAATCGCATCCTGTTCTGTAATTTTTCTGATGCCAGTGGAGGGAAAAACATCTACAGTTGAAACAAAATGAACTGGTTTGATTCGATCTAAGCAGGCAAGACGGAGAACTTCTAGGGTGCCTTTGACATTAGTTTCCCTTAACAGCGTATAGGGATAGACAATATTTACCCAAGCTCCACAGTGATAAATTTGATCAATTCTCTTAGTTAGGTATTCATATTCTTGGGACGACAACCCTAATCTTGGTTCGGCTAAATCTCCTAAAACGGGAATAATTCGATCTTGCCACTGTTCCTGATATAGACACTGCTGCCGTAAATGAGTTTCAATGCGGGATAAGCCTACCTCTACAGTTTTCGCGCGAACTAAGCAATAGATTTGAGCAGAGGTTTGCTGTAATAGCTCATGGAGTAAATGCACTCCTAATATGCCTGTTACCCCAGTTAAGAGAATTGCTTGTGGTAAATCTTGAAGTGAAATGAGATCAAAAGATGATTGGGGATTAATATCTGAGGGCAGGATGGCATCATCAGGATAATCTAGGGTTGAGTGGGATGACAGGAAATGATTATTTTGATTATTGTTGTGATTAAAAGAAGCGATCGCAGTTGCTAAGTTAGCGATGGTTGGCTGCTCTAGGAAATAGGCAAAGGATACTTCGATCCCAAATACTTTAAGAAGGCGATACAACATCTGGGCAACTAATAGAGAGTCACCACCTAAATCAAAGAAAGAATCTGCAATCCCAATTTTCTCGGTTTTTAAGAAATGCTGCCAAATTTTGACTAATTGACTCTCTAACGATGTATTTGGGGGAATATAAGTATCTAATGCTGTCTTTTGCCAATTCGGTAGAGGTAAAGCATTGCGATCTATCTTCCCAGTCGGGGTTAACGGAAATTGCTCCATCACCATAAAGTAATATGGGATCATGTAATGGGGCAGTTTTTCCTTGAGAAAGTTTTTGATATGCTGTAGAGAAATTTTAGAACTAGGCTCATTGGGAATGATATGGGCAATTAGCTGTTGCTCTTCTATCACAAATTCTTGAGACACGGATTCTTGAGAAAGGGACTGTACGGAGACAATTGCTTGATTAATATCTGAATTTTCCTCTAATACTGCTTCGATTTCCCCCAATTCGATCCGAAATCCTCGTAACTTAACTTGATGATCGATTCTGCCTAAAAATTGATAATTGCCATCGGGCAACAACACTCCTAAATCACCCGTTTTATATAATCTTGTCCCAAATTGATCTGCGAAGGGATTAGGGATAAATTTTGCCTCGGTAAGTTCAGGACGGTGGAGATACTCCCTTGCCAATCCAGCCCCCGCAATATAAATTTCGCCTTCAGTACCTTGGGGTACAGGTTGATAATCGGAATTGAGCAAGTAAATTTCAGTTTCGGCGATCGCTTTGCCAATAGGTGGAATGCCCGTAAAATCCTTAGAAATAAGGGCAACCGTAGAATAGGTCGTATCTTCTGATGGTCCATAGAGATTAAAAACCTGTTGAATATGTTCTAACTGATAAAGACCATGTACAAGCTTTGCCGATAGAGCTTCTCCCGCTAAATTGATAGTAAGAACTGAAGTGGGAATCCCTTTAATCTTTAAAAGAGTAGCGATTGCCGAGGGGACTGTATTAATTAAAGTAACTGCATTAGCAAAGGGAAGATGGGGTAACTGTAAAGCATTATCAGCCAGAATTGCCTTCCCACCACAACTTAAAGTTACAAACAATTCAAAAATGGATAGATCAAAACAGATGGAAGTGGAAGCTAAAACCCCTGCCAATGTTGATTGAGGATAGAAACTTTGTGCCCAGTTAATAAATGCCACCGTACTGCGATGTTCGATCGCTACGCCCTTCGGTTTACCCGTGGAGCCAGAGGTATAGATTATATATGCCAGATTTTCGGATGTGGCGATTGAGGGTAAGTTATCAGTGGGAAACTGGGTGATCGCTTCCTGTTCTTGATCAAGACAAATCAATGGTACGGAAATTTTAGGGAAGAGACCTTGTAAGGACTTTTGAGTAAGTAAGCAAAAAATTCCAGCATCATGGATTGTAAAATTAAGCCTCTCTTGGGGATAACAGGGATCAAAGGGAACGTAACCACCACCTGCTTTAAGAATTGCCAACAAAGCAATCACCATCTCGGCAGACCGTTCTAGGCAGACTCCAATCAGCACTTCCTGTTTAACCCCCAGAGATTTAAGGTAGCTGGCTAGTTGATTAGCTCTTTGATTAAGTTCTTGGTAGGTGAGACTTCGATTTTGATCAATAACAGCGATCGCTTGAGGTTGTTCCGAGACTTGCTGCTCAAACAGGTGATGAATACAAGAACTCCGATTTTCCATGATGCTTTTGCAGAATAATTGAATAGAAATTCTATTTTATCCTCTGCATATTGTGATCTTAATGAGTTCCCTAAATAGACTCCAGTTTAAATTAATCCTCATATTTATCCACAAGAATCACGCTCTGAGCAAAGCCTGTTTTTTCCAGAGTTTCTAAAATAAATTCCTGCGCTCCCACTACATAAATATCCACATCTACTCCCATTTTTTGCTTAGAGAAAAGTAAGACCCGCAAACCTGCACTAGCCATATATTCTAAGTCATGGGCAAATAAAACTAATTTTTTTACCTTATGTTCGGCTGCCTTCTCAACTTCTACTTTTAAAACTGGGGCTGTTGCCGCATCTAATTCTCCTGCTAGGGTAATCTTGGCGACATCATCAATAATTTCTAAAGTTGCGGTAAAAGTCATGATTATAAGTCCTTGTAAATGATTAGGGATTGTCCGAAATTAAGAGAAAGTTTACTTGCCGACTAAAATCACCACAGAGCGATCGCCAACTAATAAACCCGATTGATGATCTAGCACAGGTTCAGTCCCCGGTAAATAGCTTGAAGGGAAAATTGCACCCGTATTAGCAAATATATGCCACTGCAAAGACTGAGGTAAGCTTGGGATCTCAAACCACTGCGTTTGCCAATGCATATTCATCGCCACATAAATATAATTATCCTCGACGGTTCCCCCTTTAGCATGTTTTCCACAGAGCATAAAAGCGATCGCCCGATTCTCCTCTGACCAGTCCGCATTCCAGGCTTTAGTACCATGCCAAGTAATATCAGCATAACCACTACCCACATAATCTTGATTACGGAAATGGTTAGGATTACGCAGAACGGGATGCGATCGCCGAAAAGCTATACAGTGTTTAACAAAATCTAATATGTCAGAATTTTTAGTTTGCAGATGCCAATCCAACCAACTTAGTTCATTATCGTGACAGTAGGTATTGTTATTTCCGTTTTGAGTGCGACCAACTTCATCACCCATGAGCAACATCGGTACACCTTGACTAACCATAAGCATGGCGATCGCATTTTTGATCTGACGACGACGCAGGGCATTAATCGCTACATCATCGGTTGCTCCTTCCCAACCACAGTTCCAACTATCGTTATCATTACTACCATCATTGTTATTTTCACCATTGGCTTCATTATGTTTGTGGTTATAGGAAACCAAATCCATTAAGGTAAAACCATCATGGGCAGTAATAAAATTAATTGAAGTAGCAGGAGCCCTTCCCGCCCAGGCATAGAGGTCTGGAGAACCTTGTAAACACTGAGCAATCTGTCCTACGGTGCCATCTCCCTTAAGAAATTTACGAATGCCATCTCGGTACTTACCATTCCACTCCGCCCAACGACCGTAGGCAGGGAAAGAACCCACTTGATATAATCCACCTGCATCCCAAGCTTCGGCAATCAGTTTACACTTTGCTAAAATTGGATCAAAAGCCAACGACTCTAATAATGGAGGATTTGCCAACGGATAACCCCAAGGGTCTCGTCCCAGAATCGAAGCCAAATCAAACCGAAATCCATCAATATGATACTCAGCTGCCCAATAGCGTAAACAATCTAAAACTATATTCCGCACGATAGGATTATTACAATTAATCGTATTACCACAACCACTAAAGTTAAAGTAATAACCCTCTGGAGTCATCATATAGTAGGTCTTATTATCAATACCTCGAAAAGAAATAGTCGGACCACGCTCATTTCCCTCTGCCGTGTGGTTAAAGACCACATCCAAAATTACTTCAATCCCATTTTTATGCAGTTCCTTGACAAGGTTTTTTAACTCATCAACCTGCATGCCAAATTTACCCGTAGCAGCATAACCCGCCTTCGGGGAGAAAAATCCTACGGTACTATAGCCCCAGTAATTATAGAGAGTTTCTCCTGTTTGGGGATTGGGACGGGAATTTTCAAATTCATCAAACTCGTAAACAGGCATTAACTCAACGGCATTAACACCCAATTCTTTTAGGTAGGGAATTTTATCGCGAATGCCCGCAAAGGTACCTCGATGATTTTTCTTAATTCCTGAAGATTCATGGCGCGTAAAGCTCCGCACGTGCATCTCGTAGATAATTTGATCCTCTGGTGGAATCTCTAAGGCACGGTCATTGCCCCAATCAAAATCATCAAAGGCAATTCTGCCCCGATGGTGATAAATATCCTCCCAATCAGGTGTTACCCCCCACACATCTCGCCCACCAATAATTTTGGCGTAGGGGTCTAGTAAAATTTTACTAGGATCAAACCAATGCCCCTGCTGGAAATTATTAGGACCATCCATGCGATAGCCGTACTCTAGATTTTCATAATCAAGATCAAATACAACCATGCAATAGACATTCCCAATCCGAAACTCATCGGGGAAAGGTATCTCTGCTAAGGGGGCTTTAGCATGTTTTTTAAATAAAACTAAAGTACAGGAAGTAGCATGACTGGAGAAAATGGAAAAATTCACACCCCCAGGAACTATAGTTGCTCCAAAGGGTTGTGGCTTTCCTAAGCGTAATTTAAAGCTCTCATAGGAATGAGTTGGATGAATATCAATACGTTCCATAATAGTCCTAAACTTCCTAAGCTAAAGTGGCTAAGCCCTCTTCTTGGCTTGATGTGGTAATAAAGAAATCCAAAAAACCTGTGACGGACATGGTGTCAACTAATTCTTCACTTAACCCAACTAAGACCACCTTTCCTTCTTTGGTTGTGATTTGTCGATACAGGGAAAGGAGGGTGCGTAAGCCTGCACTAGACATGTAGGGAACCTTAGTCATATCCAATAGTAAGCGAATATGGGGCTTCACCAACTCAGACACAAACTTAGTGACATCGGGGGCAGTACTGGCATCAATATCACCATCTAGCTCGACCACCTGAATTTCTCCTACGGATTTTAGTTTAATATCCATTCAGCATATCCTTTTAGTGTGGTTACTCTTAGAAATTAAGTAGTAGAAATTAAGCAGTGGGAATAATTTGAACCTTAATTTTCACTCGCTCCTGAGTATCAGGAAGTTTAACGGTTAATCCCAACGCATCAAAGTCGGCATAGGGTTGCCCATCAATTTCTACAGAGCTAATTTTAATACTACCAGGGGGCAGAATATCTGGAGAAACTCGTAAAATGCCATCGGGGAAACCTTTAGGAAATGGTTTGAAGTATAAATCTAAAGGCTGTTTGGTAATCAGAAGATTAGTATAAACTGCGGATAAATAGCATAACTCCGTAGAATGATAGGCTGACATGGAGTGAGACCCTTTATATCTCTCTGTTCCCATCAAAAATGGCGTACCATTTGCCAGAACATTAAAATAAACAGCACCGTCATCATGGTCGAGGAAGAAGGCATTATAGAATGCCGCGACCTCACGGGCATGTTTTAGATAATCTTCACTAGGCAGTAGTCCATGGAGGATTAAATAGGCAAGGACAGCCTGTTCCTGTTGCCACCAAGCTTTACGATCATGCCAGACAAAGCTAAAGAAATCTTCACCTGGTTGTTTGGTGCGTTCAACCACGTCGTACCAGCCTCCCCGTTGGCGATCGCTACCTGCTTCTGGCATTAGTTCGGCAATTTTTTGAGCAAGGGACACATAGCTATCCTTGGGTTTGAGACTTTGCATCCGCATTAAATTCCAAGCGATTTTGAGGTTATGTCCAACTACAGCCCGATTTTGCTGCCATCCCCAAGATTGATCTTTATCCCAATTTTCAAAGAATTTTTCTTGGACAAACGGGCTATTTTCATAGTCTTGGAAATACTTTTCAATGGTGTCAAAGGTGTCTTCCAACATATCTGCATATTCTTGACGACCAGTGCCTAAATACAGATTTATTAAATAGGCAGGAGCGTGATCACCGACAGAATTCCAGTTTTTACGCGCCTGATTCCGTCCCATAGATGCCGCCCGTGGGTCGAGAGTCAGAGGATCAATATGGGAAAAATAGCCGCCTTGTTCTTGATCTAAGTAAAACTTATTAAATAGATCGATAGTCATCTCCGCATCTTTTAAAATGCGTGGATCACCTGAAATTCGATAGGTTTGATTCGATAGGTTTGAATAGGTCCAGCCAAGGCATAGATTTGTTCATAGGCGGGGATGCAATCGTAGTCATCATCAAATTCAGAGGTTAACAACTTTTGTTCTCGATTTCCCGTTACCTTAACGCCGTGATACCAGTAAATTAGGTCTTCATCTGGATCATAAAACCGCATGTGGTCGCGTAGATATTCTGTCCCCAGTTCCGCCCCTTCTAAAAATCGATCTTCGCCAGTTAATAGAAATGCCGAGGCAAATCCATATACCAATCGAGAAACTGTATCTGTTTCCTGTAAGTAGTCGTCCTTTTGTTTCTCCCCCGTTAACTTCAGCATTGTGCGATATTCTCGGTAGTCAATGGGCTGATTTGGGTAATTAAATTGCCACTTTAGATATTTGTCGGCGATCGAACGGATTTGCTTAATCCACCAGTCTGGTTCTTCATGGCGGTACTTATCAGGGGCATCTCCGGGAAAAACAAGGGATTTAGCTTCAAATTTATGATCGTCTCCCTTGGGGTAAAAAACACCATAGGCAAAAATGTGTTGACCGGGCTTCAATAACTCGTTTAACTGTCCAGTGGCATCAATGTACCCTTCCTCTAAGTTTTGACTAATGCGACCATAGGTGGTTGAGCCAAGGTAGGCTGTATATTCACGTCCTTCAGAAGTTTTGATACCGAAACTTTTATCACTGCGATTAAAGTGAGTAACATAGCCTGTGATAAGGTCTGAAAAAGAAAAGGGAATCTGACTTGGCATTGTTTTTCCTAAGTAAAACTAAAATCGAGAGAATATAAGGATCGATGACAAATAGAGTTAAAAGAGTTAAGTCTTAAGGTATTTGATATTTGGAGTTAATTTTGACTTAGCTAATATCTGCTTTCCCAAAAATGTAAGTATTTTTTTATAAGTTGGCTCCACTGTTACTCTATTTTTGGGGATTAACTTAACAATACTATGCTCCCAGCTTTTTAAACAATTTTCCATAAGTTAGAATGGCTGTAGAGATTAAGTTCTATGTCAGATTCCTACAAATTGTTTTAGAATTTAATAGTTACCTGACAATTTACCTATAAATTAGGTTTACAGTGAACATTATCCGAAACCTTAGATTTAGAGTTTAGTCAAAAACTCAAAGTACGTAAGCAACATGACAACATCTCCAACTCGATCGCCTGCTGTCAAGAATACTGATAAAGACTCTAAAAATGATAATAATATTCTATCAATCAGTGCCAAAAAACCAATTTCTCACACTATTAGGGAAAGACTAGAGATTGCAGGTGCGCCATACCTTGCCAATGATTCTATTGCTGATCATTTATCAGATGCGGAGCGAGAAGAGTTAAAGCTAGAGATTGAAGGTAAGTTGCAGAGCCTATTTGACTCCATGATCATAGATACAAAAAATGATCACAATACCCGTGAAACTGCCCATCGTGTTGCCAAGATGTATGTGGATGAAGTATTTAAGGGACGTTATCACCCCATGCCCAAGGTTACAGATTTTCCTAATGCCAAAGAATTAGATGAAATTTATACCCTCGGTCCAATTACAGTGAGGTCTGCCTGTTCTCATCATTTTGTGCCGATTGTTGGGCAAGCTTGGGTGGGAATTTTACCTAGCGATCGCGTTATTGGCATTTCTAAGTTTAATCGCATTATTGATTGGGTGCTGAGTCGTCCCCATATCCAAGAAGAAGCTGCAGTTATGGTTGCAGATATTATTGAAGACCTAATTAAGCCCAAGGGTATAGCGTTTGTGATTAAGGCACAACATATGTGTATGAGTTGGCGTGGGGTTAAAGAACCAGAAACTCGGATGGTTAACTCGGTAGTTAGAGGGGCATTTAGGGCTGATCCCTACCTCAAAAAAGAATTCTTTGACCTAATTCGTTCCCAAGGTTTTGGCGAATAGTATGAAACGTATTTGGCTTTGTTTAGTTTTAGTTGTATTAGTTGGAATATTAGGGTTTTCTAGTCCTACCTCTGCTAGTCTCCGAGACGATCGCTACGATGGCAATATTTTTGCTTTGTATGGAGGCAATGGTTCCCTAATTCCGCCCAGAGTTACTCTATCTCAGTCATTAAATGAGTTAAATCGTCCTGCACTATTAGTGTTTTATGTAGATGATAGCTCTGACTGTAAACTCTATACCCCTTTGCTCAATCAAGTTCAGGCTTTCTATGGCAAAACCATCAGTATTATTCCCGTTATTGTGGATAGCCTAAAGTTAGATCAACCCACTACTGATCCAACCCAAGAGGCGTTTTACTATCGAGGATTTGTACCGCAAACTGTGCTTATTAGTAGCGATCGCCAAGTAATGTTTGATCAAGAAGGTAAACCAGATTTTGAAGATTTAGAAATACCCATTCGTAAAGTGCTTAATTTACCGCCCAAGGTTACCACTCAACAACGAGATGCTAAGGTCAGACAAATTAATGAGGTTAATCCTTAGTTATTAAAAAAGTTAGAGCCTATTTAATGATTAAGAAATACGTTGGGGTGTCGGGCTGCTCCCCTATAACCCGTACTATATAAACCCACAAAAGACTGTATTAAAAATAAAAAGCTACTTTGCTTTGTTTTGAAAGTTATTTTGTAACTTGCCAATGATCCCGCTTAAAATTGCTCCCGCCATCATAATCCCCAGTACAGGCTGAATTAAGGGCTGCCATAACGACTGCCACACAGATAAGCCTAAATGTAGATGTAGCTGCTCAGCAATTACTGCTGCCATAAACCATGCAAAAAAGAAAAATACCAGAAATAAATCCAGCATTAGTGCTTTATTCAACCAAAATCCTAATTTATCGATCATAATTTACGTTTTTTATGCCTTATAGTTTACCTTCTGAGTCTGGACTTTTTCTAACTTTTGCTGAAGATCGAAATCCTCAGGGTCTTGCGAAATTTTGAACTTTAAGTAGTCAATAATTAAATCTAGAGTATTACAGGCTCTTTTATCTAAAAAATCTGTCAGTTCTTGATTAAGTTCGGAGTCTTCAGGACCGTTAGTGATTTCTTGTTCTAAGTGGGCAATGATTAAATCAAGGGTTTTACGTTCTGATACTTTAATCTTAAGGAAAGTAGCGATCGCCTGCATAATTTTGTCCATATCTACCAATTCTGCCCAGTCATAGGAAATAGATATAGATTGATTATTAGCCAATAATAGACTAATCCAAACCATCATGTATGTGGAAACTTCAAAATCATTATCGACAACCAGATGTAATTCCTGAATGTCTGATAAAGCGATCTGAGTTTTAGTAAAAAGGTTGTGATTAATAGTTAAAGTATTTTGGGACTTGTCAAACTTGAATGTACGCCCCACTACAGTCAATAATACCGATGACCATAGATTGGTGGGAAGGCGATCGCAAATTACTAACTGAGTCTGATCCTGCTGAAAAATATACATACGACAAAGAACATAATTAAGTTTTTAATTGTTGCTTTTGCCAAGGTAAGTCACTGGTTCCCTCTAAGATTAAGTCTTTAACAATTTGAGCCGTAACTGGTGCCATGAGTACGCCATTGCGAAAATGCCCCGTGGCAACTAAGGTGTTTTTGAGATTGGGAATAAAGCCAATGATCGGTGAACCTTGGAATTTAGGTCGAGGGCGATCACCTGCCCAAGTTGATAATATTTTAGCCTTAGCAAAAGCGGGACAAAAACCTATAGCTTGCTCTAATAGTAAATCTACATTCTCAGCCCTTGGTAAAACCTCATAATCAAATTCGACCGTGGCACCGATCAGATATTGATCATTCCCCGCGGGGACAATATTCACATCTTCACAGTGAAGTACACTTTTTAAATCAGTTTGCCAATTAGTTTTTAGTTCGGCTGGGGGTAAATAAACTTGAATTGCCTGTCCTCCCACGGGAAAAAGTACATCGGGTTTAGTTTTAGATTTAAGAACTTGTTGAATTAATGGACTAGAACCTAATCCTGCAGCAAGAATCACCCAGTCAGGAGCCAATTGATCCAACTCATTCAAGTTATGAACAGGGTGATCGCATTTAAACTCAACGCCATTTAATTTAGCGGCGGTAACTAATGCTTGAAGCAGAATATGAGGATTAACTGATCGATCATCAAAGCTATGTAAGCCTACTTTTGCCTGAAATTGGGGATATTGCGATCGCAAACGACTTCCATCTATCCACTCCATCCGAAATCCTTGAGATGCTCTAAGGGCAATTAAAGCCTTCCACTTATCCTCCAGATCACCTTCCAGATTATTGATCAGCATAAAAATGCCGTGGCGATTATAGGGAATATCAATCCCAGTTTTTGCCTCTAATTCTGGGACTAAGCTTTCATACCTGCGCAAACTAGTTAAACGTAAATTTGTTAAAGCCCCATTGTGATTAGTAGTGATACTACAGGCTGCCATCATGACTCCTAAAGCAGATTTGGTCGAACCCTGACCCACTTCAGATTGAGCTTCCAAAACAGTAATGTTTAAATTAGCAATTCCTAACTTAGAAACTTGACTGAGTTCATAGGCGATCGCTGCACCGATAATACCAGCCCCAACGATAATAATTTTGATCATACTTATAGTACTTACGCAGTATAAAAGAAAAATCTAGGTTTAATAGGGGTTTGGGGCTTTACCCCAATTGAGGGCGTAGCCCTCAAACTCCCTTCCATTAGTACTTTGCAAATTTGAGTGCGTAAGTCCTAACTTAATTAGATTGCCAGATTACATCTCGCCATTGGAGCAAAAACTCAGCAATTTTTAAAGCTTGAGACTGATTAAAAAACGGCAAACCCATCCTTTCAATTACCATCCACTCCATGTATACGAGGATTTCTGATATTTTACCCGCCTTAGTACGGACAAAGAGTTCGGGGATGTATCCTTTGTATTCATCTCGTGCTTCGGGATGCCAAGCAATACCAATTGGATCCCAGAGGTAATGTACGACTTCATCTATGACAATCATTAGCTCTTGATCTTTATCCATAACTAGGATCGAGTACGCTTACGCCGTGATGCAGCAGGGGACTGAATTTTAACTTCCGCAATTTCCTCTTGATCATTTTCTGGCTTATTTTCCAGATTTTCTTCGACAACTTCAATGGGCTTTTGAATTACTGAATCTGTCACATCTATAGGCTCTAAATCCACAGGTTCTAAATCCAGATTTGGAGTGAACTTAGTTTCTGATTCGGATTGGGATTCAGTTAATATCCGTTTTTCGGTTTTTGTCGGTTTTGCAGGTTTATCTGTAGATTTATTAAATGCGATCGCTTCCTCAATTTCAAACTTGGGCGTGTAGCTATCAGATACAATATTAGTCTCAGGCAGATCCGCAGGTGCTTCTACCATAGGCGTATTTCTGACGACAGTACCAGGTAAAGCTACCGACACGATCGCCGATTTTGTATCTTTAATTTCCCGATTGATCAAGACTAAAGGTGAAATTCCCATGAGGGCATAGACTTCCTGTTCCTCGGTTGTCATTTCCACGGTGATCAGTTCTGGTGCCTCTAGCTTTGGACGTGGTACTGCCCGTTTGACTTTTTCAGAGATTACTTCGACCACAGGGTCAACTTCGACTTCACTGACTACAGGAATAGCAGGCAGTTTAAGTTCCTTAGGCTCAGAGCGCTTGGGTTTTTCTCTGCTTTCTCTAACTAGTTCTCGTACTTGATCTCTACCTTGATCTATGGCAGTAGAGTTGCGATCATTACCATTGCGTTCATTATCACGCGATCGCCGCCGCCGTCTAGAGCCATTGCGATCGTTATAGCTAGGATGGCTGATTAAATTAGCTTCCGTACCTCCACTTAAGTCTGAAAAAGTATCATCACTACTCGCATCTAAATCAAGCTTAGTCGAAATCCGTAAGTCCCTAGGTAATGCTTCGGCGGACTGTAAAGCACTTTCACCTGGCAAGTGAACCAAATGTCCTAAACCGTTACAGGTGGGACAAGGGCGACCAAATAGCTCATAGATACTTTGTCCTTGGCGTTTGCGGGTTAACTCCACTAAGCCTAATTCAGTAAGTTGGGCAATTTGGGGACGAGATTTATCTGACTGTAATGCCTTGGTAAATTCCTGCAGTAGTTGCATTTGATCACGGCGATTATCCATGTCGATAAAATCAACCACAATTACACCCGCAATATTGCGTAACCGCAGTTGTCGAGCTACTTCTACCGCAGCCTCACAATTTGTCCATAGTACGGTTTCACGGGAAGTTTGAGATTGCGTAAATGAACCAGAGTTAACATCAATGACAGTTAAAGCCTCAGTCGGCGCAATGATAATATATCCACCCGAAGGTAAATCTACCCTTGGGCGTAGGGATTCACGGATAGCGGCATTAACCCGAAAGTACTCCAAAATAGAAGTTCGTTCCTTATGTAGGTCGATCGCAATACTGGCAGGAATATTGCCATCTGCCCAACTAAGTAAATGCTGCTTAACCCGTTTTAGCCCTTCGTTGGTATCAGTAACAATGCGATTAACATCATCGGAATAGGTATCCCGTAGTACCTTTTGAATAAAATCATTATCCCGATTTAATAAATTAGGATGACGGGTGGTATTTGCTTCCTGTTGAATGGCTTCCCATTGTTTTTGCAAGTTACCCAAGTCTTCAATAATCATTTCTTCAGGCATATCCTCTGCCTCGGTGCGGATTAATAAACCCATACCCGATGGCTTAGTTAAAATTCCCAAGGCTCTTAGTCGATTACGTTCCGCCTCGTTTTTTATGCGCTTAGATAGGCTAACCCCACGACCAAAAGGCATTAACACCACATACCGACCAGGCATGGAGATATTACCCGTTAGCCTTGGACCTTTGTTCCCCGTTGGCTCTTTCATCACCTGAACTAGTACTCTTTGTTTGGGAGTCAGTAGTTCACTAATTGAGCCACCCGATCGCCTAAGTTTTAATGGTCCTAAATCGGTAATATGAATAAATCCGTTGCGATCGCCATCCCCAATATTGACAAATGCAGCATCAATACTGACAAGGATATTTTCGACAACTCCCATGTATATATCACCGACTTGATGGGTACCTGTGGCTACAATAATCTCTTCAATCCGATCTTCACTAAATACAGCAGCCGTTCTGTACTGCTCCGCAATAATAATTTGCTTGGGCATCCAAGTTCCTCAAATGTTTTTAAACAGGTTTTGATTAATCCAAAAAGCCTAAGAATATAGCTAGATACTTTTTAAACTAGATACCCTTTAAAGTAGAAAAATATCCAGAAAAAATATCTAGTTGATTAAAAACTACCCATGCAGGTCTATACATCTGTAACATCTTCAGCTTCTAGGACTAAATACTTAGAAGATAGCTGTGTTAAAGGAGTATGTGGAAAGCTCTGCTGTGTTTGGCAAAACTGATACTCAAGATGCTAGTGACTTATAGTAAGGTGCTTGGGCACAATTTGGGAAATTTCCAATTAGACAAGCGCAATCTAATTCTTAGACCGAATGCTTAATTTATGAACAAACAATTAACATCACTGAGCTTTTGTTTGGTTAGCACTCTTAGGAAATATTATATCCTAATATCCTAGGATTTGACTATCACTGATTTTTTTAGATGTGGTGATGACTAGATTTCCGATAATATAGTTGTGCAAGTTCTAGCTAAATTTTGGAGTTTTATCTGATTACTCGTGTTATTTTAGTCCGTCATGGAGAAAGTACTTCTAATAGTGCTGGAATGGTGCAAGGTCGTGGCAATAGTGATCGGCCCGATTTACAACCACCACTAACTCAGAAGGGACAACAACAGGCAAAACTAGCTGGGCTAGCTTTGGCAAACTTAGCTATAGATACGGCTTATTGTAGCCCCCTTGTCAGGGCTAATCAAACAGCAAACTTGATCTTAGAAAATAGATCAATCAACTTAAATACTCACGAAAATCTACGGGAAATTAATTTACCGCAATGGGAAGGTCTAACCTTTGGTGAGGTGCGATCGCAATATCCCGAACAATACAATAATTGGCACCATGCCCCAGAGCAGCTAGAGATGTCCCGACCAACGGGGGAGAAATTTTATCCTGTTTTAGATTTATTTGAGCAGGCACAATCAGTCTGGGCGGAAATTTTACCTAAACATGATGGGCAGACAGTTTTACTTGTGGCACATAGCGGTATTAATCGAGCTTTAATTGCCTCCGCCTTGGGCATCGCCCCATCCCGTTACCATTATCTGCATCAATCTAACTGTGGTATTAGTATTTTGAATTTTAGGCAATCAGGCGAGACCTATACTGCCCAATTAGAGTCTTTAAATTTAGTTAGTCATTTACAAGCGATCAGTGGCGATGTTTTACCCCCGACCAAAAAAGATCATGCTGGTATTAGATTGTTATTAGTTCGTCATGGTGAAACCAACTGGAATCGAGATCAACGCTTTCAAGGACAAATTGATATTCCCTTAAATACTACAGGCGAGCAACAGGCACAAAAAGCCGCCGACTTTCTAGCACAGGTAAAAATTAATCAAGCCTTTAGTAGTTCGATGTTGCGTCCGAAACAAACTGCCGAGATTATCCTCACTAAACATCCCCACCTTTCCCTACAGTTAACCGATTTACTCAAAGAAATTTCCCACGGCAAATGGGAGGGCAAATTAGAAACAGAAATTGAAGCCGAGTTTCCCGGAGAGTTACAAAGATGGCAAAGTACACCTGAATCTGTGCAAATGCCTGAAGGTGAAAACTTAAATGATGTATGGGCAAGGGTAAAAATAGCTTGGCAACAAATTATTGATGCTGTACCCCAGGGAGAAACGGCAATGGTGGTCGCCCATGATGCGGTCAATAAGGCAATTCTTTGTCAGTTATTTAATCTAAGTCCTGCTAGTTTTTGGGCATTTAAGCAGGGTAATGGGGCAGTATCAGTGATTGATTACCCCCATGGAGATGTGCCAGTCCTGCAATCTATGAATATTACTACCCATTTATCTAATAGTGTCTTGGATAGTACAGCCGCAGGAGCTTTATAGGTTATTGACATGGCAACTCTAGGCTGATAATGCGAGACTACGCACACTCAGAACTTGATTGAGGATATTAAGTATGTTTTCATCGGTAATAATGGCACTACCAAATACCGATAGATTGAATTATAGAGACAGTATATTTATCTGGCTTGTAAAGCAATTTTGGCTTCCTCTCGATCATCAAAATGGATTTTCTCAGTACCAATAATTTGATAATCTTCATGTCCTTTACCTGCTATTAAAACTGTATCTCCAGCCTCTGCTTTGGCGATCGCTTCTTTAATACAAATTCTCCGATCTATTTCTACCTTCGCATTTACCTGTTCAGGAACTCCCTTAAGAATATCTTGAAGAATCAATTCGGCATTTTCAGTGCGAGGATTATCGGAAGTGATATAAACCCGATCCGCTAACCGTGCGGCAATTTCTCCCATAATTGGTCTTTTTGTCCGATCACGATCGCCGCCACAACCGAACACACAAATCAATTCTCTTTTTGTAAATGGACGCATTGCCTTCAGTAAATTCTCTAGGCTATCGGGAGTATGGGCATAGTCCACAACCACCGTAATATCTTGATCTTCACTAATTTGCACTTGCTCGACTCGACCTGGCACACTCTTAAATTTGGGTAATCTCTCCACTATTTCTCTTAAGCTAATACCTAATTCTACAGCCGTAGCGATCGCTGCTAGGACATTAGCTAAATTAAAACTACCCACTAAAGGCGAACTAAACGCTATGGCACCAAGGGGTGTATGTAAAGTCGCAGTTACACCATTAGAACTATAGGTAAGATTATCAGTGAAAAAATCCGCCTCAGAATTAGTTAAGCTGTATGTCCATACGGGTTGTTTACGAGATCGACAATCTGCTATTAACCGCACACCATAGGCATCATCGAGGTTAATAACTGCTTTCCCTTTCAGATAATCGGGAGTGAATAATAAAGCCTTCGCTTGAAAATAATCTTCTAAATTCAGATGATAATCTAAATGATCTTGAGTGAGATTAGTAAAAACCGATACGCCAAAGGGACAAGTCCATACCCGCCGTTGAGCCAAAGCATGGGAACTAACTTCCATTACCATCACTTCTTGATTTTGATCCACAGCCTGCTTAAATTGTGCCTGTAAATCTACAGCAAAGGGCGTAGTGTGAGTAGAAATATGTTCGTAGCCTTGCCAACGGGTATAGAGAGTTCCCATTAAACCAGTGGCATATTTATCTTTTAGTAAAAATTCAATGAGGTGAGTAGTCGTAGTTTTCCCGTTTGTTCCAGTTACACCTACTAATTTCAGTTTTTGGACTGGATGATCATAAAAACTAGCAGCAATCTCAGCACAGGCAGTAATAACATCGGGAACGGCGATAACTTGAGGATGGGGTTCTAAGTTACTAGAGCGATCGATAATGGCAGCGATCGCTCCGTTTGCTAATGCTTGGGATACATATTGACTACCATCTGCCTTACTTCCGATCATGGCAATAAATAAATCCCCTGCTTGAACAATGCGCGAATCAGTAACTATTCTCAGGATCAGGTCGTTATCATAACTGGAATTTTGAACTTGATTTTTATATCCTGCTCCACTTAAAAGTTCTGATAATGGAACTCCATCAATAAACTGTATAGACATTTTTATTTCCCCTGATGTATTCTTAGCCCCACTTAAATACCGCTGCACCCCAACTTAATCCCGCCCCAAATCCTGATATGGCAATGGTATCGGAGGTTTTGATTTTATACGATCGTACCGACTCGTCTAAGGCTAAAGGAATTGAAGCGGCAGAGGTGTTGCCATAGTTACTTAAATTAGTAATTACTTTTTCAGGCGCAAAGCCCATGCGTGATTGGACAGCGTCTAAAATTCGTTGGTTAGCCTGATGCAGAATCAGCCAATCTATATCACCAACAGTTAAATTTGCCCGAAATAAAGCCTTATCTAATACTTCTGGTACAGACTTTACGGCAAACCGATAAACTTCACCGCCATTCATCGTAATATGCTCATAACCTGTAGAACCATGACTCAGATTTAGTAAGGGATTCCCTTTGCCATCGCTGCGGAGTTCAAACCCCAAAAGATATTTTTGTTCCGATGCTTGTAAAACCACTGCCCCTGCTCCATCACCAAATAGGATACAAGTACGGCGATCGCTCCAATCTACCCAACGAGATAAAACATCGGCACCAATTAGTAAAATATTGCGGTACGTACCAGTCTGAATAAATTGTGAAGCAGTAACTAAACCAAATACAAACCCTGAACAAGCGGCACTCAAGTCAAAGGCTACGGCTTTTTCTGCCCCTAAAAGATACTGCACCTGAGCGGCAGAACCGAATAGATCATCTGGACTAGAAGTTGCCAGAATAATTAAATCTAAATCCTCTGCTTCTATACCTGCCATAGCGATCGCTTGTTTTCCCGCCACAGTTGCCAAGCTGGCTAAGGATTCTTGATCAGAAGTTATCACTCGCCGTTGACGGATGCCCGTGCGTGAGGCAATCCACTCATCTGATGTTTCAATGGTTTGACTTAATTCATCATTAGTAATAATGCGCTGGGGTAAAGCCGAACCGCTACCAATTATTCTGACTCCATTCATATAATTATTCTGTAACAGCGTTGAGTTCCTTAATTTGGGTACGAATGCGCTCTAAAACTTGATTTTCTACGGCATCTTTTGCTACTCGAATGGCATTGCAAATACTGGAAGCTTTAGAACTACCGTGGGCGATTATACAAACTCCATCCACACCCAATAGTAACGCTCCGCCATACTCGTTATAGTCCATTCTTTGTTTAACCTGTGAAAGATTAGGACGTAAAAATAATAACCCTAGCTTACCCCACCAACCCCTTGGAAGTTCTTCTTTAAGGATTTGCATTGCTACTTTGCCCACACCTTCAGCAAACTTAAGTAATACATTACCCATAAAACCATCACAGACCACCACATCAAAGTCACCTGACATCACATCTCGACCTTCAGCATTACCTGAAAAGGGAATTTGGGGATTATCTTGCAAATTTTGATGCACTTTAACCGCTAAATCATTACCCTTAGATGGTTCTTCCCCAATATTTAAAAGTCCGAGCTTAGGATTTTCCACACCCAGGGCATAGCGACTGTAAAGCAATCCCATCATGGCAAATTGTTCCAAAAACTTGGGACGACAATCCACATTGGCACCTACATCTAATAATAAAACTGGTTTACGGGGAATTAAAGTTGGTAATAATGCCCCGATCGCAGGTCGATCAATTCCTTTTAATCTGCCTAACCTTAATAATGCTGCTGCCATTGCTGCTCCCGTATGTCCTGCGGCAACTACCCCGTCGGCTTTATGTTTCTTGACCAGTTCCATCGAGATGGCGATCGAAGATTTAGGTTTACGCCGTAACGCTTCTAGGGGTTCTTCGTGCATATCGATCTGCCCTTCGGCGGGGACAATTTCAATGCGATCGCTTAATTTATGATGATGTTGTTTTAAGTAAGCAGAAATCTTGGCTTCATCACCCACTAAGAGAATATCGATATCAAATTTTGCTTGAGCCATCAAAGCTCCCGCAATTATTTCACTTGGGGCATAATCCCCACCCATAGCATCAACTGCAATCCGCACGTTAAGTTCCATTACTAGCTAATCTGCCCAAGATTTTAGCAGTTTAGGTTACACTGCCCCAAACATAATTCCCAAACATAATTCAGTGTTAGCTGGGATTGCACAATACTGGGTATTTATCTCCGTTCTAAGCCACCTGTTACGGGAGTTACATCAGAGCTAGAGTCATTGCTGGAATCATTCCAATTAAAGTCACTGATCCGAAAAACAAGTTCGCCAATTTCACGGGTGGGGTTATAGCGAATCACAATGGCATAGGTGCGGCGATCATACTGCAAGCTATAGTTTGAATCTACAATCCTTCCTGAAACTGGATTCCATGATTGTTCAATGCCCACGCGAAATGGACCATAGACTTGCTGCACAATCCCAAAGGTAAAGACCTGTGGATCAGCGATACGATCAAACAGAAATGGAGACCTGCCACCGACGATACCTTGGGTATAGCTAATATTAATCTTGGTATAGTCGAAATAGGGCTGAGCAAAATTGCCAAATACACCTACAACTCCTACTGTGGCTGAGAGATAACTTTGATAGTCTCCACTGGAGTAAAAGGCGTAGTTACCTGCAACACCTAAAAAGGCATCAAAGCTTGGTGTAACTGGTTCGGGTAGATATTTTAAACCCGTTTCACGCTCTGCAGGTAGGGCTGTACCTCGCCATAGGGGAAATGATCGACTTAGGGCTGTGGCTCCTTGTAGTCTGGCTAAACTGGCGACAACTATGGGTTGGGAATCACTGCGATCGCTATCAGCACCTATATATTGCGCGCCGACTTGGTAACTAAAATTAATGCCACTATCACCTAAGACATAATTGGGTGAAAATAAATTAACACCCAAGGAGTTGCTTACATCTTGAAAACCTAATGAACCATTAAATAGGCGATCGCGATAGGCATATTGAGCTACTAAGATATGATCCCCCAGCACAGGACGACTGTACTGAATATTTGCTCTTAATTGATTTTCAGCATTAGCTAAATTTAATCCCGATAGGGTAGCACGACCCGTGAAAAATTGGGAATCGGGTAAAATCGCATCTAGTTTGGCAACTACTCCGAGGATATTGGCATCTAGTAGATTTCCTTCTAAACCTCTTTGTAAAAAGATTTGTGGTGAGACCTGAAAGCTAATATTAGGTTCAGTATAGGCATTAAAGTTTTGCTGATAAAAAAATCCACCGCCGTCCCGCCGATCAAACCCAATCCGTACGGGAAAAGATCTCTCAAACCGATCTAAAACTATGCTGTTAAAGGGAACTGGTAGGGTTAAGCCCTGATCAAAAACAAGGGTGGGAGACTCGGAATCAAGGCGATCTTGGGTAGGGGTAATCTTAGTTAGGGTGGCTTTGTTAGCACGAATTTCCAGTTCAGGAGGATCATAGGGATCGTTAGTAACCTTAAGATTTTCGGCTGTCCAAGTGTCTCCATCTAGGAATATCTTGTCAGCTTTAAACCGCACCCGACTAATAGCTTTACTTACAGTTGCAGAACTACTATCCCCAAACACATTAATAATCGAAGACCTAGACCCTAAATCTGAAGGGAGGCGATTCACTCTGCTGCTTAAATTATTTAAGTCGAGAAAACCAGAGGCATTACTGAAAGAGCCTTTGCTGCTACCATAGTTATAGGACAGAGTGCTACCTCTAAGGCGTTGATCGCCCCTTTGCAAAAATACATTACCCTCCGCCGTAGCTTCCTTAGTAATTAAATTGAGCTTAACTACATCGGCTTTAAGTTCAGTATTGAGATATTTAACCGTAACGTTACCTGTAGCTGTGAATATTTGCTCTTTGGCATTATATTCTTGGCGATCGGCAATAACGTTAACTATCTCTCCCGTTGGTGTTGATGCAACTGGATTTGTTGATTGTGGAAGCGACTGTGGATCGAGCTTAACTGCTCCCGCTTGGGCGGTCAAGTTATACCTTGAAAATTTTAAGCTGGGAATGTTACCCATGAATGAACGCAGCGCATTCTCTACTTCAGGAATTTTGGAGACATTGGTCTGATTTCTTGGAACCGCAGCAGCAACAAGATGATAGTTGGTAGGGATGGTAACTTGATAAAAATTAGTAGGGGCGGTATAGAGCATGTACTGATGCTAGTACTTGAATCCGTTTTTACGGGTATGGATTGCAGGTTCACTATCGCTTAATCTTTCACCCCCAATAATTTGGGCTAAAACTAAGTTATGGTCGCCAGTATCCACTACCTGAGTAACTTTAGCATCTAAATAAGCAATCGCTTCTTGTAAATAGGGTTGTCCACTGGGGGCGATCGCTGTGGGAACCTCAGCTAAAGGATTGATTTCTGGATCAAAACCCTTAGCAAAATATCCAACTAGTTTCCCCTGACCTTTGCCTAAAATATTAATTACCACTGGACTTCCAACTGTAAGTAGGGCAGATATGGGTCTTTCCTTGGAGACGACAATACTGACAGATGGTGGCGTAAACCCCGCTTGCTGTACCCAAGATGCCAGCATGACATGATTTTTTTGATCTTGACTTGTGGTTACAACAAATAGTCCACTGGAGACAGAGCCAAGTGCTGATCCCACAGTCTCTAAGTTTTCAGACATTATTTAATATTTAATTTATATAAGTTTAGTTAAGTTATTTATCGGTAGGCAGTATTTAAACCCCACCAAATTAAGAAAGCAATACCACTGAGAATAACTATTGCAGAAAGGAACAAAATGATGGGCTTATCCGCTCCATCGAACTTCATAATGCCACGGTTAAAGTCTGACATAACTAAAAATTAACTCCGTAATTACATCTTATTTATATCTAAACATCTCATCGACAATATACTAACCCAATTAAACCAAATCCCTGTGAAATATCCACTAGAAAATTATTTACTTTTATGGCGGGTTTGATCGGAGTTTCACGACTGTGATACTTCATACATGCAGTCAATAGTAAATACGAGTCTCTCTAAATTATAAAAAGACTCGTATTGAGTCTCGAAAATTAATAATTAAGAATAGGCTGGGACATCCAATCTTTCTTATGTGTACAATACGAGTCTCTTTATAAGTCTTATATTGAGTATCGTATTTCTATTCGTAATATTGTAATTGATTAATTCAGGACTTACGCAGTGTAAAAGAAAAACCTAGATTGTTGGTATTACACAAATAAAAGATGAGCGAGTAAATATTAGACCTCTTGCGTAAACCGCAAACTATCTCAAAATTTCAATGTATTGTTTCATAATAATTAGGACTTATATTATAAGCTAAAGAATACTATTTATATTGGACTTAATTCGTATAGTATGTCGAAAACACCTAAATTTAATCAAAGTTTTTGGTATTCTGGCTTCGATGGACAGCTATTTGCAGAACTTTTACCTGCTCAACCTAACTATTGGTTCATTAATATTTTGGGTGGTAAATACTTAGTTGCCTCTGATGTCTCTACTATTGAACTTCAAGTTCTTCCTTTTTTACAAAGTTATAAATTTAAGTTTCAACAAGCTACATGGCTGTATGAAATTACTAGCCCTTTTTCTAAAAATCCATTTTTAACTCTAGCCCCACCTCAGCAGGCGATCGCACTGTGTCAATCTGGAAATCAGCCTTTAGTTCAAAGCTTACAGTCTACATCAATCAAGATTTTTGATCACAAGCCTACACAAAAACTTGAATCCACCAAAGCTTATATCTACTTCATAGTTACCGAGGATTATCAATATCTAAAAATTGGGTTTTCTAAAAATCCTAGTAGTCGTCTAGCCGAATTACAATCTTCTCGTCCTCAGACTTTAATTTACATTGGTAGTCTTACTTCAACCCATGACGCTTTCAGAGCAATATGTCAAAGATTTGAGCATTTGTTGGTTCGTAATGGTTGGTACAACTATCACCACGAACTCCAAAATGCTGTAACAGATTTACTCTCTCATAAATAAACTCTTGATACGCAAAACAAGACTTACCCTAAGACTTATATATTAATAATAAGAGTTATTTTGGATGCCCTTAAATAAATTACTATTAATTTAGTAATTGCTCAGCCTGTCAAATAGTTATTGGAATAGAAGGATTTATGAGTTGAGATTTTAAATAATTAGACAAAAGTCCAAACATAAGTGGATGGATAGTTTTACCAACATGAAAAGCTAAACGTTTGAGGTGATTGCACATCAGCATGGCACAAGCGATATAATTAGGTTACTTACAGCATTGCCAAGCTTCAATACCAGTGAGTTGTTTGAGTTCACGATGAAATTCCAAAATATTCCACAGCCGATAGCTTGTACTTCAGGGATGTAGTCTTGAGTTAAGTCGTTAGTAACGACATATTTCGTCCTAGTTGGAGAAATAGTGATCCAGAATAGTCTCACCTTTTTGTTTTTGGGGAATTTATTGATTTTGATCAATTTTCCCTGCAATAATTCTTCCTCAGACCAAGTTAGCTGGTCAATTGATTTACATTTTTCTACTCCACCATTATCATCGACTAAAAGATTGGATTTGAGTGGAAAGTAATAAATCTTGCCGAGATTATCAAGGCATACCAACTATCCATCAATACTACCTTAGAAGCTATTTAAGAATTCACGGGAGACAAATTTCTGAGCATTATAGAGCCTGTTTCATATCTATTATGAGCAAGATGTATGATACTTAGAAAATGCTAAATCCATACTCAAGTAGCCTAACAGATAAAGAATGGGAAATTATAGAACCATTGCTCCCAAAGAAAAAGCAAACTAGACCGCCAACTTGGACAAAAAGACAAATTTTAGACGGCATACTCTACCAACTCAAAAACGGTTGTAATTGGCGAGATATGCCCCGAGACTTACCACCATTCTCTACAGTCTATCGATACTACAAGGAGTGGAAAGATACAGGTACATTTACTGCGATTATGGAAACCTTGCATTCAACAGCCCGTGAACAGTCAAAAAAAATCAAAATGGACAACTTTAATCATCATTGACTCACAAGCAGTGAAAAATACTTGTAATGCAAGTATAGAATCCAAGGGCTTCTGCTCCTACAAAGCAACTAACGGGATCAAAAGACATTTAGCCGTTGACACTCTGGGATTTCCTTTCTTTACCTATTTAACAAGAGCAAATGTATCAGATGACCAAGGACTGATTGAGATGTTAACGATTAACATTGATTACTTCAAATCGAAACCAGATGACATTACGCTAACTACGATATTGCTGGATAGTGGTTATCATATCGAGAAACTGATCCAAGAACTAGAGAAGATATATCCTGAGATTATGACTAAGATTAGGTTTGAAATTTCTCCTAAGGTATCAAAGCAACAGAAGGCAGAAAAAGGTCTGTCTGGGTTTGTAGTTGTGCCGACAAGGTGGGTAATTGAAAGGTCAAATGCTTGGGTTGAAAGATGCAAAATCTTAGTTAAGAACTTTGAGAGAACTCTCGTTAATGCTACAGCTAAACTCAATCTTTGCTTTATTCGTTTGATGCTAAAAAGAATTGCTACTCATGAGATATGAAACAGGCTCTATACGAATTAAAGACAAGTATATAAAGGACTCAGACATTTTTTCGCGATATTCATAGAAGACTCACTTAACTTGCTGTTGCTTCTCTCCCTTTCTCTATCCTTACTCGTTCACTTAATTTCTGATTGATCTCTACCAGTAACCCGATGATTTCGTAGGTCTCACGGGAACCCATGCGCTCCTGTACTCTTTGAACAGTGGGGGTAAAGGCATCCTTTACCAACTGAAAAACGGTTGTAATTGGCGAGATATGTCCCGAGACTTACCACCATTTTCTACAGTGTATCGATACTACAAAGAATGGAAAGATAATCATGGATGCTCTTCATTCAACGGTACGTGAGCAGTCAAAAAAAAAGCCAAAATGGACAACATTAATCATCATAGACTCTCAGCCAACGAAAACCACTTGTAATGCAGGTGTAGAATCCAGAGGTTTCTGCTCCTACAAAGCCACCAACGGCATCAAAAGACATCTAGCAGTCGACAGTCTAGGATTTCCTTTTTTTACTCACTTAACTAAAGCTAATGTATCAGATGACCAAGGACTGATTGAAATGTTAACGATCAATATTGAATATTTTAAGACTAAACCAAATGACATTCCCATCACGACAATATTGCTAGATAGTGGTTATCACATTGAAAAACTGACAGCAGATTTAGAAAAGGTATATCCTGAGATTATGACAAAGATTAGGGTTGAAATTGCTCCAAAAATGTCAAAACAAGAGAAACAAGAAAAGGGCTTATCTGGATTTGTGACTGTGCCGACCAGATGGGTGATTGAGAGATCAAATGCCTGGGTTGAAAGATGTAAAATCTTAGTCAAAAACTTTGAGAGAACTCTGTTTAATGTCACAGCTAAGTTGAATCTTTGCTTTATTCGCTTAATGCTAAAGAGAATTGCTACTCATGAGATATGAAACAGGCTCTATATTATATTTGATTTTCAAGGTACATTTCCGCGAATGATCGCGATTGTAGCAGATTTGGACAGCTTGGAGCGAATTTAGATCACATAGTAAACATTGAAAACATAGATATATCAATGCATTCAGGCTTTGCGCGAACCAAAAAATTCGCCTGATCGTATCTAAAGCCATACTAGCTAACACCTTTAAAACCACTAATTGGATACCATCCTCAAAAACACCCAACGACTCGCGCAAAAGACGAACTAAAAATTAAGCGAAAAATATTGTATCGTCTCGCACCTGTTCGCCACCAATACGCTCTATTTTAGTCTGACAGCAAGCGCAAAGGAAGTAAAAGCGAATACTATCTTCACTGGGTTTAATTAACTTACTCAAGCGCGATCGCAACTTCGCATATTGAGCATCAGTAAGTTCGCACTCAAACACACTAAACTGCATCCATTGACCGTAAGATTTGAGAATCTTATGGATTTTAGTACGGCGTTTGTCTTCAGGGATATCGTAGGAGATAACTATGAACATAACTTACTTCAAAACCAACGGTGGATACTTATCCGTTTCATCCATTAGATACTTTGACTTATACTCCATTGCATTTTCTAAATACAGTTTAAGTTCATTAACGCTAACCGTTCCACCATCTGCATTAGTATCAGCTTTATCCTTGAGCCAGTCTCGCCACATTCTGAGCAAATCAGGACTTGACCCCTTAGGCAAAGCCAAATGTAAATAGAATGGTGGATCTTTTTTGACCGCAGGAAAGAATGCGCCAACAGTCATTAATTGATAGCCTAGAGAAGTCATCGGATCAGCTTGTCTTCTCGGATCGCCATTCATCCCACCTGGCAAACGATTAGAAAAAACTTGAACCTTAGTACCAATAGGCATAGAAGCCACATCATCAGTTTCACCATAAGTCGAACCTAAAGAACATCTTTGTCGTGGATTAGCATTTACATAAGCGTCTAGTTCTTCATCTCCCTTGAGAACACTTGCGACTTGCCAATTCAGAGTTCGATTGACAGCATCAATAATTTCTTGGGAAACATCAGATCCTTTCTGCTCCTGACGGCTATTTTTTCGCAGTTCTAAAGAATCTCGAAGTGCTGAGATCGCCCCATCTATCCCAGTTGTAACCGCTTTAGCTGCAAATAGCGATCGGGCATATTGAGCATCAAACGGCTCTAACGCAAATCTTTGAGCTTCAGATAAACCTGTATGCTTGGCGATCGCATCCCATACTTGCGATGGAGAAAGTTCTGGTTCAACTTGTCGATAGCTCAAATAAGCAGACTTTAAAGCTTCTGACAATCCAAACTCTTCGGCATTACTTACAGGTAATAAACCAACATTAGCCGCTTCGGTAAGAGCTTCTTCTCCAGCTTTCTCACCACCCCATTTTTTGACATCAGTTTGAACTTTATCTAACTTAAATCCTGCTTTTTTCTTCTCTAGCTGTGCCACTACAACGCCCAAAACCTCATCAAGATTATGTTGCACCGCATGACCAGAAATTTTAATGCCGTCCTTAGTAGCTTTGACTAATTGATCGATATTTCCACCAAAAACGCTATCTATTTTAAATTGCCAACGAGCCGCAATTTCTATCGTTAAATCACCACTTGGAAAAGTTCTACCTTCAAAAATAATATGATCGGGAAATATCGATAAGGTTGTTAACCCTTTCTCTGCAGGCACTTCTTCACAAGCACCTAAAAGCAAAGCCGTAATATAGCCCCTATCTTGAGAAACACTTACCTTAAAAAGTTTGCTAGGTCTACCAAAAGCAACCGTCAATTCATTCTCAATTTTCCGAAAGCGCTCTTTTTCAGCAATACCCAAATCAAACAAATCTGCGGCGATCAGAATAGCGGCGACTCTCCTAATCATGGGATCTTCAGGCAAAAATAGCGCCCCATCACTAGCATTATGTCCAGAGTGACGTTCAATCAACTTTCTAGCTAATTCTAAATCGTAATCATTTTTAATCAGACTAGAAACACCCACCCTGTAAAGTTCTTGCTCCAAAAACTCACGATTTCTATCTAAAGTTTTGACATTGCGCCCTTGATTATCAAGTTTGTTTAAATCATGAACAGCCGTAGCCGCAAGTAAAACAGCCCGTTTATCGTCAGGTATTTCTGCAATGCGACTAACTGTAAGTACAAATTGACAAGCAGAATCAAAATGCTGTGCAAGTGTCGTTCCTTTCCTTACACCATGCTGATGATGGCTTCCATGAATTTTATAAAACTTAGGACGAATCTCGCTAAAGTATCGCTCCTCTAAAGTTTTTGGCGGTCTGCCCAATAATCTTGTCATAAATCCTCCTCTGACTCAATCGACTTGTACTCTTGGACAGATCCATCCTTACCAATCCATAGCTTCCCATTAACCTCCTCCTGCTCCAAAGCAAGAATTAGAGCATCAATCGCCTTAACCCGATCATCGAAAGAAGCATTTGGTGACAACCGAATCAAGACTATACCTGCATAATTTTTCGGTCTGTACTGAATTCGATTTCCAAATCCGCGATCCAAAGTAACGAGACATCTTCCTTCTTGGTGACATACCTCTATCAGTTTTGTATCTGGGGCGGAAGTTAATCCTTGCTGACTCACGGTTGCCACATCATGCCCCGCCAGCTTAAGCCTTGATGAGATCCGAATATCTCCTAGATTTTCGTCAAGTTTGATATTCATACAGCCTCTTGATTTTGAGTCAATGGAATTTCTCTAAAATATCCCCTTGACATTTCAGCGCCATAGGCAATACAAGCCAAAATATCTAATCTTTCAATACCTGAATATTCTTCAAGAATTTCTTCAAAAGTTGCGCCACTAGCAAGTAAATCGAGAATTACCGAAACCCATATCCGATGTCCTCGAATACAAGGATTACCAAAGCAAATAGCGGGATCGATAGAAATTCGTGACAGTAAATTATTGTTAGACATAGCTTTTTCTCATGGTTTACAAATTTAAAGATAATAGTTTTAGTCTATAGTTCAGTCGTCATAACCTCCTCATAAATATCTAAAAGGGCAATCGCGATGTAACTAAGCGTCATTATTTTTCTCCAAAGCATCTAAATAATTGAGGATTTGGCGCTGATATTGGGCATAGTCAGTAATTGTCTTCGAGATCGCCCCATGCACGATCTCAGGATTGAGCTCGTCATACAAATGCACAATCACATTGCGTAACCCAATTGAAGCTGACATCTTCTGAGCAAGACCAATCTCAATAACTCCTAAACTATTAATCACAATCGCAGTCTCAGCATTCTCTCTAGGTTGAACACCGCCCAAACCTTTAATCAAATGTCGATTCACATCAGTCTGCACATCCGCAATTAGTTGTAGCAACCGCTCAACCACATAATGATTGTCCGAGTTAAGATAATCCTCCAAAGAAATATCTTTAAACCTGATGAGATCCAATAGATATTGCTTCATATAGGCAAGCTTTGCCATCACGATCGCAGGATTAACTCGACTCATACACCCTGCTCCTGCAAAAAAGCCTCAACTTGCTGACGCAAACTAGCACTCAACTCAGCGATCGCCTGTTGAGTCATCATGACTTTCTGCTGAAAATCTCTAAACACACCAATTTCAGACTCATACAACACCACACCCTCCTTCGCAATGTAATGAGCAATCAACGTTGAGCATCGCGTCACATCCACCACATCCATACACTCACCACCAATCTCAAAACAATCCTTGATTGCATTATGTACCGCCAAAAATCCATAGGGCTGATCCTCGATCGCCTTTTGTCTCGCCTCTTCATCGCAAAGAATCGCAAAATCCCAATCACTTCTTTCATAGGCATCACCCCTCGCCCTAGAGCCAAATAACACTAAAAACTTCAGATAAGGCAGGCGATCGCCAATCGTCAGCGCCCGTTGTTGTAAATCTGCTAAAGATAGTTCCGTCTTCATAACCTCACATCCTCGTAAATATCTAAAAGCGCGATCGCCAAATCAATAATCAAATAGACTGCAAATCCAAACTTGCCTTCAGGATTACACAAACAAAGCAGCTTCGATAATTTTCATAAAATTGAATCGTTACATTTTTAGTGTACTTAACTTATTGCAATATTTATACTTTCACATCTATAATTTACAAAGTCAAGCGTTTAGATTGCAAAGTGTACGTACAAATAAAATGGGACGAAGAGGGCAATCAATCACACTTTCAATATCAGATCACGACAAAGCGCAGTTGGAAGAACTAGCACTAGAACTTGGCATGATGTGGGGTGATCGCCCAAATATAACTAAATTAGTCGAGGAGATCGCAAGAAAAAAACTCATAGTTGCCCCCAAACAAGAGTGGGGATTAGAACAAACCCAAGCTTTAGAGCGGGGTCGTAGTGCCCTTATAGATATAGGTAAAATAACTGAGGCTTTAGCCATCGCCCAGCTACTCATAGAACATGGCACCCTGACTATTCCTTTAAAAAATGAGCTAGAACGATTCATTATAAAACCTACCCAAACATGGCGGCTCGAAGTGGAAAAGTATATTCGCCGTGGACAGCCATTTAGGTTAACCTACCAAGATGCAGCCGAACAAATTCATCATTTTCATATTCAATTTGCAGAAATCGGTATCCATGAAGACCGCCAGTATCTTGATTGTTGGTGTAAAGAAACAATCGGAAATCTCGATATACCTGAGCTTTGCCACAATTGGAGTCTGAGACTAGATCGCATTGCTGAAGCCTCCACTACACCTATCTCAGAACCGTGGCGATCAGGTTTAGATAATATCAATATAGAAATGCACTTATTTCACCGTCTTGCATTTGCCTATAAAACTAAGATAAATCTTGATATTGAAAATGAATGGTTAGTTGATATCCCTCAAACAAAGCGGATAGTAAGAAAAATTACCAACACCTTTTGGTTTATACGCGAAATCTTACGGTATGGACAAGATTGCAAGGTCTTATCCCCAGATAATGTACAAAATCTTATTAAAATGGAAATCGAAAAGATGAGAACCCTGTATTAGTTTAGCCCCTTCCAACTTTATTTACTCATGTTACGTAGATGTCTGGAGTCCTTACTCAAAGCTAGCCTTATACAAGCTAATTGGCACTAAGTCTAAAGATTAATTGCCAGTAACCCTACTTAAGCCGTTGCTCGAATCAAATTGTTCTGCGTAACATTGGTTATAAAAACTATATCAGCTAAATATGTAGGTTGTAGTGACAGTCGCTGCCAGAACATGAAACTTGGTTAGATACTCCTTGCAATCGCCACGGACGCTGATATGTATCGATCGCTTAATACTCGCTATGACAGAAACTAAAGAGAAAGCACAATTGCTTACGATAAGTCTGATCGGATCGGCGGGATAATTGCTATCAAGGTTCTGATAAAAAATCGCTTTTAAAAGGAAAATGAAAAGATTTTACGAATCGACCTACAAAAATGCCAAAGCTCCTGAAAGCCTACCTTGGCATACAGAAGAAATCCCGCCGATATTGCTGGCAGCCACGGAACGGATTAAAATTGGTAAAGTTCTCGACCTTGGCTGTGGTGCTGGAGTCTATGCAACTTATCTAGCTTCTAAAGGATATGCAGTGACAGCAATTGACTATGTGCCGAAAGCATTGGACATGGCAAGGCAGAGGGCGGAAAGACAGCAGGTTACTGTTAACTTTGTGGAGGCTGATATTTTACAATGGCAGACAGAGGTAAAGTTTGATATAGTTTTTGACCGCGGATGTTTTCACGGCATTGCAGATAACGAACAACGTCTCAAGTTTAAGAACAATCTCCTGGAGTGGCTTTCACCAACTGGGGTTTTTGCTTTAACACATTTTTGCCGCCGTAACTTTTTTGATTGGCGACCTATGGGACCGAGAAGAAAAACTCGGGATGAGATTGATAGCTTCTTACTGCCAGAATTGAGAGAAATAAATTACAGTGATGAAGTCTTTCCAACCCCATTGCCCATCGGTCCGACAGTTAAGCTCGGACACTATTTATTTGAGAGGGTTGCTTAAAGCAAAGTTTAAAGCTGTGCAAAATTTGATAGCAAAAAGTTTTGGAAGATTCCCCCTCTTTCCCCCCTTTTGGCATGAATTGTTATCAGTAAATTAATATGTGCGGACGCTTTACACTATTTAACTCGGCAGAGGCGATCGCTCAAATGTTCAAGGTTGATGTGCCAGAAAATTTAATTCCAAGTTATAACATCGCCCCTTCTCAGACTGTAAATGCCGTCGCCCAAATGCCCGATCTGTCAAAGCGCATACTTCATGGTTTCCAATGGGGACTCATACCCTCGTGGGCAAAAGACCCAGCCATAGGATTTAAGCTCATAAATGCCAGATCGGAAACAGTTTCTGAAAAGCCTTCATTTCGCTATGCGTTCAAGCACAGGCGATGGATGAAGTGTCCAAAATGTGGATCAGAACACATAAAGAAAAATGGAATTAAGCAAGGGAAGCAAAATCATATTTGTGCTGAATGTGGTCGTCAGTTTATAGATCAAGAGCGAACAAACAAAAGCATACCCAGAAACTACAAAACAGACTTGCCTGAAGATGTATCTGAATGGCATGGGATTTAGAGGTATTGAAAGAGTTATGGGGGTACATCACACCACGGTTATTAATTGGGTTAGACAAAAAGGTGAAAAATTACCCGATTCTATTGTTCCTGAGAACGTTCCAGATGTTGGTGAGTTAGATGAACTTGAAACTTTTGTGGGTTCAAAAAAAACAAAATCTGGTTGTGGACAGCAGTAGACCACTTTCGTAAGGGTATCCTCGCATGGACTTTAGGCGATCGCAGTGCTGAGACTTTTGAACCATTATGGGCAATTGTGGCAGTATGGCAATGCTATTTCTATGTCACTGACGGTTGGACTGTATATCCAAGTTTTATCCCTGATGGTGATCTGATTATTAGCAAGACTTACATGACCAGAGTTGAGGGTGAAAACTCTCGGTTACGTCACTATCTTGCGCGATTACACCGTAAAACTTTCTGGTATTCCAAATCTTTGGATATGTTGCGATACTCTATACGATTGCTGGTTCACTATCTTCATGACCCTTCTGTCCTTTCTTCTATCTGATTCATACTTCTATCTGCAACGCCTACGGCAGAATAGAAACAGCCATTTAGTTTATCGGTTGTGGATTCATACCGTCTCACCATTAACTGGAATAACTATATCTTTAACCTGAGCGACTCAGAGTTGATTGACTTATTCATGACCCAGTAGCTATTGCATTACCACTACCCATTGAGGCTTGGATCAAAGCCAATCAGAAACTAATGGACGAACAAGTTTCACGTTTACTTGGCTACAGTTGCACTCTCAACAGCGTACTTTGTGATTAATTCCTGAACACAACCGCTTGTCTTTAGCTCTCTGATAAAAGTCTGGAGGTAATCTAGTCCTTCCGGCCGACCCTGCCCGGTAGCTATGGACTGGTTAATCGTCATAAACGGCTCTGGTAGAATCCGTAATCCCCCCAAGCGTTTACTATCAGCCTCAAGTTGATTTCGGATCCCCGCCCCCACCAGATAGTTATGAGCCAGCATATAACTCGTGACTTCCGGGGAAGTTGGGGCCTGGATCAGACCGGCTTGGCGAATATTCCGCTCCAAGAAAAGGTTATAAACACTATTTTTGCCAACCACAATTTCCACTCCAGGCCGGTCCACATCCGCCAGACTTTTGAAAGGGGAATCTGCCCGGACAATATAGGAACCTTCAATCTGAATGTACGGCTGCGTATAGGACACATGCTTCCCACGCCAAGGATCAACGCCAAAAAAGCCAATATCTGACTGATTTTGACTGACCCGCTCAAAGGATTCAGCAGCAGATTTCACCACCACAAAGTCCGCGGTCACCTTTAGTTGTTTCTCTAAGAAATGGGCAATATCCACGGAGATACCGTAAGGGACAAAGTCCCCCCTTTCGTTTGCCAGCACATAGTTTCCCGTGTTAATCGCCACACGCAGTTTACCGGTGGGAGACAATTCCCGAATAGCGGCGGCGGAGGGGGTGGAAAAACGAGCAGATTGACAAATCATCGGATCAAATGAGGGAATAACGTCAGCAACCGCAGCATTAGCCCAGAGATTGATGGCTAAGAGACTTCCCAGTCCGGGGAACAATATAAAACCCATAGAAAGATTCTCCCAGAATCAGAAAAATTTTTGACAATTTACTAACAACTGACCCAGAATCAGGGAATCCGCTCAAACAGAATCACCTGATCTGCACCTTGCTGCCCACCCCAAATCCGGTTGCCAATCCCATTCATTTGCAGCGTTTGGACATTTTGCTTATTGCCGGGAAACACTGTAAACGACTCACTCACCGGATCAAACAGGTGAATGGAATTAGTGCCAAAATCCGAACTCCAGACCCGATCTTGATTGTCCACATAGGTAGAATAACCCCGCGGCCCCAGTCCTGGGAGTTTGAAGGAATCCCAAATTTTGGTTTGTGGGTTCAGCCGCATTAAAACCCCATTGCCCCAAGTCGTAATCCAAATGCTTCCTTTAGAATCGGACCAAATCCGGCGAGAGCCGTTGGCTCGGTCATCAGGGATCGGGAAGACTTCTGGCAAATAGGTTTTCTGATCAATTCGCGCGATATAGTTACCCGCCAAACTGGTGTACCAAACCTCTCCCGCAGGCGTTGCCGTCATGCCGTAGGGTCCAAAGCCTTGGGGAGCTGAAAAAATTTTCATATCCCCAGTGCGAGGGTCTAAGCGTCCGTAGTAGCCATTTTGGGCGGTAAACCAGAGAATTCCTTTGCCATCAAACACCGGTGTATTCAAATTGCCATAGCCCATGGTGTGGGGAAAGGGAGGCAGTTGAAAGGTTTTGACTTCATAGGTTTTTCGGTCAAAGCGGCGGATGGCATTGGCTTCATCACAGATCCACAAGCCCCCATCCGGCCCCATAACAACCCCATGAGGATGAGAACCACGACCTAAGGGAAACAGCCGCACCTCACCAGTTGCCGGATTGAGATGGCCAATCACCCCGGACCATTGCCCATTAAACCAAACCGTTCCATCGGGATCCGGTACGACATCGCGAGTCCCAATCCCAGCTACGGTGGGGTAAATTGTCACCTTATACTGGCTGGCATCATTACCAATAGCTTTGGGGGCAGGAATGGCGGTAGTGGGGTAACGGAAAGCTGGGGCCGGGGCGGCAAGGGCAGTACTGAGGCTGGTGGGCACAGCCAGCAAAACAGACAGTAGCATGGGGGAGAAAGATAAGGCTCGCATCATGGTGATCTAATTTCAAATGTAACGGTGGCAAATAGGGTTTAAATCCAGACCTGGGGAATCAGCGACAGCCCGTCACTTCAAGATCATAGGTAAAGCCCTGGGATTGGGGATAGAGGCGATAATTTTCCAGAATTTTGACATTGAAGACATCCAACACTTTGCCCGGTTGATTTACTTCCAATGGACCCCAAATAATCGGCTTAGTGGAATCAGGGACAAAAATTGGAGCCCCGGACTCAAAAATGGTGTCATCGGAATAGCGGGCAATCAGTTGGGTCGGATATGCGCCCTTGTCGATGGTGATTGGGGTGAGCTTGACAGTGACAGTTGAGATTGGACGGGGAATCAGAAAATAGGTATTCCCATGGGAGCCAAATCCGAGGGTCGGACCAATGGTTAAGCGTACTGTCTTGCCTTGGGTGGGGGAGACTTGGGGGGATAATGGCTCACAGATTTCTGCGGCGGCAACTCCGGCGCAGAATATAGAAGTGAGGGCAATTCCCAAAGAAAATTTTATTTTGGTGAGGATCATGGATCTATAGGATCTGATGAAATCAAGCTCATCCTATAGCCTGGGGGAAACAGAATGAATTTTTAAGACACAAAACTTAAAATGGTGATAGAACCGTAACATCCCCCCAACAAGAGTTAATTTAATTTTGGGGACAGTATTCGCCCGAACATTGATGGGGCGTACTGTTCTCCTGAGGTGAAAGCGAGCATTTAAGGTTGTGGTGCAGCTAAATTGATCTGTTGCTCCTTGTTTCGTTAAGCTTGAGAGCGGAAGTTCCCCACAACTTGGTTGGAACCGTTCAAAATCTCAGAAAAAGCATTCTATAGTAGGCCTCTTGCGGAATTAGCTAAATAATCGCCCAAACTGCCGATCTGGTATAAATTTCAAAAAGTAATACCTTGTAATCTCTAAAATACAGTGCTGACAAAGGTTAGGGCGATCAATATGCAAGAGGTCTAGTATTTACGGGACACACGATTGTCGGTGCAATTCTCCGGTTGGGGTTGGGGCTAATACCTTCGTGAACAAAAGACCCAGCCATAGGATTTAAGCTCATAAATGCTAGATCGGAAACAGTGTCTGAAAAACCTTCATTTCGCTATGCGTTCAAGCACAGGCGATGTTTGATTCCCACCGATGGGTTCTACGAATGGCAGCGAGTCGAAGGCAGCAAAACTAAAAAACAACCTTACTTTTTTGGACTAAAGGACGCAAATATCTTTGCCTTTGCGGGACTTTGGGAAAGGTGGGAAAGCCCCGAAGGAGACATCATTGAAACCTGTACGATCCTCACCACCGAGGCAAACGATGTCGTCAGACCGATACACGACCGAATGCCAGTTATCCTCGATCCCAAGGATTACGAAATTTGGCTCGATCCAAACTTGACCAGCATAGATCGCTTAACCCCACTCTTGAAACCCTACCCACCAGAGGCAATGACCGCATATCCAGTATCAAGCAACGTCAACAGTCCGAAAAATAACACTCCAGAATGCAAACAACCAGTAGCTTAGACTCAGAAAAATCCTCAAGACTATGAACCACCTACTTGAGTGGCACCTTCTTCTATTGGTGGATGATAGGTCATCGACTGCAATCCCAGACGACCAGGACCAATAAAACGATTTAGAGTAAAGGAAATTCCGCCCAGCATCACCCCGATCGCCCCGAAAAAGCCTCCACTAGATTGCAAAGCTGTTACCGTTTCCATCTTTACCGATGAATCTTTCCACAACCATGCTCCTGGTTCCACATCAAGCATTTCTCCGAGGGCAAGCACTTTTTCAAATACATTGCCATATCCATGAATTAATAGTAAACCTCCTTCTTTCTTGCCTTCAAAGCGATCGATAAATAATCCGCCACTCCGACTAAATAGAATATTTACCAATCCACGCTGAAAAAAGAAACTGTATTCGATATTACTCGTTGCCAGTAAAAACTGATGCTCTCTGACATCGACCGTTTGACCTCGTTCTAATTGCAAAACTACAATCTGTCCTGGGGCTTCTCTAGAAAAGGCAATATTGCCAGGTCCATGAGCTTCAGTGATGAAAATTTCTAGACCTGCAAAGAATCGTTTTGTTGCTCCCTTTAATCCTTTCAATCCCAGTCGCACATTAGGGGTTTTCCATAGTAGGATATGGTGTTCAAAATAGACTGATTGTTGTTGCCCTAACTCTAAATCTACTACTGGAGCAACTTCTCCTTCAATTCTCAAACTCAAATCCCCAGACTGAAATACCCCTTGAGGATTTCTTAACTCAGGTATTGGTTCGTTGTCAAAGTCAGGCATATTAAATATTGTGAAAGGGGATTAAATCATACGTCCACTCATATAGTAAATGATTGAGATCGCTCTAATTCGTAAAAGGTGTCCCCCAGTATTGCCATATCTCTTTATTGAATGGCGATCGCCAATGATAGATTAAATCCAACTCTAGTTTCTGTCTGGGTTTAGTTTCTATGGGCGCATAATTCCAAAATGCAGCATTAATAGCGGTTTTGATGCCATGAGAGTAATGCAGATTTTGATAGTTTTCAATGTATCTTTTACAATCATGTTGCCCTTTCCAGCGTAGGTTTGACCGACAAGTTTCGCCTATGTACAGAACGGTTTGAGATGTGCAGTCAAGAATAAAATAAATACTTGCTTCGCCGCGATCGCAATTCTATAAAACTACAACTGCCAGAAGTTCGATCATCAGGTTATAGCTCTAAAGCGTTCAATAAAATCCTTTAAATCACGTTTGGGTAGCCTTACTCTATTATCCATCTGCCAAAGCAAAAGTACTGATAATACTTGATTTGCAGTAATAATTTTTTCATCATACATCCGATCAACAACCCAAAGAACACCATGAACTTCCACTTTGGAGCCAATAGCTAAATCACGGAGTCCCCCATCACCAGTTAAAAGAATACTATTAGGTATACTCTCAGCCAGTACAAAAGCAAAGCAATCATTAATACTCAATCTGCTATTGGCTCTTTGAATCGATTGAACCTTACGGACTCCTTCTCCTGAGGTAGGTAAAATTTTTAAGCCCTGTTGTAAAAGAGATCGCTCTAAATCGGTAAACTTTATTAGTTCCTCTGCAAATAAAATATCCAGAATGCTAATTTCGTAGGGTAGTAGTAAAAAAGCCTCAATTAACAAAGCTTTTCGCAGATCAATAAGACAAGATGTATCACTAATTATGACCTGCATCTTTTATCTGAGGGATATGAGGTTCTCCTTTTAATTCAGCTTCCACTTTATCTATTGAATAGCGCAGTAATTCCGCAGCTTTAGAGGTTGAAATCAAGTCTTCTGCTAAAGCTCGATAACATAACCTCTCAAATCGACAAGGTTTTTCTTTCTGCCCACGCTCATCTTCATTTTCTAGTGGCTCAGGTTCACTAGACCGCCAAGTTCGAGCAATGCTCTGAAATGAGTAAGTGAGAATAGCATCGATTATTACACCAATATTTCTCAGACGCACAAGTAATGCCGCACCACTAACTCGATAGATTTGTTTCAGATAAATTAACTCTCTATAGCCAAAAGAGTGTCGTAAATGACCAACTTCATTTTCAAGGTGAGATTTGGGTACTAAAAAAGCACCTGCAAAACGGTTACAAGCTTGTTCTTCTTCTTTTTCTGATAGATGTTCAGGATCGATAAGTCTGTGTCCTAACTCGTGAGCAAGTGTTAGTCTTCGCCGTTCTAAGGAAACCTGACTATTTATGACAATTATAGGCAAATTAATAATTCTGGCACCTTGGACAAGGCAAGTAAATCCCGATACACTACCAGGTAACTCACTAACTAAAACTTTTAATCCCTTCTCTTCCAATAATTCGGTCATATTCGGGATTGGATCAGTCCCAAGATTCCACACATCTCTCAATTTGATTGCTACTGCTTCAGCCTCTGCTACAGAATTAATAGCAACTTTGTCGAATGGTTTCTTCCATTCAGCACTTTTCATTTCTAAAATATGTTCAATTTCTAGGTATCGCTCAACCCATTCAATAACCTCAGTTTCTACACGAGCGCGATCTTTTGCAGTTGTATTAGCTTTAGTCCGAAAATCAACATTAGTAAGTTCGACTTGTTGAGAATCAAGCAAATAATGTATGGATACTTCTAAGGTTTTACTAAGTGCAATCAAAACATCTGAACTTGGAGTCATTTCATCACGTTCATACTTGCCAATAGCTTGAGCACTAACTTTGCCATTCAGAGCATCAGCTAATCCTCGTAATGAATAGCCAGCTTTCTTCCGAGCTAGCTTAATACGGGAGCCAACCATAGTTTTAGGTTTACAAAAAGAATAATTATTTTTATAATATAATATGTATTGTAAACCATAAGGCTGGAAAAATCAAATTGGTAGTGATCAAGAGGGCATGATAGATAAAAAAAGGGGTAAAACAAAATAGAAGTAACTATGGAAGTAAAATGTCCTTACTGTGAAAGTGACCAGATAGTTAAGAATGGTATAACCCGTCACAAAAAACAAAACTACAAATGTAAAAAGTGTAATCGTCAATTTGTGATTAATCCCAAAAACCAGCCAATAGCTGAATCCACAATTAAATTAGTCGATAATCTGCTGCTAGAACGTATATCCATGCGAGGGATTAAGCGTGTTGCCAAGGTGTCATTACAGTGGTTACAGTTATGTAAATGGTAAGTCTGTCAGTGTAGAGCCGCAAGTTAAGGTAATCCCTAGAAAAAAGCACGCCTGACCATTGAGTGCGATGAACTATGGTCATTTGTAGGGGATAAAAAATGTAAGGTATGGATTTGGTTAGCAATTGACCAAAATACTAGAGAGATTGTTGGAGTGTTTGTTGGTAGTCGAGACCAAGAAGCAGCCTTGGGTTTATGGCAATCTTTACCAACCGTTTATCGACAATGGGCTGTTTGTTATACTGACTTCTGGCAAGCTTATAGCTGTATTTTGCCTAAAAAACGCCATAAGGCTGTGGGCAAAGAGTCTGGACAGACTAATCATATTGAAAGGTTCAATTGTACTTTAAGGCAAAGAATTTCTCGCCTTGTTAGAAAAACTCTTTCTTTTTCTAAGAAATTAGAAAATCATATCGGTGCTATTTGGATATTTATCCATCACTACAATTCTGAAATTCACTCTAAGTTCTGCATCATGCCCTCTTGATCACTACCCAGAATTGTTATAGAGCCTGTTTCATATCTCATGAGTAGCAATTCTTTTTAGCATCAAGCGAATAAAGCAAAGATTAAGTTTAGCTGTAGCATTAACGAGAGTTCTCTCAAAGTTCTTAACTAAGATTTTGCATCTTTCAACCCAATTACCCACCTTGTCGGCACAACTACAAACCCAGACAGACCTTTTTCTGCCTTCTGTTGCTTTGATACCTTAGGAGAAATTTCAAACCTAATCTTAGTCATAATCTCAGGATAAACCTTCTGTAAATCAGTCGTCAATTTTTCGATATCATAACCACTATCCAGCAATATCGTAGTTAGGGTAATGTCATCTGGCTTCGATTTGAAGTAATCAATGTTAATCGTTAACATTTCAATCAGTCCTTGGTCATCTGATACATTTGCTCTTGTTAAATAGGTAAAGAAAGGAAATCCCAGTATGTCAACGGCTAAATGTCTTTTGATCCCGTTAGTTGCTTTGTAGGAGCAGAAGCCCTTGGATTCTATACTTGCATTACAGGTATTTTTCACTGCTTGTGAGTCAATGATGATTAAAGTTGTCCATTTTGATTTTTTTTGACTGTTCACGGGCTGTTGAATGCAAGGCTTCCATAATCGCAGTAAATGTACCTGTATCTTTCCACTCCTTGTAGTATCGATACACTGTAGAGAATGGTGGTAAGTCTCGGGGCATATCTCGCCAATTACAACCGTTTTTAAGTTGGTAGAGTATGCCGTCTAAAATTTGTCTTTTTGTCCAAGTTGGCGGTCTAGTTTGCTTTTTCTTTGGGAGCAATGGTTCTATAATTTCCCATTCTTTATCTGTTAGGCTACTTGAGTATGGATTTAGCATTTTCTAAGCATCATAAATCTTGCTCATAATAAATATGAAACAGGCTCTATAAGGAAAGTTTCGATATAATCGTTAGATAAAAATACGAGTCTCAACTCGTGATAGTGACGCTACCACGGATGAAAATGAGGAACTAAGGTGATGGAAACTAAAGTTGATGAAATTGCCCCGAATATCTTTCGACTTTCGACGTTCATACCAGACATGCCACCGTATGGGTTCACTTTTAATCAATATCTGATCAATGCGGACGAACCGCTTCTATTTCATTGCGGTGGACGTAATCTTTTTGAATCGGTCTCAAAAGCCGCATCCAATATTCTACCTCTCGATAAGATTCGATGGATTTCGTTTGGGCATGTCGAGTCCGACGAATGTGGCTCTATGAATCAATGGTTAGCTGCTGCTCCAAAAGCACAGGTAGTACATGGGGTAATTGCGTGCATGGTCTCACTGAATGATCTAGCTGATCGTCCACCACGCGTGTTGGAAAATAATGAAGTCCTAGATTTAGGCGGCAAGCGCGTGAGATATATTGATACACCACATGTTCCACATGCGTGGGAATCTGGGCTTGTGTTTGAGGAAACGACAAAAACACTATTCACTGGTGATTTATTTACTCAGTTAGGTAACGGACCCGCAGTTACTACTGAAAGTATCGTATCAAGCGCAATTCTTGCCGAAGAGGGATTTCATGCTACGGCACTTACACCCTGGACAGCATCAACTATACGCTCACTTAAATCACTAAACCCTGAGTGTTTGGCAGTGATGCACGGTTCATGTTTTAAAGGAGACTGCGGGGCAGAATTGGAAGCTCTCGCTACATACTCCGCAGACGCACTGACGAAAGCCCAAACTAGTTGATGGCAGTTCTAACTGTTTGGGCTAGATTGGAGTCACAGCTATTAAACTTTCCATCTAACAAGTCCCTACATGGAATACAAGATTCTTACCCTAGACGAGAGCATTCCCCTCTGGAAGCGGATACAGATGATCTTCCCTGACGAGCCTGACTGGGAATCCTTGGAAGAGGAGGTATTGGTCAAGCTTGTTGAGGATTTCGATAACGAGCAATCCTGCGCTACGACGGCGATCATCTACATGAGTACAAAGAATCCGTCTCAGTGCCAGCGACTTGCCAAGTGGCTCTTGGAACACGAAGACTCGGATCAATGGCTCAAGAGTGCGGCGAAGAGAGCTATCGAATACTGCGAGGAACAATAAACTAAGGCACTGATTTTGAAACTGTTGAAGCGATTCCCTTCGGTATGCGTTCCGCCGCATAAGGTAATACTAACCAGAAATAAACCTGAGAATGTTTAATATTATTTAGAAAGTTTCAGTATAATACCTAGTTATGCTCAATCGCGAAGCCCGTTGAAGTGACTGACTTCTAGCCAAGATTAAGCAAGCAAAAATCTTCGACTTCGATGTTTAGTTCCGAGAAATTATTGGCGATCGCAAAGATAAAAAATTAATATGCGATCATGCTATAAAACATCATTGGAGCGGTCTAGCTTCTAATACTTTGTTAGTAGTAAAAGTTCTTAGCTGCTCAATTTTGCCGTTATCACTCACAGGAATAGAGATGAATTCGCCAAATAAAGAAATGCCACTTGCAGCTAAAATCATTGCCTTATCAATTTCAATTATATTTATTGGTCTTGGTGGACTTCACATAGCTCAAGAATATGTTCCAGCTTCATGGAACCGATATGGGTATATTGCCCCTATTGATGGCAATGATGCAAAAATATTCGGTGTTCTAGAAATTTTAATTGGTTTATTACCACTAATGTTCTTTGCAAAAAATGCACGACAAGCTGGTATATTCGGAACAATTGTCGGCTCTATATTGGTGTCGTCTATTTTTCTTATATGGGCTTTTCATAAGATTGGAAGATAAGCAGGCATTAAAATCAGTCCTAACAAATTACTCAAGATTCGCACCTGAGAATAGTGAATGATTAAAGGTTAATGGTAAATATCGATTTTGAGTGTTAAAGCGATTACCTGCAGTCTGCGTTCCGCCACAAAATAAATCTGAGAATGTTTAATTAAATTTTGCCAAGTCATTAGTGTACAAGTAGGGAAAGCGAAATGTCTATAATTCTGAGTGAAAGAGACTATATCGATCTAAAAAACTTGGTTGAAGAAACTCTGGATAATGTTCAGTCTATGTGTGGCTTTGACGAGTCGATTAGTAATCTTGAGCAGATACAGGAAATTTTAGAAAGGGTTAATAATTTTTATCAAAATCCTTGAGATACTCTAGTTGGTACCAAGTTTAAATCCATTGCTTTGGAAAGTTATAAATGTGAATAAATTACTGATTAGCATCGGGATGTTGGTAGGTTCTACTCTTGGAAGCTATATACCAGCACTCTGGGGTGGGAGCTTGTTGTCACTTTCATCGATTTTCTTCGGAGTTATCGGTGGATTTATTGGAATTTGGTTAGGTTATCATCTATCAAAGTATTTAGGATTTAGTTAAAATTTCGTAATTGCTCAACTGGGTGTGGTATGCTGAAATCTTTACCCAGAAAGGTGTCCAGAAAATCAAAAACTGCTATTTAAAATGAAGTAAACGAAAGAATGAGGCTTTCAGTCATTTTAATAGTTAAAAACTCTGCTTGTAAAGATTTATCAGGCTTTTATACAATCTAGTCAACTTGTACTCTGGTCAACCATGAACTTAAACAGAGACATATCAATCTAACTTGTAATTGCAGCGTAAATATCAATTGTCTATGGCTAAACTGTTTTATACATAGAGATGTTGTAGGTGGATTTCGTCGGTAAGCCAGAACATATATGACAAGCTATTTGCTTTTAAAGTAAAACATCTTGAGATCGATTAAATTTTTTACAGGAGAACCGAGCATGAAATATCGAAGACTGGGACGTTCTGGCTTACAAGTAAGTGAGTTATCCTTGGGGTCTTGGGTGACCTATGGAAATCAAGTGGATGAAAATGCGGCGATGGAAACGCTTTCTGCTGCCAGAGATGTCGGAGTAAATTTCTTTGACAATGCAGAAGTTTATGCTGGCGGTAAATCAGAAATACTTATGGGCAATGCCATCAAGCGACTTTGTTGGGATCGGGAATCCTACGTTATTTCTACCAAGTTCTACTGGGGAATTGCGGAAGGTCCGAACCGAAAGAACACTCTTAATCGTAAATATTTGCACCATGCGATCGATGGTTCTCTACAACGCTTACAACTGGACTATATTGACTTGGTCTTTTGCCATCGTCCCGATCCAAATACGCCAATTGAAGAGACAGTCTGGGCAATGCACGACATGATCCATCAACGTAAAGCCCTATACTGGGGTACTTCGGAATGGTCAGCTGCGGAGATTGTAGAGGCTTAGCAGGTTGCCGATCGCCATCATCTTCATAAGCCAGTGATGGAGCAAGCCCAGTACAACTTGTTTCACCGTCATCGGGTAGAGAATGAGTACGCAAGACTATACGAGGATCTGGGCTTAGGGCTGACTACATGGAGTCCGCTTGCTTCTGGTGTGCTTACAGGCAAATATAGCAATGGGATACCTGCTGGGAGCCGTTCTACCTTGCCCGGCTATGCTTGGTTGCAGGAATCAGTCAGCAACCCCGACTGGATTGCAGCTACTGAGCGGTTACGACCAATTAGCGAAGAACTCGGCTGCACCTTATCACAATTAGCGATCGCTTGGTGTGCCATTAATCCTAGGGTCAGTACAGTGATCACTGGTGCCAGTCGAACGGCTCAAGTAGTTGAGAATATGGGAGCGATCGACCTAATCCCTCGGCTTAACGCAGAACTACTGCAAAGAATTGAGAAGGCTGTGGGTAAAGTCTAACTTCGACTTTACCCATGAAACTAAGCTACAGATAATCTGACACAAGATTTTGCAGTCTATTTATCTTTGAAAGATGTGTAGCCAAATCTTAAAGAATTGGTATTAGTCACAAATAAATTAGGCAATGAAATTACCAATTAAGAGAAATAAAAAATGGGTAGTAACCTAGGAGTAGTGAGATGCAGAATGATTGGATTTCTCAGGTACACTCTGAATAAAAAGCCGCTAACGCATCTTCTAAATGGTAAAAAAAGCGATCGGCACCAATTAAATTCGTTAGTCCATCTTGATCGAACTGTCTTTTTGTCTCTGGAGATAGACCAGAAATGACTAAAGTTACGTTCTGTATGGATAATTCCTTAACCACATCTCGTAATGTTTGAGAAGCAGAGTAGTCGATTTCAGTAATTGCTCTGGCTTCCAAAATGAACCACCGCACTGGTGGATCGGCACTTTTTACTAAGTTTTGCACCTCTTCGGAAAAGAAAGTAGCGTTTGCATAAAAGAGGTCTCTACTAAATCGATAAATAATTAGACCTGGTGCCGAGATACTACCCATTTGTACGGGAATCGGCTGCCAAAATTGATTTTCATTGGGAATAATGATGGCAGTATGGGGTCGGTAACTATGGCGTACATGCAGGATTAGTGACAATATAATTGCTTGGACAATCCCCTCCTTAACGCCAATCAAAACGACCGTAGCCGCAGTGATGATCGCCAAATAGAACTCTTCCCGATGGGTATTAAAGATCGCCTGCATTCCTTTAATGTCGATTAACCTCAGCCCGATTGAGAATACAATTGCTGCTAAAACTGCATTGGGTAGGTAGCTAATCGGCTGAGTGAGGAAGAGGATAACGATTAGTACGACGGCTACTGTAGACAGTTGAGCAACTTGGCTGCGCCCTCCCGCCGTGTCCACAATTTCCGTTTTAGTCGGGCTGCCATTGACCACAAATGTGCCAGTTAATCCCGCCGCGAGATTAGCCGCCGCCAAACCTTCCAAATCGACATTTTCGTTAAAGCTCTCGCTGTAGCGAAAGGCGTAAGCGCGGGAGGTGGCGGCACTTTGGGCGACAATGACAATAATGCAGGACAAGGCAATGCCCAATATTTGGGGAAGTTCGCTCAGATTGATTGCGGGTAACCCAAAGGAGGGTAACCCACTGGGCACAGCCCCGATAACTGTTACGCCAAGGCTGGCAAAGTTAAATATCCAACTGGCAAGAATCGCGCCAACTACAGCCAGCAATGCTCCTGGGAATTTTGGCAAGAATCTCTCGAATAGATGAATGGTAATCAGAACGCTGACAGAAATGCCGATCGCTAAGGGGTTAGCCTGGGGTAGCCCTGCGATCGCTGTCATAATTTGTTGCACGGGCTGATGCCCACCATCCTTGATATCGAGTAATCCTGGTAATTGTCTGATCGCTACCTGAATTCCTACCCCAGTCAAGAAGCCGATTAAGACTGTCCGCGACAAAAAATCGGCGAGGAATCCGAGCCGAAACAGGCGGGCAAATAGCAATAATCCAGCAACAAGGATGGCAACTGATTCCGCTAAGGCTAAATATTGGGCACTGCCTAACGGTGCTAAACCTGATAGCCCAGCCGCCAAAATTGCCGCTGTAGCAGAGTCGGCAGCAACGACCAGATGGCGGGAAGAACCCAAAAATGCAAATGCCACGACGGGCAGAATGAGAGTATACAGACCTGTCGCGATCGGCGTTCCCGCAATCTTGGTGTATCCCATCACTTCAGGAATACCCAGAGCCGCCAGTACAATACCCGCGATGATATCACTCCCGATCGCATCTCGTTGCAAAGGTAAAATCCCTTGAAACAGTCGTGAATGGGACTTTATTGCTGGCTGAGCTTTATTCGCGATCGCTTTTTTCATGTATTTCTTTTCAGGTTTTCTATCCAATTTAGCCCTTGATCGTCTTAATCTTTCCTGCCGCAACTGCCGCAACTAACTGTTGATAATCTCTATCGTTTTGGTCGGCATAGGCAACCGCAAAATTAGCAATAGCGAGATCAAATGTGTCGCTTTGCCCCAGATAACCACTAATCACAAAGCGATCACCTGACCGAGCGTGACTTCGTGCCAAAGCCCAGCCACATAACTGAGAGTAGCCCCTCAAATCCGTATCATTCATGCTTTCAATCTCGACAGAAATTTTCATATCTCTAAGTTGCCGCAGATAAAAATCGTGTCCAAGATCGCCCCTTGCCCATCCGAGGAAAATATCGGTTGAGGCTTGCATCAGCCGTTGACCTGCAACCACCCTTTGACCGTGGTTATCGTAACTACTTTTGCCTGCATAAGGTTCCAGTACAGAACTGCGTGCTTCTTTAATCTGTAGAAATAAAGGGTAATTATCCCCCGTCACCAGTAGAGCAATTCCACAGCGAGTACCAACACTCCCAACTCCTACTACCTTCATCGCTACATCAACAATCCTATAACGGTCTAGTAAAATGCGGATATCTTCTCGTAAAGTTTGTCGATATTTATAAAACACGGATAACATCTCTGCTACTAGTGGGTCTTCAGGTATTGGTTGGGATACTAAGGGTGGATTACTGATGAAACGCCTCTGTCCATCCACTATTTCGGTTAATTTGTGCAGTTCCATTACAGGTGTTAACGCTCTTGCTTTTTCTACTTCACTTTTCAGTTTTTTGAGTTGTTTAGCACGATCGGTATATGCAAGTAGCGATTCAACTCCAATTTGATCGTACCAAACCTCCATTGGGGTCATTTGGGTATATTCGTTCATATGTTCGCGGTAGGATTGAACCGCAGCGATCGCCGCCGTGCGCCCGATTTTGTCGGAGAATTTGAGCGATCGCCCTGCTACCACAATGCTAGTAGCTAACCGCTTTACATCCCATTCCCAAGGAGCTAACAGGCTCTCGTCAAAGTCATTGACATCGAAGACAAGATTTCGTTCTGGTGTGCCATACCCACCAAAGTTAGACAAATGGCAATCCCCACCAGCTTGAACTTTTATACCAGTTTTAGGCGTTTTGCTCAGATCGAATGCCATAATGCAGGCTGCTCCTCGCAGAAAGGCAAAGGGAGATGCCAACATTCGCCCGTATCTCAGAGGTATCAACTCTGGCAATCTGCCTTGGTTAGATGTTTCCAACATTGCCGTAGGTTCGGCTCGATCTGGTGAGGGTTTCCACTCCTCATGACTCGCTCTTGGTACTTGTTCCCGCAGTGCTTTTCCTTTTGCGATACCTTCAGCCCGTGACAGGAGTTGTGGAGTAAAACCATTCATACATTAACCGTCCTATTAATCGCCAAGGGTTGAGTTGCTACTACAAATATCGATCTTCAAATGATTACGGTCTGGTTTCACTATTTTCTAACCTCTTAAAGTCAACATCAATAACCTCAAACCATACTTTGCAGTTGCGGACGGATACGACCTCGCCATCAATAACCTGACGACCAAGAAAGCGTTGAAAAGTTAATACATCGCCACCTACATTAATTTCTATAAGATTTTTAGATGGTTTTCCCACCACTGTACCGATCGCACTCGATCCGTCAACTCGACATACTTTTACTTGTGTTGATTTTCTGATATGCAAATTTTTTGAAGCATTTAGTCTATATGGAAGAGTTATTTTAGGTTGCGGGTAATAAACAAAGCCATCAAACAGGGTAATTGAAACTATAGAACTATCTCTGACCAAAATTTGTTTTATTAATGATCGATAAATTTTCTGTAATGTCTGCGTATCCATATATGGGTGGCAGACAGAAATATTCTGGATATTTCACTAATTTGTTGCGTTAGCCAGAAAGCTTCAGTATATTTACACTGAACAAGGTAGTTATGCGGAGACTTTCAGCATAACACCTAGTTATACAGCCTTGGTTCCATACGAAGTAATTTTAGAATTACTCAGTTGTTGCTTGTGACCGTATGTAGGGATTGTATATGGCTCTAAAAATTAACACACCAAGATCTCGAGAACGAAGCATAACATTAGAAACCTGCTTTGAGATATCTCTAATGAATAATGTTTGGCAAAAAATTGTTAAAGATGGAATGAGAAACCAATATCTACTTTGCCTCCATGATTATTATGATTTTCATAGAAATTATAAGGCTCTTAATCTAGTAATCAGAGAACAAATAATTCACCATCAATATAAACCTAAGCCCCCCAGCATAATTAGACTTGAAAAAAAGTATGGTGTATGTAGGCATATCCAAATTCCAGACCCAAGTGACGCAGTAGTTTTACAAACAATCGTCGAAAGTTTGAAAATTCATGTCATGGCAAATGCACCGGCGCCTACTAGAGCCTTTTATAGTAGAAGCCATAGTAAGCCGAGGTCAGAAGCAGACATAGATGATACCTTTCCTTATGCATGGTGGGAATTATGGGGACAATTTCAAAAAAGGATTTATGAATTTTCTAATATTTTTGATTATGTAGTTGTTACAGACATTGCCAATTACTTTGATACGGTTTCATTTGAACGTCATGGAAGCCCGATTACTTACCTTTGTCGGGCTTAGGCTTACCTCAAATTAACTTTGATGCACCTCGTCTTCTTGCCCATGCTTTTCTCTTTGAAATTGATACTTATTTGAACCATGAAACAAAAGGCAACTTTGTAAGATGGATGGATGATATTGATTTTGCAGTTCAAGACATTGGATCTGCAAAAAAAATCTTAAGGGGTTTAGATGAACTTCTCCTAACTAGGGGACTTAGGTTGAATTTGGGTAAAACAAAAATTTTATCCTCTGAGGAGGCAAAAAATTATTTTCTGCCAAATGAGAATAGATATTTAACTATTATGACAAAAAGGGTTGATAGGCTCATTGATAGTGGTTTAGATATATCGGATGAAAAACAGAAAATACGAAGACGATTTAAGAAGTTTTTAAATCTTCCCCATATAGGAAGATGGGAAAAAGTTTACAAAAGATACTTTACTCTTTCCACAAAAACCAAAGATACATTCTTGGAGTTTTATGTTCCCGAATTATTAGACAATAACCCAGACCTTAGAGAAAATATTTTTCGATATTATGGAGGGCTAGGAATAAATAAAAAAAGATTTGAACATATACGTAATTTCATGAAAGAGCAAAACTGCCTCGATGATGTTGCTATATTTTCAGCAGCTAAGTTGCTCACCGATTGGACAGTTAGTTTTAAATCAAAGATCAAACGAGAAATGGTTGATTTAGCCGTTTCTATCGCAGGAATTTCTCCAGCACATTTAATATCAAGTATCTGGCTTTTATCTAAATATGGTACTTCTTCAGAATTGGTTTCAATTCTAGATACAACAAGTTATTTATGGAAGTATTCAAGTTTTTTGTCCAGACAAGTAGCTGCAACAATTCCTAAGATTCGAGACTTAAGAGGTGATATATTTGAGAAAATCTTTGCAGAAACCGGGCAATTAGATGCACTAAGAATTTTGTACAATCTAGATCAACTAAGATCAAAGCCTCTTTCAAAAGCAGAAATTTTGTACATAATGCATGGCTCTAAAAATGACTACTATCCTTTAAGCAAATTTATAATTACCCTTGATTTGTTAAGTTCTCCTCACATTGATCCCTCAATACGAAATAAGTTAAGAACAGATCTCATTGTTAGAATCAAAGACCCAATTTATATTCAACAGATAAACCGAATACGCATCTAATATAAATTAAAGTAAGTCTTGCTAAAACTGACTGTATAACAATTCGGGTGCAGCGGATTGATCAAAGCTACTTGGGTTGAATGCAAAGATTTTAGCAACCGCTGACCCGAGCCGTTAGTCCGCATAGTAACTACGTCTCGAAACAAAATGGAGTACGCCATTGGAGTCGCTGCTGCGATCGCAGTTTGACAGCGTGATTGGTTTTGACAAGGAGCGCAGCTTCTACCCAGTCGTGTTGATAGTCATTGCTACCTTATACCTCCTATTTGCGGCGATCGCTGCGTTTGGGTTCCGGAAGAATGTACCAAAAAAGTAATTCTGAAAATCTGAGGCATTGTTAATTTAGTGGTACTTTATTTTTTTGCCTGTCCCTTAGTGAAATGACAGGTAAATTCCCGCAAGCTAACAACCGCAATGCACTAGGATTTTGAAATATGCGTTTTTGTGAAGGGGTACTAGGCTACAACTTTAAGCTTATCAATTTGCAGCCAATAGCACTCAGCACAATTCATTCGATGGAATAATAGGTGAATGAGATCCCCCATCGACACCTCACTCAGGTCGCAGCAAAGCTTCTGGCATTTGATGCAGAATGCGCTTAAAGGCTTCTGTGTTATTCAGCCCCCGTGTCAATACCAATGCCCCTTGAATCAGTGCGATCGCTTCTTCAGCCCGTTGACGAGCAGTTATGGCTGAAATGCCGGTATCCACCAGAACATTTGCCAAGCTAGTAATCCAAAGATTAAGAGCTTCCTGCACCCTTTGGTGAAATAACTGATGGGCATCGCCGACACTGAGGAGTGACAACAAACAATCTTGCTGACCATGCTGGTAAAAGGCATCGACATTTTGATTCATACCACGGATGCGCTCGATCGGTGGGAGATCGCTGCGTAAAGGTGCTAGTAATTGCTCCTTTAAAGCCAGCGTAATATATTCCAAAACGGCATCAGCCATTTCTTGCTTACCATTGGGGAAATAGTGATAGAGGCTAGCACGCTTCAACCCAGTTACTTCAGAAAATCGGGTAATGCTAGCCCCTTCGTAGCCATACTTCTGAAATACCCCCATCAACTTTGGAATAACCTCTACTTTAGACATTAAATCTACCTCAAAAAAGTTTTGTTCAACTACTTGACAGTTTACCAAACATTCGGTAATTTAGATACATACCGAACGTTTAGTAAACAAAATGACATTACAGGAGTAAATTAATGAATTCCCCATTTAAAGAACGCTTAGCGGTAATTACAGGAGCATCAGGCGGTATTGGCTATGCCTTCGCCAAATTGCTGGCAAAACAAGGTTCAAGATTGGTTTTGGTTTCTAGAGACATTAAAAAACTGGAAATCGTGAGGCAAGAGCTTGCTCATTTGACGGACTACATTCAGGTGATTGAAGCGGATTTATCTACCGCCGCCGCCTGTGATGATCTAATTCATCAACTAGAGCAGCTACCATATTCTGTTGATATTTTGATCAACAATGCTGGAGCTGGTGCATCTGGATATACGGTCGATCAACCATGGTCCCAGCTGAATGACATGTGTCAATTGAACATGGTGAGTCTGACTCATTTGAGTCACTGGGCGGCTGGCTACATGAAAAATCGTCGCAAGGGTTACATCCTCAACGTGTCTGCTGTATTGGCTTGTGAACCTGTTCCCTTCTTTGGGGTTTACAGTGCAACTAAGGCGTTTGTCACCAGTTTCTCGATCGCTCTCTATCAAGAAATGAAACGCTTCAACGTGGTCGTTTCTTGTCTACACCCACCTGCAACGGCAACGGCGTTTGGACAAGAAGCTGACATTCTCAATTCTCGCGCACTTCAGCTTTTCAATTTACTGCATTCCACGTTGAGCGCGGAACAAGTGGCTAGGGTTGGGCTGCGAGGTTTAGCTGCCCGCCGACCCAGTGTGGTGGCTGGTCTTCTTGGGAAGGCGATCTATGCGTCTGCGGCGTTCACTCCCAGATTCTTTGGTCTATGGCTGATGGAGTTTCTGTTCAAAACCCAGCAAACTGCACCTCGCTCAATAGGTCTAAGAAGCATCTGAGACTGGGCATTTCCCAACCAAGACTATCAATGGCAAATTCTGAACAAACACAATTTATTTAAATTCAAGGAGAAATATTATGACGACCTATAACACGATTTCAATTGACGGCTTAAACATCTTCTACCGTGAAGCAGGCTCAAGAGCTAATCCGACAATCGTTCTACTTCATGGCTATCCAGCATCCTCGCACATGTATCGAGACCTGATGGCTAAATTGTCCGATCGGTTCCACTTGATTGCCCCTGATTACCCCGGATTTGGCAACAGTGATACGCCTCCAATCGATCAATTTGAATATAGCTTCGATCACCTTTCCGAAGTCACTGAGCATTTCCTTCAAGCTTTGGGATTGAATCGATTCAGCTTGTATGTGCAAGATTACGGCTCACCTGTGGGCTTTCGGATTGCTACCCGCCATCCTGAATGGATTCAAGCCTTAATTGTGCAGAATGGTAATGCCTATGAGGAAGGGTTTACACCTGCTTGGAAGGCGTTTCGAGATTTGTGGGGCGAAAGGAATGAGGCGACTGAAGGACCCGTTCGAGATTTTCTGAAACGGGATACAACCATCTTCTTTTACACGGGAGGCGTGCGCGATCGCCAAAATATCAATCCCGACAACTGGAATTTGGATCAGTACTTCCTCGATCGTCCAGAGAATGCTGCCGCTCAATTGGAACTGTTCTACAACTATCGGACAAACCCAGGTCAGTATCCAAAATGGCATGAGTATCTCCGTACCCACCAACCCCCAACTCTGGTGGTTTGGGGTAAGAACGATCCGTTCTTTGGACCAGAGGGAGCAAACGCATTTCAGCGAGATCTCAAGAATGTTGAAATTCATCTCCTTGACACTGGACATTTCGCCCTCGATGAAGAAGGGGATGCTATCGCCGATCATATTCGCCGCTTCATTCCAGCTTATCTGGACTAACAGATAAATGCTTAGCAACTGGCTGAGTCAGTCCAGATTATACAAAAGTTTAGCGACTGGGCATCTTGCCCAGTTTTAAGCGAGACGCTCACACATTCAAATATTATGAGGATACAAAGATGGTAGTTTATTTTGTCGTTTCGCTCAAGATTACTGATGCTGATCGGTTCATGGAATACTTTCATACGGTTATGCCATTGATCGAACTGCGTGGTGGACGATTAATGGCTCAGGGAATTCCCGAAGTGATCGAAGGTAGTAATACAGGATCGATGTCGGCTGTGTTTGAATGGCCTTCACGTCAAGCCTTTATCGATTACTGGCATTCAAAAGAGTACGCCGAAATCAGAAAACTACGTGAAGGTGCGGTAGACTTTCAAGGAGTAATTGTCGAAGGGATTGCTGCATGAAATTAATTTCTGTGTGTGTTGGACTGCCGCGTCAAGTGAGTTGGAAGGGAAACTCAGTCACAACTGGTATTTTTAAACAGCCAGTGGCAGGGCGGGTGACCATGCGATCGCTCAATTTAGATGGCGATCGACAAGCGGATTTGACCGTCCACGGAGGTGCTGAGAAAGCCATTTACGCCTATCCAATGGAGCATTACGCTTACTGGCGGCAAGAGTTACCAAATGAGGAGTTACCTTGGGGTGCATTTGGGGAGAACCTGACAGTTGAGGGTTTGTCTGAAACAACTGTGAATATTGGAGATCGCTTTCGTATTGGCACTGCTGAAGTCATGGTAACACAGCCCCGATTTCCTTGCTTTAAGCTTAATCTCAAGTTTGGGCGCGATGATATGGTTAAACGTTTTCTCAACAGCCGTTTAAGTGGCATCTATTTCTCGGTTGTGCAAGAAGGTGAGGTTGGGACAGGCGATGAGATCGAACTGGTGAAGCGTGACGAAAACAACATCACAGTTGCTGAAATCGTACAAATATACGTGCGTGAAGCTGATTACGATTTGGTGCGTCGTGCCATTCAGGTGCCGGCTTTAGCAGTCAGTTTAAGGACTTATTTTCAGCAGCAAATTGAACAACGTTATTAAGCTAGACTTTGTGGATGAGTACTGATGCTCGGCGTTGCAGATCTAGGTATGAAATATACAAACACTAGAAATTAAAGTTTATGCTGGATATTATTCCTAGCCTTTAAGCAATATTTGGTTCGTACTAAACTCTGCAACGCCTGATTTTGCTTCTCTTGCTTAATTCCATTTTTCCTTATGTGTTCTGACCCACATTTTGGACACTTCATCTCTCTTGTTTGAACTCATACTTCATTATGCAATGCCCTAAAGTCAAATTGATGTTCTTTAGCATTTGCTTTTCCCCATTCGCACATCAGTTCCATAATCGGTTTTAAGGTTGCACCATGAGCCGACAACGAATATTCCACAAGCGGCGGCGATTCTGCAAAAACATGACGTTCGATCAGTTCGTCTTCTTCTAATTCTCGCAATTGCGAAGTTAATACCTTTTGGCTGATGTCTGGCATCAATTGCATTAGCTCACCAAATCGCTTGTTCCCACCCTTAAGCCACCAGAGGATTACCGCCTTCCATTTACCGCCAATGCGATCGAGCGTTAACTCAACGGGACAGCTATATTTTTTTGCAGTCATAATTTGTAGCCATATTATTCATTAGTATCTATTTGGTAACTATTAACTCGCAATGATGTTGATTATTCATCATAGAATTTCATCCTTAAAAATGAGTTATGAAAACAAACGAACAAATCGTTACCCGCTTTATTGTAGACTTTCTTGGCAAAGCCGACCTTGTTGCTGCGGATGAAACTGCTTACCCTAATATTCAAGGGTATACAGGGCTAAAGCCAATGGGGGCGATCGCTGGCTTAGATGAATATAAGCAGATCGTTACCGGTTTTGTGGATGCTTTTCCTGCCGAATCTCCCGTGCATATTTCCGATCAATTTAGCTCTGCTGATGGTAAGCGAGTTGTGACAAGGTTTCAATCTGTCCAACGCCATGCTAAGGATTATTATGGAATTGCCGCTACAAATCGGATTATCCTCTTTGATGAAACCCATGTCACCAGAGTTGAAGATGGCAAAATTATCGAAAACATTGTCAGTGCTACTAATTTAGAGTTTGAAATGCTGATGGCTCCTGTACTTACACCATTGATTTTGAAATAGGAGAAAAAAATGAGTCAACCTATATGCGCGATCGCTGGATTTGGAGCAGGTGTCAGCATGGGCGTAGCCAGAGCTTTTGCGAAGAAGGGCTACAGCTTAGCATTTTGTCTAGCTCCGAAACTAAAAGATTTTGGCATTCATGTGGGAACTGTGACAATTTCTGACACAGTGGAAGTTGGTACGCATTTCGATCCCGATGCGATCGCGCAATCCAATCTTAAACTTCATCAGCAAGCGGCTGAAGCCTTTCAAGTTGAAGTGATCTATAAATAAGTTTTTCTATAATTAGATGCGTCGAAATTAATCAAACATAAAAGTAGAAAAACATGAATATTGGAATTATCGGTACGGGCAACATGGGCACAGGCATGGGTAAATTCTGGGCAAAAAATGGACATAACCTCATGTTTAGTTATTCCCGCAGCGAAGAAAAACTCAAATCTGCCGCCGCTTCTATTATTTCTGAACTCCCTCGGAGGCAGTGGCATTTGCAGAGGTGGTTGTGCTTTCTGTGGCTTGGGCAGCCGTTGAAGACGCGCTCAAACAGGCTGATTCTCTTGATGGCAAGATTTTATTTACGATTGTCAATCCTCTATTACCTGATATGAGCGGTTTAGCCGTAGGAACTACCAATTCTGCTGCCGAAGAAATCGCTAAACTTGCTCCAAAGGCAAGGATTGTGGAATCTATGCCAATTTTTGCGGAGGTATTACATTCACCATCGACTAAATTTGGCAATGAAGTTGCAAGTGTCTTCTATTGTGGTGACGATGTAGAAGCAAAGGGAATTGTCGCAGGGCTGTTACGCGAACTTGGCACGGAGCCTATTGATGCAGGAGGCCTAAAAAACGCACGCTTTGTGGAGCCATCGGGAATGCTTTTAGTCCAGCTTGCCTATATGCAGCAAATGGGACAGATTGGGATTAAACTGTTGCGCCGTTAGCGATCGCAGGGTAAAGATTCAATATTAAAGGAGAAAGAGTATGCAAATTTTAGTCATTGCCCGTGTCAAGTTAGGGATTCCGATAGAGCAGGTTTTACCATTAATTACTCCAGAATCTGTTCAAGTTTGGGAGTTTTATGCATCAGAGCAAGTTCGGCAGGTATATTATATTGCGGACATGAGTGGTGCAGTGATGCTGTGGGAGTCAGAAAGTGTTGAATCTGTTACTCAGGAACTGCAAAAGTTGCCGATGGTGAAAGCAGGCATTCTCACCTGCGAGATTTTGCCCCTTAAGTCTTATACAGGATATGCTTCACTATTTACGCAATCATAATCGGCTTGTGTCAAACCCAAATATTCCTAAAAAGGAAAAATCATGAAAGCAATAAGGATTCACGAATTTGGCGCACCAGAAGTAATGCAACTGGAAGAGATTCCCGATCCCTTAGTGGGCGCAGAACAAGTCTTAATTCGAGTTAAAGCGGCTGGGGTAAATCCACTTGACACCTACCTCAGAGCAGGCGTTAAAATTGGAGATTATTCACCAACATTGCCTTGGATTCCTGGTAATGACGCTGCTGGTATTGTGGAGCAGGTTGGAACTAGCGTAACCAAAGTAAAAGTCAGTGATCGCGTCTATTCGCAACCTATAGCTGGTTCCTATGCCGAACTTGTAATCAGCCATGAATCGCAAGTTTATCCTTTGCATCCCAGCCTTTCCTTTACCCAAGGAACCTGCATCAATATTGCCTGCCGCACTGCTTATTACTCTTTATTTACCCTTGCTAAAGCCACTGCTAGGGATGTGGTATTGGTACATGGCGCAAGCGGAAGTGTTGGCGGTGCGGCTGTCCAACTCGCACTGGAAGCAGGGTTGACCGTAATTGGGACTGCTGGATCGGTTGAAGGAATGGAGTTGATTAAAAGATTGGGCGCACAGCAAGTTTTTAATCATCGCGATCCCGATTATCTCAAGCAAATCCAAGACACCTTCAAAGGTATCGATATCGTTCTGGAAATGGCGGCAAGTAGCAATCTCACCAAAGATATTAGTTTGATGAATCCTGCTGGGCGCATCATTGTCATCGGCGGTGGCAAAAGCGTTGAAGTCGATCCAGTGGCGATAATTGGACTTGGCATCAGTATCATTGGTGTCAGACTTTCTCTACTCGAATCACAGGAAAATGAAGCGATTCATGCTTCTCTCTATCGAAGTGTGGAAAATGGAGCATTGCGTCCGATTGTTGATCGCGAATTTCCGCTTGCAGAAGCAGCAAAGGCTCATCATGCCGTTGAGAAGTCTGGTTCGCTTGGCAAAATTTGCCTAATTCCCTAATACATCAAACTCGATTTCAATTTCAAACAAATTGTCGAACTATCTACTCCCTATCTTAAAGGTGAAAAATCATGATAGAAACGCTAACTGACTTAGTACCTGCCCAAGCGATCGCCGAATTTCCCGTTAATACATTTTTAGAGAGCATTGTGGTAGATTCGGACAATACTTTATTCATCACCAGTCATTACGAAGGCAAAGTCTTTCGCATCGGTGCTGATGGAGTTGTCGTAACCCATGCAACGATCGCAGGCAAAGCAACTGGATTAGTATTAACACCAGATGGAGAACTGCTGCTGTCAGGTTGGGACGAGAAAAACACTTCTGTAGTATGGCGTATTGGTAGCAATGGAACGGTCGAGCTTTTGGCAGAATTGCCCGAAGCAATATTTTTGAATGGATTGACTGGATTGGATAGCAGCCGTTACTTAATTGCCGATTCCTATCGTGGTGCGATCTGGGAATTAAATGTACCAACGAAAACGGTTAGGATTTGGTTAGAACACCCTGATCTTGCACGTACTTCGTCGGAAGAAGTTACTCCTGCGGTGAATGGTTTGAAAATTTATAATGATTTTCTCTATGCTTCCAATACGCAAAAGAGGCAAATTGTGAAGATTCCTATTCTCGCTAATGGCTTGGCAGGAGAACCAGAAATCTTTATTACTGGAGTTAATATTGACGACTTTGCCTTTGATATCGAAGGAAATCTCTACGGTACAACTCACATTTTTAACAGCGTGGTGAAAATCTCTCAAGATGGCACGGTCACTACTATTGCTCAACTAGAACAGGGCATGGCAGGCAGCACGGCTTTGGCTTTCGGTAAATCTGAAGGTGATTGCTCTAGCATCTACGTCACAACCAATGGCGGCATGTCTTTCCCTCCTGCTACTGGGATTGAATCGGGAAAGGTGGTAAGACTTGAAGTTGGTATTGCTGGACTGTCATTGGTTTAAATCTCGCTAATCACTAATGGTGAAACAAATGAATCAAAGCGATCGCATGGAACCAGATGATACTCCCGTAACCATTGACATAATCCTCAATGTGAAGCCATCTTGTCGGAAAGAATTTGAAAGAGTTGGTGCTGAAACGATCGCTGCCGCCGAAATGTTTGAGGGGCATCTGGGAGTGAATGTTTTTCGTCCCGATGACACATCGAATCTTCAGTATCGGATTGTATTCAAATTTGATCGCCTTAGTAATTATCGGCTGTGGGAAAGTTCAGAAATCCGCAAAGGTTATCTGGCTCATCTTGAGAGATTGCTTGTAGATGAAGGCAAGTTTCAGGTTCTCACTGGCTTGGAAACTTGGTTTACCCTATCTACGAATAAAGTGATATTACCACCGCCACGTTATAAGATGTTCTTTCTTACTTGGGGAACTATCTTTATCTTAATAAATTTCACGAATAGATTGGTAATTCCAAACCTCTCTTTTTTGCCACCACCTCTAGCGACTTTGCTGGTTTCAGGGCTGATGGTGTTTGCGATGACTTATATCATCATGCCACGAATAACCAAGCTTTTTGCTAAATGGCTCTATCCAAAAACTTATTAACAAATTCGATTTTCTATCACAAAGCTAAGAAATTGATAGGTGATCGGGGAATAACAAATCTACTTGGTTGTTGAGTTTTGATCGGTTAATCGCTGGTATAGGAAGGTTTGACTCAGAAATTTAGTAATAAAGCTGAAGGTAAACTATATTATATTATGGGGATTATTATTTGCTTAAAATCCTAAAAGGTTTTGTTACAATAATTTTACTAAATCTCTAAACTCTCCCCAATCTATGTTTAAGGTACTTGCAGGTAATCTATCTGCAATTTTCAATTTAGACGGTAAGCATTTAGATCGATATCTCCAGAAAAAGGAGATGATAAAAAATTCAATTTGTGAGGAATTAATTCTACATGATCAGATTTTCATTCCAACACAAGATTATCTAACAGCCTGTGGATTAATTTTGGTATTAGGCGAGGAAAATTTCATTTCTTTGCTTGAAGATAAAAGAATTCATTTTTTAAGATTACGTGGTGTTTTTGGATATGTAAAAGGAACAGGTGTAGATGGGACTTTACTAACTTTTATAGATCCTGATTCAAAAAGACCACAAGACTCAAGTATTGAGAAGTCTATAGAAATTGGTTTAAGTGTCATTAGTACTCAGGTAACAGAGAAAAATAAAATCACAGATCTGCTTATTAAAGAATCCACGCCTCTCGAAATGTCGACAGTCTTAGATGCTATTAAATGCGATTCGTTTAGAGATCTAAGAGCAACTTCACTTTGGAAAGATAAGTATAATTTCTCAAACAAGGATTTGCTTGCACTTCCTGGAATGGAGGATATGCAAGTTAGAGTAATAGGACCTGGAACAAATCCTAAAATCGATCCTGTTGATGCACTTCTAGCATTAGCACTCTTTAATATTGAGCTTTATCTTTCAATAAAATTTGAGTGCGCTAGTAGTTCAAGTGGATCACCTTTAGGTGATTTGATCGATATTAAGCTTGATCGATTAGTAGAGCAATCTGTGAGATCAAAAAATATATGGTCTCTACTAGAGATAAATAATATTCCTGATCTTGGAAACCTTGATTTAACGGATGAATGTAACTTCAAAGATCTATTAAAAGTTATAAGAAGTCAGAATGCAAATGAATTTCGGAAATGGTTTCATGACAGAAAGACTCTTGATGAAAGAGAGATATTTAAAGAATATGTAGGTTTGCTTAGTGAAGTACCAGCAATACAAACGCTCCCATCTAAAGCTATTCGTTTTTGTGTTGGTAACGGATTAGGGTTTGTTCCTGTTATTGGGCAGGTGTTTAGTTTTATAGATACTTTTTTACTAGAGAAGTTTTTGCAAGGAAACTCACCTAGATATTTTATTGAAGACCTGAAAAAATTTAGAGGAAAGATAAAACAATATCCACAAGGTTTTGGTAAAACTCGTCCGCCGAAATATAGATAAGCATAAAGATAAAGAATAATAGTGCGATCACCTAGAACTCACGACTCACAGTACTAGCGATTGCAAAGTTGAGAAATTGATAGGCAATTCGGCTTCAATACATTAGGGCGATCGCATTAGATTTTCAAAAGTGCGATCTGCTAAATTAGAGAAAATTACTTGAACTGATGACGAATTATGCGCTCAAATGTCGATCCTCAGAAAATCGAACAACTCATGAAAGCATTAGGTAGAGAAGCACGTGGCTCTGGCTGTATCTACTTTACAGGTGGCGCTAGTGCTTTACTCATTGGTTGGCGTAGTTCCACAGTGGATATCGATATTCGTCTAGATCCTGAACCACTAGGAATTTTTCAAGCGATCGCCAAAATCAAACAAGAACTGGACATCAATATTGAGCTAGCTTCTCCACAGGATTTCTTACCACCACTTCCAGGATGGCGTGACAGAAGCATCTTTATTGGAAGATACGGTGAAATCTCATTTTATCATTATGACTTCACAGCCCAAGCCCTTGCTAAAATATCTAGGGGATATAACCGCGATATTGACGATGTTCAAGCCATGTATGAACAGAAGTTATTTTCTTTAGAAAAATTACGAGATTGCTTTGAAGCGATCGCATCTGAATTGATCCGATTTCCTTCTCTTAATCCTGAAATTCTGAGAAATAGGGTTGAAAAATTCATTGAGCATTGTGAAAGTGCATCAGAGAGAGAGAAATAATGGAGCTAAACGAATTACCAGGATCGGATTTAATCTTACTTGGACTGGAAGATCTTTACCAAGGCAAAAATAATACCATTGGGTCACTATTAATCGCGATCGCATCCATACGCTTAACCGCAGCAGGCTTAGACATTCCAAAAGCTCCTCTAGTATCAGAGCCAGAGCTAGCATTGTATGCCCACCTTCAGAACGAAAGTGATGATGCTTATGCTTACTACAATGCCTTGCTAAATAGTCTCAACAGCTTTTGTGCAGCACTTGAACTAAAATCCAAATATTAATGAACTAAAGTTTGAACAACGCTTTATATTTTTAGTCAAGATTGGGCAAGCAAAAATGGGGTTAAATTTGTTATTAAATTTCGGGAAGTTATTGGCGATTCCTTTCAGGATGCGTCCCGCCGCAAAGTTAGGAAATTGATAGGCGATCGCCTTTTTATTAAGACCCGACTTTGGCGAGATATTGATGCACAAACTGCACACAAATCGAGCCCTCGCCGACTCCTGACGCAACTCGCTTAACAGAGCCATGCCGCACATCGCCAACAGCAAACACTCCAGGAATATTAGTTTCCAGTAAGTAGGGATCGCGATCGAGCCGCCAACCTTTTGGACGATGTACGCCAGATACCGGCGCTCCACTTTTCAGATCAGTTCCCGTGAATACAAAGCCACGATCATCTCGCTCCACCAACCCATCCAGCCATTCAGTACGCGGCACCGCCCCAATAAAGATAAACAATGACACAGAAGGAACGGTTTCAGTTTCACCGGTGATGGTGTTCTGAATTATGATCTCTTCTAGACTTGTTTCACCTTTTACCTCTATTACAATGGAGTGAGTTTGCACCCTGATATTGGGTGTTTCAGCAATCTGCTCAATCAAATATTGCGACATACTCTTGGTCAACGACTCACCGCGAACAAGCATCGTCACCTGCCGGGCATACTTCGAGAAATACATTGCTGCCTGACCAGCAGAGTTAGCTCCGCCAATGATGTAAACATCTTCATCCTGACAAGTCAGCGCCTCGGTTTGAGCTGCGCCGTAATAAACCCCTGCTCCGGTGAGGCGATCGAGTCCCAGTACATCCAGCCGTCGCCACGACACTCCCATTGCCAAAATTAGCGCATGACAGCTAATTTCACTGCCGTCGGATAAGGTGATGAAGCGGTAGGTATCTTCCACGCGGATGCCCGTTACCTCTTGTGGACTGAGAATCTCCACCCCAAACCGTCTAGCTTGGGTCACAGCACGACGGGCTAAATCGTTACCGCTTAGACCCGATGGAAAGCCAAGATAGTTTTCAATCCGCGAACTTGTACCCGCTTGTCCGCCCGGAGCTTCTCGTTCGATCAGCACCGTATGTAATCCCTCGGATGCGCCATACACCGCTGCCGCTAGTCCCGCAGGACCACCGCCGACGATAATTAAGTCATAGAAAGGCTTTTCCGCTTGTGTGCGCAGACCAATTTTCTCGGCGACCTGAGCGATTGAGGGGTGTAAAAAACAACTGCCATCGGTAAAGAGTACCAGTGGCAGCGAAGGGCGATCGCAGTTAGCAAGTGCCGCTAACTTTTGCGCTTCTTCGGACAATTCGATGTCCAGCCATTGATAAGGAATCTGGTTTCGCGTTAGAAAGTCTTTCATATCATGGGACTGAGGCGACCAACGGTTACCGATGACGCGAATGCCTTCAAAAGGGGGACGAAAGTTGGCGAACCAATCATCTAAAAGATCGTTTAAAACTGGATATAACTTCTCCTCCGGCGGATCCCAAGGCTTGAGTAAATAGTAATCAATTTGAGTAAGGTTGATCGCGCTAATGGCGGCATCGGTATCTGCATAAGCGGTGAGTAGGACACGTTTGGCGCTTGGGAAAATCTCTAGTGCCTGCTCCAGAAACTCGACCCCATTCATTTTGGGCATGCGCTGATCCACCAGAAACAGGGCAATTGGTTCGTTGCGGAGTTTAAGCTTTTGGATCGTACCGATCGCCATTGCCCCAGAATCAGCTCGGACAATCCGAAAGCGATCGCCATACTGCTGCCGCAAATCACGAGCTAAGGCTTGCAAAACTTCGGGATCGTCATCAACGGTCAGAATAACAGGTTTAAGCATGAGACTTATCAGCGATCGTGGGTTTACCGATCTGGGCGATGACAAACATTAGAAATGCATAGGTCTTTTCGGGGAGGTAGCGTAACATTTCACCCTGGTATTCAATCTCATATTCGCCACTTTTTGATTGAGCACAGGCGGTGCATGTGAATACGCCTACATAGAGAGTGTCTACACTCAGTTTGAGTATTTGCGCTGTCAGCCAAGCATCAAAGGCGGTGCTAGAAAATTGATCGTTACTCAACTGACTCATGATATTCTCTCCAGAAGAAAACTATAATTAAAAAAACTTAACTAACCCCAAATAATCAACATATTGTAGATATTGTAGGTGAAATTATAACTCTGCTGGCTTCAAGTTTGTTAAGGGTAAGCGAATCGAGAAGCACGTTTCACCGGGCTGTGACTCTACGGCGATCGTACCATGGTGACGATTTTCCACAATCCGGCGGACATTATCCAGCCCCAGCCCCGTGCCTTTGCCCACCGGCTTGGTGGTAAAGAAAGGCTCAAAGATGCGCGATTGAATTTCCGATGGAATGCCTGTGCCAGAATCAATGATGGCGACACAAACAGAGTTCCCAGTCCTTGTCGTGACGATTTTGAGAGTACCTTTACCATCCATGGCATAGATCGCGTTATCAATTAAATTCGTCCACACTTGATTCAGCTCGCTGCCGTAGGCGTTGATTTGAGGCAAGTCGCGGTCATAACAGCGGTGTACTTCAATGCCAAACTTAAGCCGATGGGCAAAAATTTGGAGCGTGTCCTCAATGCCCTGATGTACATCTACTAATTGTCGCACTCCTTGATCGAGGTGGGAGTAAGATTTCATTGATTGCACTAAAGTTGCGATCCGTTCCGCTCCTCGCAATCCGCTTTTGATCATCGCCATTACATCAAACGACAGCGCCAGCCACCGCACGCCCATGTCTCTTAGTTCCGTGGGGTCATCCCGCCAGCGTGCAGTAAGCATATCTAACGTTTCTACTCTTACACCGCCGATCGCCAGGGGTTCTGCCAGATTCCAGGCATTGGCAACTCCGTAAGATTCCAGCCACTCTAACAACTGCTCCTCGCGATCGCTCAACGTCGCCAAGTTCGGGCGATCGTGCAAAATGGTCTCATATCCCTGATTGCGGGCTTGCTCCCACTGACGAGTATGGGCTACATCAATATTGCGCTGTCCGTAGATCAGATTCATCCGCTGAAGCTCCATCATAGCTGGAATCACATCTCTCAAGGCATGGACGACGGCAGCGGCTGGATTATTAAGCTCGTGGGCTAATCCGGCTGCCAGGGTTCCCAAGGCTGCCATTTTCTCGCGACCGCGGACAAACGATTCAACTCCACGCAGCCGCTGTGCCATGACTTGGAACACTGCCCGCTCAAAATCTCGGCACTCGTGAAGCAGGGTACGAAAATCATTGCCCGCAATTTCGTAAGTCAAACAGTCTGAGAGGGCATATATGGTCACGAGCATGGGTTCATCAGTCAGGATCGGTACTTCCCCAAAGAATGCCGGTGCATTATGTTGTCCAATTGGGATGTCAAGACCGTCGCTGTGCCGGGTAATGCCCACTTGACCCGCAATCAAAACAAAGACTCCTCTTGCGATCGCACCTTCCCGCACTAATATCTCACCAGCAGCAAGTTCGACTCTTTGAGCGCGATCACAAACCCAATGCAGTCGTTCTTGAGGTAGGTGTTGAAACGATTCAAGCTTGGCGATGTCTTCGACGCACAGCATGGATAAATATTCTGGAGACTGGTTCAGTTAAGATTTATTCTATTGTGAAATGGCACAATCTACTAGCCTTCTAGAGGCATATAATCTGATGAAAAAGGGAAAAATTGTAACGATTTTAATCATTGAGAAATCTAATAATATCTGCTAGTTGATAATTCAGGACTTTTTCGACCCGATTGGGATTCTTCGTAATGCAACCCACCTAAACCAACGCCTTAATGTAACCGCCCTCCTCCATCTACATCTAATATCCCGCCTCTTCTCAAATTACCTGTTACTGCCTCGCTCCTTTCAAGCGAAGGACGTGAGTCATTCCGTTCGTATTTCCACATCCTGAGATCAACTTTCTAGTAGTACACATCTACCAATGAACAATTTCTACTATCTGTATTCAAATCATTAGAAAAAGTTGTTAGAACAAGCCAGTTCTAGTATTGTAGAGCATAAGTATCAATGATTAATTAAGACCTATGGTTACTGCACTAATCCTAATTGGACTGGGGATAATCACCCAGATCGTAGTACTAACAACATCTAAGCCTGGGATGCCTCGGTTCACAAAAGCTTGTGCAAGCTGTGGTAGTCAGACACCACCGATGGATTATCCACCAGCCACTTACAACTGTCCAGAGTGCGAGCGGCTGATCGGTTTGGGAGTCGATCTCAAAGAGTTAATCTCCCGCTCATAGCTTTAATGCCCAACAGCTCCTGCTGAGGGTTTCACCTCCTTAAAACAGATTGCTAATAAAGCCGCAGCAATCAATGCGCAGCCCATAAAGAAGAAGCAGTCGTTATAGCTCATCACATTGGCTTCTCGGCGTACAAGACGATCGAGCATTGTATAGGCTTGGTTCTGAACCACAACAGGATCGCTGCTATGGATGTTAAAGAATTGGGTAAGTTGGTTCAATCGATCGCGGGTAATCAGATTATCCAAAGAAACCGCATCTACTAATCGGTTAGAGTGAAAACGCTCCCGTGCCGATAATAAAGTACCTAAGATCGCAATGCCTATCGACCCCCCCAAATTCCGAGAAACGTTGAAGAGAGCTGAGGCAGAGCCAATTTGCTTCGGTACTATGCCAGCAGTAGCCACACTGGAAAGGGGAGTAACGACTAACGGTTGCCCAAGGGCTCTTACGATTTGGGACCAGCGCAATTGATCTAGTCCTGTCTCGTGGGTCAAGGTGGAATTCATAAAACAACTGATCCCAAACAAAATCAGTCCTATAAAAATTAGTAAGCGGAGGTCAAATCTCTGCATCAATCGAGGAACAAAGGGAATAAGAAATAACTGGGGAATTCCTGCCCACATAATGGTTTCACCAATGGTCATTGCGTTGTAACCTTGGATTTGTGCCAAAAAAAGAGGAAGAATAAACACAGAACCGTAAAGTCCCAGTCCCGTGGCTAGATTTACTAAGATCGATAAGCCAAAATTCCGTTGCCCCAGCAAGCGCAGGTTAAGCAAGGGTTGTTTGCGGGTAAACTGAATCCACACAAAGAGGGGCAGCGTCAGCGCTGCTAGGAGTGCAGCTTGTTGGATCTCTTCAGAACCAAGCCAATCTTTGCGATTGCCCTCTTCTAAAAAAAACTCTAGGGAAGCTAGACCGATCGCCATCGTAGCAATACCCCACCAATCGCCCTGCTTAAATAACTCTAGCTGCAAAGGCTTGGTCGGGATTGCATACCAAACACCAGCAATCAAAACCAATCCAGGAATCACGTTTAGGTAAAAAATATACTGCCAGCTATAGTTATCCGTGAGCCAGCCTCCGATGGTCGGTCCGATTGAAGGGGCAAAGGTGGCAGTAATGGCAAACAAGGCTAACCCAATCGGCTGTTTTGGTGGTGGCAAAGTGGTCAAAATCACCGTAAAAGCCATCGGGATCAGCACCCCTCCTGTAAATCCCTGTCCAGCCCGGAACAGAATCATCATCGGCAAGCTAGTAGCCCAAGCGCAAGCGATGGAAAACAACAGAAACAGAATGGCATTAACCAGCAAGTATCGCCGCACGGAAAATACCTGAGCCAGCCAGCCAGTCAGAGGGATGACAACAATCTCGGACACCAGATAGCCCGTAGAAATCCAAGAGCCTTCATCGATGGTAGCACCCAAGGCTCCAGTAATGTCATTCAAGGAAGCGTTTGTAATCTGGATATCCAGTACTGCCATGAACGCCCCTAAAAGGGTTGACAATACCCCAATCCAGTCTTTGATGCTTAGCTCCGGTGCCGGCTTTATGGGAGCTTGATGATTTAAATTTAGTGTGGTCACGATAATTGGGAAGAATAAGAGGAATAGCCAAAATCGATCCGAGTCTTTGACAGAGGTAAAGAGAGTTTGAACGAACAAGCCGACATGGATGTTTCTTACGGCGTTTCAACTGCCACAACTACCGACATCCCAGGGGTAATGCGAGCCTCATACCCCCGAATACTCTCTAGCTCAAACACAATTTTGATCGGAATACGCTGGACAATTTTAGTGAAATTTCCTGTAGCATTATCTGGGGGTAGTAGAGCAAAGTCTGCTCCTGAAGCGGGAGCCAGTCCATCAACCTTACCCTTAAAGGCATGGTTTGGGAAGGCATCGATCTTAATCTCAACTTCTTCTCCAGGATGCATCTTCCCCAATTGGGTTTCCGTGAAATTTGCAATGATCCATGGTTGCTCCTGAACCACAGATAGGAGGGTTTGACCTGGTTGCACCCGTTGTCCAATTTCCACAGTTTTATTACCAATTTTGCCAGCTACCGGTGCGGCTATGGTGGTATAACTCAATTGCAACTGAGCGTTTTTTACTTGGGCTTGGGCTTGGGAAATCGCTGCGAGAGCGGCTTGATACTGCTGCTGGTTAACGACAATCTGCTGACTTGTTGCATTTGCTTGCTGTAACCCTCCCTGAGAAGATTCCAGCTTTGCTTGAGCATTAGAAAGATTTTTTTGGGCTTGAATGACCAATGCCTTGGACTGCTGAATTTGTTCCCTCACCATACTTCGTTGAGCTACCAAAACCTCATAACTAGCTTTAGCTGTATCAAGCTGTTGCTTTGGTGTTGCTCCCGCCTCAAAAAGCTGGGCATATCGTTGATAATCCAACTGCGCCTTAACAAGATTAGTTTCCACCTCAGTTAACTGGGCTTGCACCGCACGCACCCCAGATTCAGCTTGTGCTAAGGCAGCCTCACTTGTCGCCACAGTTGCTGCTGCTGCATCAATATTTCCCTGAGATGTAGTGGTTTGTCCCTGAGCGTTGGTTGTCCCAACTCCAATATTAGTTTTCGCCACTTCTGCCTGCAGGCGCGAAGCCTCTAAAGCCGACTGGGACTGCTGCAAAATCACCCGATAATCATTGGGATCAAGTTTCACCAAAAGCGCCCCTTTAGCAACAGACTGATTATCATCCACTAGAACTTCGAGCACAGTCCCAGAAATCCGAGCCGTCACTGGATTTATATGCCCCCTGACATAGGCATTGTCAGTCTCTTGGTGGGTTTGGGCGTAATGCCACCAGCGAAGCAAAAAAATTGCTAAGATTGTGGCACCGAATCCCAAAAGGCTAAAAACGATCAACTTGCGGGGGGAAGCTTGGGGTAATTTTGGCCTGGGGAAGGAGGTTTCTATTGGAGTAGTAGGCTCCTTCAGTTTAGAAGTAATCTGAGGATGATGTCCATCTTGCTGGAGATTTTCTTCTGTCTCGTTGGTTGTATTGAATGATTCCATAGGTCAACCCTGTAGAGGAAATATAGGTATATAGATTCCTGAATACTTAGTATGTGATAGTACTATAGAGCCTGTTTCATATCTCATGAGTAGCAATTCTTTTTAGCATCAAACGAATAAAGCAAAGATTGAGTTTAGCTGTAGCATTAACGAGAGTTCTCTCAAAGTTCTTAACTAAGATTTTGCATCTTTCAACCCAAGCATTTGACCTTTCAATTACCCACCTTGTCGGCACAACTACAAACCCAGACAGACCTTTTTCTGCCTTCTGTTGCTTTGATACCTTAGGAGAAATTTCAAACCTAATCTTAGTCATAATCTCAGGATAAACCTTCTGTAAATCAGTCGTCAATTTTTCGATATGATAACCACTATCCAGCAATATCGTAGTTAGCGTAATGTCATCTGGCTTCGATTTGAAGTAATCAATGTTAAACGTTAACATCTCAATCAGTCCTTGGTCATCTGATACATTTGCTCTTGTTAAATAGGTGAAAAAAGGAAATCCCAGTATGTCAACGGCTAAATGTCTTTTGATCCCGTTAGTTGCTTTGTAGGAGCAGAAGCCCTTGGATTCTATACTTGCATTACAGGTATTTTTCACTGCTTGTGAGTCAATGATGATTAAAGTTGTCCATTTTGATTTTTTTTGACTGTTCACGGGCTGTTGAATGCAAAGCTTCCATAATCGCAGTAAATGTACCTGTATCTTTCCACTCCTTGTAGTATCGATACACTGTAGAGAATGGTGGTAAGTCTCGGGGCATATCTCGCCAATTACAACCGTTTTTGAGTTGGTAGAGTATGCCGTCTAAAATTTGTCTTTTTGTCCATGTTGGCGGTCTAGTTTGCTTTTTCTTTGGGAGCAATGGTTCTATAATTTCCCATTCTTTATCTGTTAGGCTACTTGAGTATGGATTTAGCATTTTCTAAGTATCATACATCTTGCTCATAATAGATATGAAACAGGCTCTATAAAAGCTTTATAAGCGGCCCATACGTCCACTCTCATAAGCGATAATTGCCTTTTGAATATCTGCATCATTGGTCATCACAAAAGGACCATGGGTAAATATTGGTTCGTTTATAGGTTCACCTGCACCTAGGATGTAATGTAAGCCAGCAGCAGCAGCCTGTACAGTCACAATTTCACCCCCAGAATTTAGCAAAGCAGCATCTAAGGATTTTAGGCGCGATCGCTTTGCCCCAAACTCACCACTGCCCTCGATCACATGTACAAAGGCGTTATGGGTGGAGGGGAGGCTATGCGATATCTCTCCATGGGATGATAGAGTTACGTCTAGTAGGGTCACAGAAGTTAAAGGTTGGATCGGGGATTTTAATCCAAAGGCAGAACCAACGACTACCCGTACTTTACCTACATCTGGAATCATTGATTCTGGAACGCGATCCGAGTTTAAATGCAGGGCAACGGGCTGACTCCATTTATATTTTGCTGCTAAGTTAACGAAAATTTGGACACCATGACAGAGTACGTTTGGCATAATAGGAACTTCTTCATGGATGATGCCCCTGCCAGCCTGAGTCCAATGCAAATCGCCCGGATGGATTAAGGTACAATCGCCCAAACTATCACGATTTTGAAATGATCCCACCGAATCCTCAAATAGATAAGTTACTGCCGAAAAACCAGCATGGGGATGAGGGGCAAAGATGGGTGCCCGCATATAGAAATGATCTAGCTGCAAAAAAGGATCGACCCCTGCCCCTAAATTGTGCCGCCCTAGACTGTAAGCTCGAAACTCTGGGCGATCGCTCATTGTCTCAGCTTGAGTGCTTTGAGTTACCCAACGCTCCACTTGTCCATGCATGAGTGTTTTCTCCTATTCAATTACACCAGATTCTCACCAATTTTTCAGAGATTACCGAGTACTATGACTTACCGACAGAAATGACCGAGATCAATGATTAGGACTGACTTCAAATCATTGTGTCACTATCCGTCAAAAGCTCTCAAAACTAACTTGCCGCGCCGATGCTGCTGTTGGATGGCAGTGTGTGCGAGGGCAGCATCGGATAGAGCAAAAGTCTCCACCGATGGAGCTTGAATCTGCCCGTTCTCAATTAGATCACCAATTTGGCGCAGTTGGGCGTTATCTTTTAGTTCCACAAAAACTGGAATACCACGGATATTTGGGGATGGAGAAACTACTGGCTCACCTGCGCCTTCAGTGGAAATTAAAATTCCGCCCGACTTCAATACTTGCCACGATCGCGCTCTGGTTCCGCCACCAATGGTATCTAGCACCACATCCACATCTATCACCTTATCTTCAAAGTGATCGCTTATGTAATCAATTGCCAAATCTACTCCCAACTGTTGGATAGCTGTGAGATTCTGGGTAGAAGCAGTTCCGAATACGATTGCTCCTTTCCATTTGGCAAACTGGACGGCAAACCGACCGACACTACCTGAAGCACCATGAATCAAAATCTTTTGTCCTGATTCTAACCCTGCTAAATCAAACAATGCCTGCCAAGCGGTGAGTGCAATACTGGGAACAGCTGCTGCAGTGAAAAAGTCAAGATTAGAGGGTTTAGGCGCAACCAAAGCAGCATCAGCCACCACATATTCGGCATATGCTCCTAATTGGTGTAAGGGTAGCATTGCCATTACGGCATCGCCTAGATTGAAATTATGAACGCGATCGCCCAAAGATTCGATTACGCCTGCGAGGTCATAGCCTAAAATCAAAGGCATGGGAAAAGGAAACTTACTAGCAAGGTAGCCCTGTCGGATTTTCCAGTCTGCGGGATTAACCCCTACACCGTGAACGCGAATCAATACTTCATTCTCTTTTGGTTCAGGTTTTGGTGCTTCCGCATATAGAGCCTGTTTCATATCTCATGAGTAGCAATTCTTTTTAGCATCAAACGAATAAAGCAAAGATTGAGTTTAGCTGTAGCATTAACGAGAGTTCTCTCAAAGTTCTTAACTAAGATTTTGCATCTTTCAACCCAAGCATTTGACCTTTCAATTACCCACCTTGTCGGCACAACTACAAACCCAGACAGACCTTTTTCTGCCTTCTGTTGCTTTGATACCTTAGGAGAAATTTCAAACCTAATCTTAGTCATAATCTCAGGATATATCTTCTCTAGTTCTTGGATCAGTTTCTCGATATGATAACCACTATCCAGCAATATCGTAGTTAGCGTAATGTCATCTGGTTTCGATTTGAAGTAATCAATGTTAATCGTTAACATCTCAATCAGTCCTTGGTCATCTGATACATTTGCTCTTGTTAAATAGGTAAAGAAAGGAAATCCCAGAGTATCAACGGCTAAATGTCTTTTGATCCCGTTAGTTGCTTTGTAGGAGCAGAAGCCCTTGGATTCTATACTTGCATTACAAGTATTTTTCACTGCTTGTGAGTCAATGATGATTAAAGTTGTCCATTTTGATTTTTTTTGACTGTTCACGGGCTGTTGAATGCAAGGTTTCCATAATCGCAGTAAATGTACCTGTATCTTTCCACTCCTTGTAGTATCGATAGACTGTAGAGAATGGTGGTAAGTCTCGGGGCATATCTCGCCAATTACAACCGTTTTTGAGTTGGTAGAGTATGCCGTCTAAAATTTGTCTTTTTGTCCAAGTTGGCGGTCTAGTTTGCTTTTTCTTTGGGAGCAATGGTTCTATAATTTCCCATTCTTTATCTGTTAGGCTACTTGAGTATGGATTTAGCATTTTCTAAGCATCATACATCTTGCTCATAATAGATATGAAACAGGCTCTATACCAAAACTTCAGGATCGCCGTAACTGTTAATTTGCGCTACTTTCATGATAGTCATAATCTGCTCTTTTAGTTATTAGTTGAAATGTAAGGCGATCGCTCATGATCTCAGTTTGAGTGCCTTGCGTTACCCAACGCTCTACTTGTCCCGATTCAGTTACATCGGATTTCTACCAAGTTACCAGAGATTGTTGAAGGCTGTGACTTGCCGCTGCCAATGACTTCTGTCTTGCTTTATCCCTCATGTTCAGGTTATCTGCATAGATGAAAGAGATATCAGTTACACCCATAAAACTAAATCCTGTCCTAATATAAGATTCTTGCAGGTCAAACTGCGCCATGGGCGTGTCTTTGGGATAGCTGCCCCCCCGAGCCGCGCTCACCAGCATCTTTTTATTTTTTGCCAAGCCCTCATAGGTACCCGTTTGGGGATCCACCAAAAAAGTACGTCCAACCCGCACAATTTGATCGATATAGGCTTTGAGATTTGCGGGAATACCAAAGTTATACATAGGCACACCGATGACATAGCGATTGCAACTTAAAAACGCATCTATGAGCCGATCGGAAAATGCCAATGTCGCTTTAGCTTCATCGGAGTGTGTTGCTGCAGTCGTAAAAGTTCCCGCCACCCAAGCTTCTGTCACAAATGGCACAGGATGATGCCCTAAGTCCCGATAAATAATCTGATCGTCTAGCCATCCAGTTATAAATTCTTTGGTTAAATGGCGAGAATGCGATCGCTCACCCCCCGGACTGCAATCTATATGTGGAACCCCAGACATTGAGTATATCCTTTGAGAAAAATAGTTTTAAATGCTTTCGGACAGATTCCCACCGATTACTGAAGGAATTTGACCAGCACTTCTTCATACATAATTGCTTGAATCTTCTGTCCAAAATCTTCCGACCATGAGACCGCTAGCTCCGCCATGACTTGATTGGTTGAAGTGAGGGTTACCCCATGTTTTTCCATGCGTCGCAGAGAAGTTTCATCCGCTAGTGTGGTAGGAGAACCACCGGCATCAACCACGACCTGTACCTCATATCCATCTTCTACGGCACTAATTGCTGGATAGACGATACAAACATCATTAGTTAGTCCTGCCATAATTAGTTTTTTCTTACCAGTGGACTCAACTGCTTTTTTAAAATCTTCATACTCCCAAGCATCTACAACTCCCGGACGCTTTATGCGTTTTTCATAGGCATCGGGGGCAATTTTTTGGATGTCGTCTAGCAATAAACCTTGAAAATTTGTTTCCATACTACTAGTCAAAATCAAAGGCATTTCAGTTTCAACGGCGGTACGAGCCAGAGCGCGTGTGTTTTGAACTATTTCGGCATAGGGCAGATTGCGAGCGAGTTTGATTGTGCCTTGCTGGTGATCAATTAGGAGCATTGCGGCATTTTCAACTGTAAATTTATTTTTCATGGTTTAAGAATCAGGTTTGAATGAATATGAATGAGTTAATACAGTACAGATCAATATACTCATCAAATTGCTCGGCGATGGAATCAAATAATTGATGGAGTTCTAAAAAACTCATCCCTTTGACATTCCAATGCGCTTGCTTAACTTGACTTTTAAGATCAAGTGTGAGGGCAAGGGTTAGATTGAGTAAGTCAATCAGTTGAGTGCGATATTCATTCTTAAGATCGATGCGACTAGCATAGAGTTTGGTTAAAGACATAATGTTCTAAGCTGACTTGGCTGCTACGTTATCTGTCAATTTCAAATGAGAACCATCGCATCTGGGCGCATCAGCAGTATGTTTACATAGGCATAAAGCTATCTTCTTCGGTTCAGATAGCTCAAAAACTACTGGTCGAAAATTGCTTCCCTTATGTGCGCCATTACAAAAAGGCTGATTTTCAGATAAGCCACAGCTACACCATTAGTAAGTCCCAGATTCTAGGGTTATCACAACTGGCTTCTTATCGACAATTTTAGGGCTAAGTTCGGTCATGAAATGCTCTCCTAAACAATAGCTATCACAGTAATGAAAAGATCATGAGGAGTCACTAGCAAAATAGTTCAAATTTTTTGTCTAAATAGCTCAACTTAAACTGTACTTAAGTATGGGGACTATTTAGGCTGTATGACAAGTCAACAAGGATGGATAATGCTTAAAGTTAAGATTAAGATATCTTAAAGTAGCTCTGAATTAATACAAATCATAGTGCCAAAGTCATTTTGGGCATTCTTGGGTAACTAACGATGGCGATCTCTGATACAGCTAAACTCCTAGAACATATTGCCAAATTAGAGCAAGAAAACATTGCCCTAAGAACTGAGTTGGGTAAATTTCAGGAGCGAACGAAGAGAGAAAAACTAACAGAATTTGAACTAGTGAAGGCTAATGATGCACTAGCCCGTAGTTCAGCGCGTCTAGCTGAGAATCGGAATCTATCATCATTTTTGGGCTATATTACACAGGAAGTAATGTCTCAACTAAATGCCAATGTAGCACATCTAATCCTTTTTGATGAAAAGAGAAAGGTACTAAGTACCGCCGTTCTCGTGGAAAATGATGGAATTATAGAAGAAACACTAATTGCCTCCGAAATGCCTGCGGAAGAAGCAGGGTTTCATAAAACTTTGTTGGAGATACAGAAACCACGTTTCTTTGATATAGAAACTGAAAAACATCTATTTGGGGTAGAATCTATTGCTTATCTACGAGAAAGTAACTGTAGGCAGGTACTCGCTTTGCCTCTGATTGCTGGAGGTAAGTTATTTGGTCACCTAGCAATAGCTTTTAGTAACAACGATCTGATTAGTAAACAAAAAGTTGAATTACTGCAAGCACTAGGGCATCAAGCCGCATTGTCAATTCAACTAACTAATTTAGCAGAAGAAGCAAAACAAGGGGCGATCGCCCATGAGCAAGAACGTGCTGCCGAGACTCATTTCGCCGAACTTACCCAAGCCAACCAAGCTATACAGAGAGTTTTGGCTTTGATGGCAAAAAATACAAGTTTAGATTTACTCCTAGGCAACGTCTTGCAAGCGATCGCCGAGCAATTTGATGCACCACTGGTGGAATGGTGGGAATCTCTGGATGAGAAAACTGTTGCCAAACGGCTCAGCTATCTCAATGGACAGATGTTTTCTGGAGAGGAGTTAGAAGGACATCACGGTGTTCCTTCATTAACGATTGTCCCCGATACCCTCCATATGGAACCGATGACAAATCGATAGAAATATGTGTTGGTAGAAGATGTGGAGCAATTACCATATGCCCCAGAAGAGATTGCTAAGATTAGGGGTTGGTACGTCAAAAATGGTACGCAAAAATTCTTGAACGTCCCCGTAATTATAGATGATCGCTCGATTGGGGGGCTAGTCATCTTTTTCCCTGCTCATCGTCAATTTTCTGAGTCTCAAATTGAATTTGGCTTGGCAATAGCACGGCTAGTGGGCTTAGCGATTGTTGTTTCTAGGCAAGCCGAAATAGAGAAACAAACAGCGATCGCCCGTGAGCAAGAGAAAGCCGCTCAAGTGCGTGTTGTTCAGATAGCTAGAGCCAATGCTACTCTGAAACAGACTTTAGATGTCTTGGCAACGGAACCCAAACTAGAACTTTCTTTAGGTCATGTACTAAAAGTTACCTCCGCTCAACTCAATTCTTCTTCTTCTGCACTTTGGTTTTACGACCCACTCGCTGATACTTTTGTCATCCATACTGTTTATTTAGATGGCAATATCGTCCCTGCGACGCCCGAAAATGCCCCACTCTTATCAGGGAAATGGATACGTGGACAAAATCTATCTGCCGATCTGTTGTTAAAGAAACACATTCGTGATCGCATTCCCGTGATATATCAGGTAGATGATTATCCCGAAATACCTGCCCCTATGCGGAGACACATGCAACGATTGGGCATAAAAACCCTACTAGGCATCCCTCTCTTGCTGGGGTCAGAAATAATTGGCAGCTTCACCATTCGCTTCGATCAAAAACGCCTGCTAGAACCAGATGAACTAGAGCTAACTCAAGCTTTGGCTCACCAAGCAACTTTGGCAATCCAACTTCTAAAAAGGGCTGAACAAGCAAAGCAAGCTGCACTCTATGTCGAACGAAACCGATTAGCTGGCGAGATTCACGATACCTTAGCACAGTCATTTACAAGTATTTCAATTCAAACTGGGGTAGCCAGGTGGATGCTGCAGCAAGATCCAACTGCGATCGAATCAATACTCAATCGTATTAACGACATAGCTCAATCAGGACTTAGTGAGGCAAGGCGATCAGTATGGGAAATCTATCCAACTGCCCAAGAATATTCAAACCTCATAGATAAGCTCTCTCAATCGGTCGATAGGCTCACCTGCGATGCCTGTATTCAAGTTTCTGTGCAAATCATAGGTACGCCCTTTGAGGTTTCCCCAATAGTCGGGTACAACCTCCTCAAGCTAACCCAAGAGGCAATTACCAATTCTCTAAAACATGCCGATGCTAATACTCTCTCCATTATCCTCACATACAGCGATCGCACGGTCTCCTTGAGTATCATTGATGACGGTCGGGGCTTCCAACTGGAAGGAGAAAGTGGCGGTTTCGGGCTTTTAAGCATGTCTGAGCGCACCGATCGTCTTGGAGGAAAATTCGCAATAAATAGTTCTCTGGGATTGGGCACAGAAATTAGAGTCGAAGTCCCCATAAAACTAAAAGTATGACAGAAAAATCAATCCGAATTATGCTTGTTGACGATCATCCGATTGTAAGGAGTGGACTAGTACTAATGATTGACTACACGCCCAATATGGAAGTTGTCGCAGAAGCGAATAACGGTCTAGAAGCTATTGAATTGTTCCGTCAGCATTCTCCAGACGTGACTTTAATGGATTTACGAATGCCAGAAATAAGCGGGGTAGAAGCAATCGCTGCTATTCATCAAGAGTTTCCCGAATCACGTATAATCGTTCTAACCACCTATGATGGCGATGAAGATATTTACCGAGGATTAAAGGCTGGAGCTAGAGGATATATCTTTAAAAACGCTCCTGTCGATGAAATTGTGAGTGCGATCAGAAAAGTTCACGGCGGCATGAAATATATTCCCCCTGAAGTGGGAGAAAAGTTGTCAGAACGACTCAATCGCCCTCAGCTAAGCAATCGCGAAGTGGAGGTGTTGCAACTAATCGCTAAAGGAATGAGCAATCAGGAAATCGCTAGTGCGTTGTATTTATCGGAAAGCACGATTAAATATCATGTCAATAGTATTTTGAGTAAGTTGGCAGTCAGCGATCGTACTCAAGCTGCCTTGATCGCTGTTAAACGAGGCATTATCAATCATTGATAAAGGGAATTAAGTAGAAATCAAAGTCGGCGTTGCAGATCTAGGTATGAAATATACAAACCCTAGGAATTAAAGTTTATGCTGGATATTATTCCTAGCCTTTAAGCAATATTTGGTTCATACTAAACTCTGCAACGCCTTTTTTTCGTAGCCACAATTAGTCGAGTCGCTAAAATGTACGAACCATTACATTTATTTATTCAAAAGATTTTGCCTCAGTTCGCGATTGACTGGGTGTTGGTTGAGCCTCTCTTAGAGGCAAGGAACTTGCGTAAAGGAGAATTCTTATTTCGAGAGGGTGAGACTTGCGACTTTGTTGGCTTAGTCCTAAAAGGCTGCCTCAGAATGTTTTTTTTGAAAGATGGTAAAGAACTTACATTGTTTTTCCACCCTGAGAATCATACGGTTGGAGATTATCAGAATTTTCGACTACAACAGCCAGCCTATTTTTCCTGTCAAGCCATTGAAGATGCGGAGGTTCTAATTTTGAATAAACAGGTTATTCAAGTTTTGGAATCAGCACCAAATGGACAAAAATTATTAAGGCTGATTGTTGAATATCTGGCTTTTCGGTTATGAGATCGCCTCCTATCTTTGTATCGAGATCCACCTGAACATCGGTATCTTCATCTTATAGAGCCTGTTTCATATCTCATGAGTAGCAATTCTTTTTAGCATCAAACGAATAAAGCAAAGATTGAGTTTAGCTGTAGCATTAACGAGAGTTCTCTCAAAGTTCTTAACTAAGATTTTGCATCTTTCAACCCAAGCATTTGACCTTTCAATTACCCACCTTGTCGGCACAACTACAAACCCAGACAGACCTTTTTCTGCCTTCTGTTGCTTTGATACCTTAGGAGAAATTTCAAACCTAATCTTAGTCATAATCTCAGGATATATCTTCTCTAGTTCTTGGATCAGTTTCTCGATATGATAACCACTATCCAGCAATATCGTAGTTAGCGTAATGTCATCTGGTTTCGATTTGAAGTAATCAATGTTAATCGTTAACATCTCAATCAGTCCTTGGTCATCTGATACATTTGCTCTTGTTAAATAGGTAAAGAAAGGAAATCCCAGAGTATCAACGGCTAAATGTCTTTTGATCCCGTTAGTTGCTTTGTAGGAGCAGAAGCCCTTGGATTCTATACTTGCATTACAAGTATTTTTCACTGCTTGTGAGTCAATGATGATTAAAGTTGTCCATTTTGATTTTTTTTGACTGTTCACGGGCTGTTGAATGCAAGGTTTCCATAATCGCAGTAAATGTACCTGTATCTTTCCACTCCTTGTAGTATCGATAGACTGTAGAGAATGGTGGTAAGTCTCGGGGCATATCTCGCCAATTACAACCGTTTTTGAGTTGGTAGAGTATGCCGTCTAAAATTTGTCTTTTTGTCCAAGTTGGCGGTCTAGTTTGCTTTTTCTTTGGGAGCAATGGTTCTATAATTTCCCATTCTTTATCTGTTAGGCTACTTGAGTATGGATTTAGCATTTTCTAAGTATCATACATCTTGCTCATAATAGATATGAAACAGGCTCTATAGAGACGGAATCACAACTCCTACAGCAAATTCCGCAGCATTACCTGGCATCATATTTAGGAATTGAACCTGAATCTTTGAGTCGATTAAAGCGGCGAATCTATCAACGGAGTCTTTCTTAACCTAAGTCAATGCCGAGCCAAATGTCCATCTAGTAGCATTGGACTATTAGAACTATTAGAACAGAGGTACATGATGGAAATTAATTCTAAGGCACCCGCAATCTCTCGACATGAAATTATTATTAATGCTTCCAGTGAAATAATCTGGGAACTTTTAACTGACATTAATCATTGGTGTGACTGGAACCCAAATATTTCAGAGTCAAGACTGGAAGGGGTAATTAAGCCTAGTGCGACCTTTCGTTGGAAGTCAGGCGGAACATTGATAACATCAACGTTGCAACAGGTTGACCCTCAACGTCGAATGAGTTGGACAGGCAGAGTAGTCGGGACTCAAGCTATCCATGTTTGGATACTTGAGCCACATGAAAATGCTGTACTGGTCAGAACTGAAGAATCATTTGAGGGATGGTTGGTCAGTCTCTCGCGAGGGATGATGCAGAGAATACTTGATAAATCGCTTGTGGCATGGCTGGAGCATTTGAAACGAAAGGCTGAAAATGCTAACTAATGCTAAACCGTTAAATACTACTCCCTTCCCACTATAAAAATACGGGCAACCGCCTGTAAAAAATTGATGAGTCTCTAAAGTTTCCCATTGCTGTGGCAACTTCTTCATTGATTTGAAATTTTACTTAGATTCAATAGTCCAAACCTTATGAGCATACCTATTACACTCTTTGCGGAAATGAATTTGAATTGCATCACTACGGACATGCAGTTCGGTTCCTAGATCGTAGGGTAGTATTTGCGGCTTTAATTCCATAACTGTTTGCCTATCTTCCTCAAAAATTTTGATAACACGTTGATAACTATCCCGATCAAAAACTGAGTTAGTAAAAAAGCTACGAAGCTGAAGCCAAATACTCCTAGTATGGTAATTATCAATTGGTAAATGGCAGACATACAGAATAAATTCACCGATGGGCAGGCGTACTTGTAATCGGGTAATATTCGGCATCCAATAACCAGTAGTTGTTTTAATTGGTGGTCGGGCTTTACCTCTGCTAAATATACTCCAAAGCCCTCTTGGGGGGGTAGGATTCAAATTGACGGTTGCATCTCCACCCCAATCTGATTTTTCCACTTGATAGTTTTCTACTTCAGACTCTTCTGGATTACCAAAACTACCTGCATGAACAAACGGAGCATGAGCTATATCTATGCCATTTTCCACAGCACGAGTATAATTCACATCCCAACTGTAATCCCCCCATAGTTTTTTGTACTTTGGGTCATCATACTCTGAGAATATAGGGATGGGTGGTCGCTCTGATTCAGAAATATCTCCGATGAAAGCCCAGATAAGTCCATATTTCTCTTGAGTTGGGTAGGTTAGTACTCTGGCTTTATTTGGTATTGGCACATTTTCTTTATAGGACGGAATTTTGATACAACTACCATCTGATTTATATTCCCAACCGTGATAGGGGCATACGATACAATCTTGCTTTACCCAACCACTACTTAATGATGCCCCACGATGAACGCATAAATTACTCATCACAATTGGCTCATTGTTGCTATTGCGATAGATAACTAGATCGCTGCCCAAGGCAGTTATGCCAATCGGTTTCGATTCTAATTCTTTGGATAAACAGATGGCATACCAAAAGTTTTTCAACATACTTTATATCCTTTTTTAATCGCCTAAGTAGCGATCACATCAATCAAACCAAAAGCTTCTTGTAGTCATATTTTCTGTAAATACACTAACAGTCTAAGTCGAGAGTTTGCTAGATGGGTTTGCATCTCAGACAAAGGTATATTTTCTGAAAATCCATTTAATGATAAATACCAAGTCAGTATTTTTGCTAAGAAATTCATATCCAATTTGCGATCGCAAATATAAACTCAAACCTGATCTAAGACTTTAATTGCTTAGATTTTAACCAATTATCAACAACAACTTCTACAGGCTGTGATTGCTTATCCACTTCGTAATTCATTTTTTGCATTTCTTCATTGGAAATTAAGCCTACTAACTGATTAATTGCTAATCCAATCTCTGGATGTTTTTGGAGAATTTTTTGATTAAAAATTGGGACAGCTTGATAAGGTGGAAAGTAGTTTTTATCATCCTTAAGCACAAATAGATCTAAAACTGGAATTAAGCCATTAGTTGAGTCACCCGCAATCAAATCCACCTGCTTTTTAGCGAGGGCATCATAGATTAATCCCAAATCCATCTGCTTTGGTGGCTTGGTAAACTTGAGTCCATAGGTTTTGGCTAAACCAGTAAAACCATCCGCACGTTCAAGAAATTCATACCCAAAACCAGCTTGCCATTGCTGGGTATACTTAGCAACATCAGAGATAGTTTTGATATGTAAACGTTTTGCATCGCTAGAGCGGATCGTAATGGCAAAGGTATTATTAAACCCTAAAGATGGAAAGACTGCTAAGTTAAAGTTTTGAGCATAATCTTGTTTCACTTTGTCATATACCACTAACTTTTGATCTAAAAAATCATCTACTCCATCTGGAATATCATCCGCAATATAATCCCAAATGTCTAGGAAATCCAACTCAGCAAGCGGACGCTTCAGAATAATTACCATTATTGTACCTGCTTTTGTTGCTTGCGCTGCCGAGCCTTTGCCTTTACTGCCTGTATATCAAGGGGTGTAGGATCACCACTATCTAAACCTGCCTGAATATCTTGACGTAACTCCTGTAAACGCAACTGTTGAAGTTGATCTCGTTCCTGTAACAATCTCAACCTAACTAGCAAAATAGTACAAGCCAATATTAACCTTTCTTTGCATAAAGCTTTCTAGCTCAGATGTTAGAGACACATTCATAAATCTAGACCTCATAATAATCTTAGTGTTAATATTTTCGTTGCAATAACAGCTAATAGCAATAACTGTTATCAAATTTATTAGTGTTATTTGTTACTTTTTAGTGAGCGGTTGGGCGATCATAATCAAAAATACAATTCACTAAATGAAATAATGTATCAAGAAAAATCTAGCAGATATAGCTTGCATATTATTGTAGTATAATGTAGTATTAATATTACCAAATAATTATTCTAGTCACTAATTGGATGTTGATGGGATTTTTCCATTTACTCAATTTTTAAACAGAATAAAGATAAAGAATCGGTCAAAGATAATTGAGAGGCTAAGGGTTATGCCCTACGAAAAACTAGAAATTGCTGATCCTGTGCTGTCATGGGCAAATCATCAGCTTAATCCCGAAGAAATGCGAATGGCAAAGAATGTTGCATCTCTTCCATTTGTATTTAAGCACGTTGCTCTCATGCCCGATGTTCACCTTGGCAAAGGTGCCTTAGTGGGTTCTGTAATTGCCACAAAAGATGCAATTATTCCTGCTGCTGTGGGGGTAGATATTGGTTGTGGGATGGCTGCAATCAAGACTAGCTATACTTCTGAGCAGTTGGAAGGAAAACTCAAAAAGATGCGCATGGATATTGAGTCAGCTATTCCCGTCGGCTTTAATGAAAATAGGGAAGTTGATAAGACTGTACAGAATTGGGATGGATGGCGAGAATTTAAGCACCTGCATAGAGGAGTTCAGGATTTGGAGCGTAAAGCTCTACGCCAAATGGGTTCCCTTGGTGGGGGTAATCACTTCCTTGAGGTCTGTGTAGATACGGAAAATCAAGTATGGTTAATGCTGCATTCAGGTTCCCGTGGAGTTGGTAACGTGATGGCGCAATGTCATATCAATACTGCCAAGGGTTTAGCTAAAATGGCTGAAACTAATTTACCTGATCCTGATTTAGCGTATTTTATCGAGCGATCGCCTGAATTTCAAGCCTATTGGCACGATCTACAGTGGGCGCAAAACTATGCTCAAGTTAATCGGGAAGTGATGATGGAACGATTTAAGAAAATTATCGAAAAGCATTTAGCGGGAGGAAAACCCTCTAAGCCTTTAATTTCCGTAAATTGCCATCACAACTATGCCGAAAAGGAAGTGCATTTTGGTGAAGATGTCTATGTCACCCGTAAGGGTGCAGTACGAGCTAGGGAAGAAGACTATGGAATTATTCCCGGATCAATGGGAGCAAAATCCTTTATTGTCAAAGGGAAAGGTAATGCCCATAGCTATTGTTCCTGTTCCCACGGGGCAGGAAGGTTAATGTCTCGGCATAAAGCAAAGCATAACTTTACTCTTGACGATCTAGTGGCACAAACTCAAGGAGTGGAATGTCGCAAGGATGAGGGCATCCTAGATGAAATTCCTGGTGCCTACAAACCAATTGAACAGGTGATGAGTAATCAAGCTGACTTGGTAGAAGTAGTTGCTACTTTAAAACAGGTGGTTTGCGTTAAGGGTTAAAGCTTAAAAATTATTGCGCTGTGAATGTCAGCTTTTCATCTTCGAAGGCGATCGCAATGGTATTTCCAGAGGTGAAAGTGCCTTCTAAGATTTTCGTGGCGATTGGATTTTCAATTTCCCTTTGAATTGCCCGCTTCAGAGGTCTGGCTCCATAGATGGGGTCATAACCAATCTCAGCAATATAATCCCTAGCTTCAGGCGATAGAACCAAACTCAGTTTTTGATCAGCAAGGCGTTGTTCAATGCGTTTAATCTGCAATAGAGCGATCGCCTTGATTTCCGACTTACTTAAAGCTTGGAAAATCACGGTTTCATCAATTCGATTGAGAAATTCAGGTCGGAAGTTTTGTCTGAGGGCATCTGTCACCCGACGGCGTACTTCTTCATACTTAGCATCATTATCGGCAATATCTAAAATATATTCACTGCCAATATTACTAGTCATAATGATCACTGTATTTTTACAGTCAATCAAACGACCTTGGCTATCGGTGATACGACCGTCATCAAGCACTTGTAGGAGAATATTAAAGACATCAGGGTGAGCTTTCTCAATTTCATCAAAGAGAATAACTGAATAGGGATGGCGACGGACTGCTTCGGAAAGTTGCCCTCCTTCTTCGTAGCCGACATAACCGGGAGGTGCGCCTAGCAGTCTAGAAACCGAATGCTTTTCCATATATTCAGACATATCAATGCGAATCATGGCAGTATCGGTGTCAAACATAAACTGTGCCAGAGTTCGGGCTAGTTCAGTTTTACCCACACCTGTGGGACCTAAAAACAGAAAGGAGCCGATGGGACGATTGGGGTCTTGCATTCCTGCTCTAGCTCGGCGAATAGCTGATGCCACAGAGGTTACAGCTTCCTCCTGTCCGACGACCCGTTCGTGGAGATGGGATTCCAGTTTTAGGAGTTTTTGGCGTTCCGATTCCAATAAGCTGGTAACGGGGATTCCTGTCCATCGTGCCACAATTTCGGCAATATCATCCTCGGTTACCTGTTCCCTAAATAGGGTAGAACCATCAGCACGAGATTTGTCTAGTTCTAATTCGGCATCATCTAGTTTTTTCTCTAAATCCGAGAGGGTGCCATACTGAAGAGCAGCAGCCTTAGTCAGGTCATAATCCCTTTCTGCTTGGGCAATTTGTAACCTAACTTGATCGATTTGCTCCTTGAGTTCCTGTACCTTCTCAATTTTATCCTTTTCCGATGTCCATTGGGCATTTAGGGTAATTTGCTTTTCCTTTAAATCAGTAACCTCTTTATTAATCCGATCTAATCTTTCAGCGATCGCCTGAGCACTTTTAGTTTTATAGGTAACTTTGCCATCCTGTTGTTCGATCCGTTCTACGGAAGTAAATTGTCCTTCATTTTGCAAAGACAGTCGCTCCATTTCCAATTGCAGTAACCTGCGATCAATTTCATCAAGTTCCACAGGTTTGGAAGTAATTTCCATTTTGAGCTTAGCCGCAGCTTCATCTACAAGATCGATCGCCTTATCAGGCAGGAAGCGATCGCTAATATATCGGTTAGACAACGTAGAGGCAGCAACTAGGGCGGAATCGGAAATCTTCACCCCATGATGAACTTCATAACGTTCCTTGAGTCCCCGTAAAATTGAAATTGTATCCTCCACACTGGGTTGATCGACATAAACCTGTTGGAAGCGGCGTTCTAGGGCAGCATCTTTTTCGATGTACTTGCGATACTCATCCAAAGTCGTGGCACCAATACAGCGCAATTCTCCCCTAGCCAGCATCGGTTTGAGTAAATTACCCGCATCCATAGAGCCTTGGGTGGCACCCGCCCCAACTACAGTATGTAATTCATCTATGAATAAAACGATCTGTCCATCTGAGGTCATTACTTCCTTGAGTACAGCTTTGAGCCGATCTTCAAATTCACCACGGTACTTTGCCCCCGCAATTAATGCTCCCATATCTAAACTAATTAAAGTTCGACCCTTTAGGGATTCTGGCACATCGCCTCTGATAATTCTTTGCGCTAATCCTTCGGCGATCGCAGTTTTACCAACGCCTGGTTCACCTATTAATACGGGATTATTTTTTGTCCGCCGTGATAAAACTTGAATCACTCTTCTAATTTCATCATCACGACCAATTACGGGATCAAGCTTTCCTGCTTTAGCACTTTCAGTGAGATCACGCCCATATTTTTGTAAAGACGCATACTTAGCTTCAGGGTTTTGATCGGATACGGTTTGGTTGCCTCTGACTTTTTTAATAGCAGCCTCTAATTTTTTGCGATCGCCACCAATGCTCTTAAATAATCTTTTCCCTAGGCGATCGTCATCTACTAAACCTAACAGCAAATGCTCAATGGAAATAAATTCATCCTCCATAGACTGTCGAGCTTCATCGGCGCGATCGAGCCACACTTCCAGACTTCTACCTAAGTAAAGTTGATCGGGGCTTTTGACCCTAGGTTGCTGTGCTAAAAAGTCTTCGGTAATTTTCTGCACACGGGCAGTGGGTAAGGAAGCGGCACTTAAGATCACCGTAGCTAGACCATTCTGCTCCAATATTGTTGTCAACAGATGCTCTACTTCTAGCTCTTGGTGCTGAGAACGCCTTGCTACTTCTTGGGATTTGACAATTGCTTCCCAAGCTTTTTCAGTAAATTTATTCGGATCGGTTGGCTGCATGAAACATATACTTAACTACCTAACATTTAAGCATTGTTAAGCAGTTTTGTGTTTAATCCTATGGCATAGTCCACTTTATATTTAGATATTTCGAGGTGTCCGAGGTAATTGGTTGGTTGGTGATAACAACTGGTTTAGTTCTCGCAGTTGTTCAGGAGTACCCATGCAAATAAACACATCTCCTGTTTGAATTAAGGTTTCGGCACTGGGTCCGCCAATTAGTTCCCCATCATAGCGGCGGATAGCTAAGACTAATGCTCCAGTTTTTGAGCGCATTCTTGCTTCCTGCAAACTCTGCCCTAGGTATGGACAATTGGCATCAAGGCGAAATTCTTCAATGTAGTAAGAGCGATTTTTCCCTGAAAGAATTCCATCCATAAAATCCATAACTTGGGGTCTCAGAGCAGCCGCAGCCATCCTTTTTCCGCCTGTAATATAAGGGGAAACCACTTCATCGGCTCCACCTCGCCGCATTTTTTTAATAGCTTCTTCGTTACTGGCACGGGCGATCGCTCTAATTTGCGGATTTAAGGTCTTGGCTGACATCACCGTGTAGAGGTTTTCGGCATCGGAGGGTAAGGTACAGATCAAGCAAACTGCCCGTTCAATGCCAACTTTTAATAGGTCATGATCAAGGGTAGCATCACCTTGAATTGCTTTATATCCAAGTTCTTCAGCAATTTCAATTTGTTCTAAACTTGTATCAACTACAACAAAAGGTACGCCTTCGGCAGCAAACTCACTGGTAACCTGACGACCTGCCCGCCCAAAACCGCAGATAATATAGTGATTGTTCAAGGATTCCATAATTTTGCGTTGGCGTGTGACTTGAATTGTTTTCTGGAAATAGCCTTCAACCAAAGCTTGAGTAAATTTATTACCAATATAAGTAATGATAACTATACCCAAGCCAATTAAGACCATCGTAAAAATTCTGCCTCGATCATCAAGGGGATGGGTCTCCCCAAAGCCAATGGTAGTGAGGGTAATCACAGTCATAAATAGCGAATCTATGCTACTCCAGCCCTCTAGCCATTGATACCCCAAAGTCCCAAACAAAATTAAACTGACTAGTGCCAAAAGTCCTAAGGTTAAGTCAGAGTGAAGGTTTTGATATTTTTGATCAAGCTGAATTAAACTTAAGCTTCTAGATTTGCCCATGTTTTTAACTCTAATTTAGTCGTAGCATATAGAGAGTTATCCTCAAGTGATGGATTCATTTTAACTGCTTACCTTGCTAGAAGATTATCTTTAGGGAGAACAACAGTATGGATGCGCAAAAATTTTACCGAATTCAACAGTTCAAATGACTTGGGATTATGATGAAGAGGCTGACGTTTTATATATTTCTGTCGGTCAGCCAACCGAGGCGATTTCGATTGATATAGGCGATGGAACTTTGATGCGATAAAAAATGGAAAAAGTAATTACCAGAATTAACATCAAACAACAAACTACTGATTTTCAATACTGGCAACAACAAACACCCCAAAAGCGACTAGAAACCCTCGAACAAATTCGCCGAGAATATCATCAATATAAATACAATGCTCAACCAAGACTTCAAAGAGTTTATAGAGCCTGTTTCATATCTCATGAGTAGCAATTCTTTTTAGCATCAAGCGAATAAAGCAAAGATTGAGTTTAGCTGTAGCATTAACGAGAGTTCTCTCAAAGTTCTTAACTAAGATTTTGCATCTTTCAACCCAAGCATTTGACCTTTCAATTACCCACCTTGTCGGCACAACTACAAACCCAGACAGACCTTTTTCTGCCTTCTGTTGCTTTGATACCTTAGGAGAAATTTCAAACCTAATCTTAGTCATAATCTCAGGATAAACCTTCTGTAAATCAGTCGTCAATTTTTCGATATGATAACCACTATCCAGCAATATCGTAGTTAGCGTAATGTCATCTGGCTTCGATTTGAAGTAATCAATGTTAAACGTTAACATCTCAATCAGTCCTTGGTCATCTGATACATTTGCTCTTGTTAAATACCCAGAGTGTCAACGGCTAAATGTCTTTTGATCCCGTTAGTTGCTTTGTAGGAGCAGAAGCCCTTGGATTCTATACTTGCATTACAAGTATTTTTCACTGCTTGTGAGTCAATGATGATTAAAGTTGTCCATTTTGATTTTTTTTGACTGTTCACGGGCTGTTGAATGCAAAGCTTCCATAATCGCAGTAAATGTACCTGTATCTTTCCACTCCTTGTAGTATCGATACACTGTAGAGAATGGTGGTAAGTCTCGGGGCATATCTCGCCAATTACAGCCGTTTTTGAGTTGGTAGAGTATGCCGTCTAAAATTTGTCTTTTTGTCCAAGTTGGCGGTCTAGTTTGCTTTTTCTTTGGGAGCAATGGTTCTATAATTTCCCATTCTTTATCTGTTAGGCTACTTGAGTATGGATTTAGCATTTTCTAAGCATCATAAATCTTGCTCATAATAAATATGAAACAGGCTCTATACCCTAGGTACGACTCCGCTTAATAGCTACCCATGTTTGCAATACTTCTGCCACAGTCCAAGCTTGAGCAATACAGCCTTTTGCCGTCATTGGGGCATTGCCATCAAAGATTTCACTCAAACTTCCTATTCCTATAGATTTAAGATGATGGGACATAGGTTGCAGTAGCTTATAGGCTTGATCTGGGTTTTGATAAATGCGTAAATGTGCCCGAATGTATGCGCCTAATAGCCAACCCCATACTGTACCTTGGTGATAACAGCTATCACGCTGTAACGAATCTCCTTCATAATATCCGCAGTACTGAGGATGGTTAGGTGAAAGAGAACGTAAGCCATAGGAAGTCAAAAGCGATCGCCCACAGACATCAACTATACTTTTTTGTTGAGAGGAAGTTAATAAAGGGGATTTGGGAAGGGCAACCGCAAAAATTTGATTTGGACGCAAAGAGTCGTCATTACCGTCGGTATTTAAGACATCGTAGCAGTAGCCTTTAGACTCATGCCAAAACTGTTGAAATCCAATCCTAGTATGTTCTGCTAGGTTTTCATATAATTCATGAGGTTTACCTAAGCGTTGGGCGATCGCTGTCATCGTAGTAAGTGCGCAGTACCACAGAACATTAATTTCAATCGGTTTACCAATGCGGGGCGTTACAACCCAATCTCCGACCTTAGCATCCATCCAAGTCAACTGGACACTATCTTCCCCAGCATAGAGCAGTCCGTCACTATCAACGTGAATATTATAGCGGGTACCCCTACAGTGCCAGTCAATAATCTCCTCAAGGGCAGGAAAAAGTTGTGCCAATAATTGATCATCTTGAGTTACAGCATGGTAAGAACGGATAGCTTCAAAGTACCAAAGGGTGGCATCCACAGTATTATATTCTGGCTGTTCGCCTTGATCAGGAAACCGATTTGGGAGCATTCCTTGATCGAGATATTGGGCAAAAGTGATGATAATGGAACGAGCAATTTCAGGATGACCAGTTGCCAATGTTAGCCCCGGCAAGCTAATCATGGTATCTCTGCCCCAATCTGAAAACCAATGATAACCAGCGATGATAGTTTTGCCGTTAGTTCGATTAGTCCCTTCTGATAATTGACTGAATCGTTGCGGACGTTCCACAATAAACTGATTGGCGGCAAGGACTATGTGTTTAATCCAACTTGGAGCAGATTGAGTATTGATCTTTAAGTAATCAGCAGAATAAAAAGTTTCTAAAAGTTTAGCTTCACGATCGCTTTGAGATTGTAGAGCAGATTTTCCATAATGTTTGCTTTTATCTAAGGCATTCACTTCTGTACTAGCAGTAAGGATTAAAGTCTCACCCATATTTAGTTCTACGGTAAAAGTAACCGCATGGAGATGATCTTCGTAATTTCCTAAACCTCGTTCTCTTTCAATTGCCAGATCGAATCCTTTATACCAATCGTGATGAATAGATAAATTACCGCGATCGCTAAAAAGATAAAAAGGCATGGCGGAGGAAAAAGCCCGAATACACACTTCCTGACCAAGCACATCTAGCTGCATTTGCCAATTATTAGCTACCGTAGTGTGGTGATAGTCACGATAATTTACCAGCGCTTTAATTGTAAGAGTAATGGGAGCAGTAGCTCGTTCTAGGTAGTATTGAATATAGGTAGTATTTTCTCCATGCTCCATCCAAACCCGTTTTTGGAGTAAAGCATCAGCACAGGCATAGTTCCATCTGGGGATAGTGCCCTCGAGGGTAAAGCTTTCAATATTAAGATAACCTAAGGGATTGATAGTGCCATCTGCCCAACGATTAGTATGCAGTGGATAGAGGTGACTTTGATATTCTATTGTTTCATCAAGTTTGGTAACTAGAAGCGATCGCTCTAAGGGAGGGTTTAAAGCAGCTATTAATAATCCATGATAGCGACGGGTCAGAGTACCCGAAATTGTACCAGAAGCATAGCCACCAATGCCATTAGTGACAAGCCATTCGTATTTTTCGGCTAAGGAGCGATCACCACATACTTCTCGTCCAAATTCGATAGTCATGGTTTCAAATCCCCAATTAAGAATTCTATGAGATGAATCCAGTCTAAAGGATGGATATTAAATCATTATTAAAGGAGTATAGAAACATTAGCGAAATTACCAGATCATAATCCTCAGCAAAAATTCATTTTGATCGTCTTAAATCAAAGTATATCTAACAACATATTCACAATGGCTGCCGAATTCTCTGGGGTTTTAAATCCCAAATCCCATTCTTCATCTAGAGTATTTTTACTGGTTGGGACAATAATATTTGGAGCTGCTAGTGCAGTCAGTCGAAAGTTACAAAAACTAGGGGCAGAAAATCCTATTCACGGTAGAAATCCCATTTCTTTTTGCAATACTCTATTTGTCGGCAATCTCTGCGCTCTATTTATACTATCGCTGATCTATTGGCAAGAATTAAAGCTTAATAATCTAAAGAAAATCTGTCTAAAGGACTGGGTTTTAATGATGATTACGGCAATTTTAGGGGGAACTTTGGCACCGTCATTGATTTTTGCTGCTCTAGATCAAACCCTAGTCAATAATGTGATTTTAATTGGGAGAATTGAGCCTTTAATTGTCTTAGGGATCGCCCTATTTATTTTAAAGATTAAAACTAATGCTTGGGTAATCGCAGGAGCCGTCACCAGTTTTATCGGCATATCATTAATAATTTTACTTCAACAAACTAATGGCATTATGTTTGGCAAAGGTGAAGTATTAACTATTATTGCCGCATTATGTTTGGCGATCGCAGGCAGTATTAGTAAAATGACCTTAAATCATATCTCTTTAGGGATTTTCACAGTATTTAGAATGTTAATTGGAACCTGTGTATTTGGAACTATTGTAGTTATTTTATTTGGATTCCACCATTTTAGCGATATTTTTTCACCGTTTCTATGGGAATGGATGCTAGTTTATAGTGCCGTAATTGTAGTCATGGGACAGTTATGCTGGCTGATGGGAATCAAGAAATCTAACCTAGCTGAAATTTCTCTATTTAACTCTTGCCATCCGATCGCAGGTATTCTCAGTGCTTATTTAATTTTAGGTGAAGCTCCCAACACAGCCCAGTATATTGGTGGTAGTTTTATCCTCTTAGGAGTTGGGCTTGGACAAATTGGGGTAATAGCCCAAAGTCAAAAAGTTAAACAAAGTTATTCAGCGATCGCCATGACTATGGAATCTGGCTTCCGAGGACTCTAACCGATGACTTTAAGTATGTTCTGTTAACTGCTGAATTAATTTTGCTACTAGCCCAGTCCACCCAGTTTGATGACTTGCTCCCACCCCTGTCCCATGATCACCATGGAAGTATTCATAAAATTGAATTAAATCTTGCCAGTGGGGATCGGTTTGGAATTTTTGATTGCCATTATTGACAGGGCGATCACCATTAGTATCTTTGCTAAAAATATTAATTAAGCGTCGAGATAATTCCACCGACACATCCCATAGAGTCATCATTTGACCAGAGCCAGAAGGGTACTCAATTGTGAAGTCATTGCCATAGTAGTGATGGAATTTTTGCAGGGATTCGATAATTAAAAAATTTACTGGCATCCAAATGGGACCACGCCAATTAGAATTTCCCCCAAATAGACCACTGGAAGATTCAGCAGGTTCATAATCCACCCGATACTCACTGCCATTTGTGCGCCAAATATAGGGATGGGAACGATGATATTTAGATAAGGCGCGAATACCATAATCACTTAAAAATTCCGCTTCATCTAACATCTTTGTGAGAATTCGTTTTAACTTGAAGCGATCGCATATTGCTAATAATCTCCTTGCTTTCATCCCTTCAGATTCCATACAGGCAACGTTATGTGCCAAATCAAAACGATGTTTAACAAACCACTCCAATCTTTTTTGGAAATTGGGAACTTGGGCAATCATATCTGGTTCGAGAATCTGCACCGCAAATAAGGGAATTAAGCCCACAAGCGATCGCACCTTCAGTTTTAGTTGCTTCCCATTTGGTAAATGTAGAACATCGTAGTAAAAGCCGTCGTCATCATCCCATAATTCCGTATTCTCAATCCCAACCTTATTCATCGCATCGGCAATATACAGGAAATGCTCAAAAAATTTCGTAGCAATATCTTCATAAACTATATTCTCTTGAGCTAGTTCTAGGGCGATCGCTAGTAAATTCAAGCAATACATTCCCATCCAACTGGTGCCATCAGCCTGTTCCATATAGCCGCCCGTTGGCAGTTCGGCACTGCGATCGAATACCCCTATGTTATCTAATCCTAAAAAACCGCCTTCAAATACATTCTTTCCTTCCCGATCCTTACGATTTACCCACCAAGTGAAGTTTAGTAATAGTTTATGAAATACTCGCTCTAAAAATTGGCGATCGCCTGTACCATTTTGTTTTTGTTCAATTTTATAAACTCGATAGGTTGCCCAAGCATGGACGGGAGGGTTAACATCACCAAAAGCCCATTCGTAGGCAGGAATCTGTCCATTGGGGTGCATGTACCACTCACGGGTGATTAAATCCAGTTGACTTTTAGCAAAATCGGGATCAATCATAGCAAAAGGAATGGCATGGAAAGCCGAATCCCAAGCTGCAAACCACGGATACTCCCACTTATCTGGCATAGAGAGAATGTCTTCAGTTTCTAGATGAAACCAATGGCTATTACGACCATTCTTACGATTTGGGGATACCATAGGAAAGTCTGGATCGCCATCTAGCCATTTTTTTACAGAAAAGTTGTAATACTGTTTACTCCATAGCATTCCTGCAAATGCTTGACGTTGGATACTTCGCAGATCATCAGTCATTGTAAAGGGCGAAATCTCATGATAAAACTGATTTGCTTCCTCTAATCTCTTGGCAAATATTTCATCATTGATAGAGGCAGCCTCAGCAGCTATATTACTTAAACGCAGATTGACAATTTTAGTAGCCCCCGATGCGATCGCCAATTCATAATGCGCCGATGCTTTTGTGCCTTTTTGTTCTGGATTTACAGCATCCTTCTGACCATGCACAATATAATTATTAATCCCATCTTTGACATATTTAGAACCATTTGCCGCTCCAAATAACTTTTGATAGTTGGTTTCATTATCTGTGAATAGGATTTCTTCACAATTCGGACAATGCAGCCACATCTTATCGAGGTTTGGGCTTTCCGCAACTATGGTAGTCTCGTTAGTTAATGCCAAAAATGGCTTGTCGTCACTATTGTGCCATACCCAAGTATTGCGAAACCACAGCGTTGGTAGGAGATGAATGCTGGCTGTGTCAGGTGCGTGATTGGTAATGCTAATCTGAATGGAAATATCCTGTGGTGAGTGTTTGGCATATTCAATGCTTACATCAAAATAGCGATCGCCTGCAAATACATCTGTATCTAATAGCTCGTATTCTGGTTGATTTCTGCCCCGTTGCTTATTCTCAGCTACTAACTGATCGTAGGGGAAAGGTGCCTGTGGATACTTATACAGATACTTCATGTAGGAATGCGTGGGAGTATTATCCAAATAGAAGTAATACTCTTTGACATCTTCCCCATGATTTCCTTCGTTCCCTGTTAAACCGAATAGTCTCTCCTTAATAATTGGATCAACTCCATTCCATAGAGCGATCGCAAAGCAGAGAATTTGACGATCATCAGAAATACCCGCAATACCATCTTCCCCCCAACGATAGGCACGGGATCGAGCTTGATCATGGGAAAAGTACTCCCAAGCAGTACCATTGTCACTATAGTCCTCCCTTACTGTCCCCCACTGCCTTTCACTGAGGTAGCACCCCCATTTTCTCCAAGGTATGCCATTTCTTGCCTGTGTGAGTCTTATTTGTTCGGGATTAATCATTAGCTAATTAATTACAGTATTTAATTTCTTGGTAATCATGGCTGCAGCACAAAGAACCTATATCTTTACATTTTTCAAAATAATTCAGAATTTAGGTGGAATCAATTACAAAAGTTGATTAATTAAGTTGGTTAATTGAATAGTGAGAGTGTATATAGTTGAGCAGTAACTCCCTTTATATATGCCTCATTATTTAGGTAGGATGTAGGAAGTCTATTAGTTTTGACTGCTGCTTTTACAACATCTTCCCCAGAAAGCTTTCCACTTCTAAAGTCCTGCATCAAGTTACCTTGAGATTTAATCCCTTGCTGTTCAAAGTATCCCTGAAATGCCAAATACGCAAGATTGAATGGGGTTAAAGATACCATCATTGTAATCTCTGCCATGGGCATCTCATTATTTACCTGAGCTTTAGCGGCTGGGGCTAAAGTTGCTGTGGAAAGGAGAAGAGTAGGAAGAAAGGCAAAAAACAGTTTTTTCATGGCTTAATTGTTAGTTGAATAATTGATTAGATAAACCAAGTATTAACGTCTAATCTAAATTTACACTGAGGTCAAAATGAGGTCTGGATTAACTTGTGCTGAAAAATTAACCTATCCTCTCTTTAAGGTGATCCCCAACTCGTAAAGCATTGGCGATAATAGTCAAAGTTGGATTCACAGCCGCACTGGAAGGGAAAAAAGAACCATCGACAACGTAGAGATTATGGACATCGTGGGTACGACAATTGACATCTAAAACTGAACTTTTGGCATCTTCGCCAAATCTACAGGTGCCATTTTGATGAGCCACGGCTGCGATCGCTAGTTTTTTACGAAAATAGAGAGAACAGGGCAAAATTGAATCACCGCAGTTAATAGATTTAAGCACCTGAGTCCATCTGTTCAATAATCGATCAAAGGCTTCAGTATTATTTTCCTTATAGTTAAGGTGAATCGTTCCATTTTTAACAGTAACTCGATTATTGGGATCGGGTAAATCTTCGGCGGTAATAAACCAGTCAACAGAATGATGGGCAATCTGGTCTAAAGCCATTGTAGGAGCAAACGCAGGAGCATCCAAGGCAATCATATCCTTATTCACTTTACCTAACAGTTGAATTAATCCCATAGGATAATTAAAGTTTTTCTCACCCCAGTAAAAATCAAGGATAGCTAAGGTTTTTTGAAACTCACTGGGATTTGGTTTGGGAGTCAAGCCGATGATTGCTCCATGTTGGTGTTTCATAAAGTTTCGACCCACTTGGTCAGAACTATTTGCCAAACCGTTAGGATGTTGATCATTGGCAGAACGCAGTAACAACGCCGCCGAGTTAATGGCTCCACAGGCAACCACGACAATATCGCTAGAGAAATTAATAACTTGATCCTGTAGTTTGACCTCAACACTTGAGACCTCTTTCCCTGATAGACTTGTATGTAATTGTAGAACTTCCGCTTCTGTAATTAGGGTTACATTATCTTGGGCGATCGCTGGACGAATACAGTTAATATCAGCATCACCTTTGCCATTCACCAAACAAGGAAACCCATCGCAAGTATTACAGCGAATACAAGCTCCTAAGCGACGACTGACTTCATTTAACTTAATTGCAAGGGGTAAATTAATCGGATTCAATCCTTTTTTTTGTAAGTCATCATGGATTTCTTGGATGCGTGGCTCATGGGATACAGGAGGATAGGGATATGGTGATGCAGTTGGAGGTTCGGTGGGGTCTTGTCCTCTGAGTCCGTGTACATCATAGAGTCGTTCGGCTTCCGTATAGTAGGGTTCAAAATCTTTATATTTAAGCATCCAAGCTGGGGATAATCCCCCTTTATGTTCTACTTCTTCAAAGTCTTTTTCCCTTAAGCGCAGCAGTGCAGCCCCATAGACCTTCGTGTTTCCACCCACCCAATATCCAGTTCCAGGATGAATTTGATTGCCATTGCTACCGTCATACCAAATTTCAGAAGTATGATAGCGATCTTTTTTGTAAACTTCCACCGTATCCCAGTTAGCCTTTTCCTGAGGGAGAAATGTGCCTCTTTCCAAAATCAGAATTTTTTTGCCAGTGGTTGCAAGGCGATAAGCAAGGGTACCCCCGCCCGCACCCGTACCAATAATAATCACATCATAATGTTCCATAGTTTTAGCATTTCTAATCTTTTAATTAATCTAAGGGAATTGCTTGCAAATAGCGATCGCCGAATCCAGAAAAGTTCTAACTTGATCCATACCTGTGGAAGGATCACCAAATTGGGATGCTGTAAGTACCGCCCCAACCCAATGATCAGTGTGCCATTTGCCATTGCCATCAAGTCGAGGAAGATAATCTATAGCTTGGGGATAGGGATAGCAGGTAACATACCAGTAGGGTTCTCCATAGCTGCGATCGCCTGGAGAAAGTCCGACTCCTATGGTTACAGGTTCTCCAGCAATTTTTGTCACAGGTGAAATTAAGGTAGCAATATCAAAATGATGGGGCCATATCCGTATTGGTGAAGCAAGAGGTTCCCCTATGACAATTTCTCGCAAAGTTTGATTGGCACTCTCAAAATACTCCCCTAAAGAAGTGGACTGGGGCAGAAGTTTAAAGATGCCGTTTCTTGCAAGTTCACTATCAGGGAAATCATCGGGTGGATAGACAATGGGAATAATTTGTTCTGACGATTTTCCCAAAGCTTTAACCACGCTTCTAGTCCAGTCAAAGGCATCCATTAAGGTATGACCAGCAAGGGCAAAAGTTGCAACAATATGGCGGCGATCACTAATAACGGCAAGGGTTAATGTCAGAGGATCGAGGGCAAATTGATAAGACTGCAAAGATAAAATGCTTTGGGTTGTAAACCCCGACCAGTGATCCCAAACCAACGCTAGATGACTAGAATCGGGCTGGAGTTTACAGAATGCGGCAGCCACAGATGATAATGGCTGAATTGCATAGTGAAGTTGAATTCTAGCTAAAACCAGTTCTTGATAATTAATTTCAGAGCTAACCATTTAATTTAAGATTTCAATTAACATTTCTTTTAATACTTCGTAAGTTATCTTTCAATAATTCGTAAAGCATGACCATCGGGGTCTCTAATCAAAAAACCACGCTTAAACCCCAGAGATTGGTTTGGAATCCCAATTACATCCGTTGAGATCATTTTTGTCCCCTCCGAACGTAATTTTTGAGCGATCGCCAAAATATCTTTGACAATTAAGGTGGTTTGCCAATGCAGAAGGTCATTTGCTTGAGCATCAGCAGGAAAAGGACGACCATCACCAGGGGTAAGGTAATTCAAAAATTCAATACCCATGCCAGAACTTGATCTTAATCCACTAATCTGCAACCTTGCCCCAAATACATGGTTTAGGTATTCTTGTTCAATCCCAAAATTCTGACTTTCTCCCACCAACCGCAAGCCCAGCAAATCACGATAAAAGCGTAAGCTACGATTAGTATCCCCAATAACGATCGCCGTATGATCAATCCCCAAGAATATAGATGAAGACTTCCCCAAGTTTTGCCATTTGCGATCGCCCTTACCTTCGGGAAAGAAAATTAATTCTAAATTATGTCCATCAGGGTCTTTAAAGTAAAAAGCTTGAATGCCAGCCGCCACTTTATTAGAACTTGGAATAGTCTGAGGAGCGGTCGAAGCATACTGAACTTTGAATTGACGCAAAATAGCATAGGCTTTATCCATGTCACTAACAGCGATCGCAATATGCTGAAACCATCGATCATTACTGCGGGAGTCAATGGGGATTGGTTTTCCTCTTGGTGTCAAATATTCCGTTAATTCCAGAAATTCATCACCCAAGCGGAGCTTCACCACTCGCATTCGCACCCCAAATATGCCCTGTAGGCGATCATAGGAATTTCCCCAAACTTCAGTATCAGAGATTTTCTGGAAGGAAATAACTTCAGTATAAAACCTTAGAGATTTGTCCATATCTGAAACCGTAATTCCGATCGAATCCACAGATATTTCTGATTCGGATTTGACGTTGATCGAACTTACAGAAAATCCTTCTTCTGCCTTCGCAATCGGAGGGGTTGGAACAGAAACACCCCATGAAAGTGAGAATAAAATTGGTAATACTAGTTGATGAAACCGCAGCATATAATTTAGATGACTGTGGAAGTGATAATATTAAGTCCAAAGAGCATTTATAACCCTATCGAGTTTATGAAGGATCACAGGAACTTAATGTTGTCTAAACATCGTTTTTAATTGATCAGCGACGTTATTCATGTATCCCACATCCCCCAAAGCCATAGGGGAAACTCGATTTGCCTTAATTCCAGCCTCTACTAGTTGCTTAGCAGTAACTTTACGGCTTTGAATTGCCATTGCCAATTCTGTACCACTTGGAATATTTTGATCTTCAAATAAGCCTTGATATGCCAGATACGCCAAAATGAAAGGAGAGACACTAACATTAGGATTAACCTGTGCCATAAGATTAGAGACTTTGTTACCTATAACTCCAGCATGGGCGTTGGAAATCGCAATATTGGTTGATAGTAATAGAGCAGGTAAAGAAACTAAAAGAAGTTTTTTCATGATCGTAGTTCAGAATATATTTTTTCTTCCCTTCACTATTAACTAAAAACATGAAATCCTGCTGAAGTAAAAGTAAGAGCGAGATAAATACTTACTTAAAAACTTAAAATCATGGCGAGATTATAGTTCACAACTCTTACAACAACTAGAACTCAAGCAAGGTGTAGAAGTATTTGGGTAAAGTTTACAGCAAATTTGGGAGTGATATTTTTTCCTGCCTAAACGTAGATATAACTCCGCTGCTAATAGCATTCCTAGAGGAGGAGCTAAAAAATAAATCCACTGGCTCTGCCATATCTGAGCTACCATTGCGGAACCCAAACTGCGGGCAGGATTGATACTCATACCTGAAATTGGAGCTTCAAAAGTGATATAAACTGCTACTAAAATTCCTGAAAATACGCCTGTTAATTGTGAAAGTTGTGATTGATTGACCTGCAAAACCATGATCATTAAGCCAAAGGATATAAGTAGTTCTGCCAGAAAAGCCCCAAATTCTCCTGCCACTCCTGGTAAGGTCACAATATAGTTAACCGCTGGATCGGCGATCGCACCACCAATTAAGACTCCTGCAACCCATACCCCTAAAATTCCCCCAAAACACTGAAAAAGTACATAGAAAATGGCATCTAAGGTGGGGATTTTCTGAAGTCGCCAAAAAGTTAACGTCACCGCAGGATTTATATGCGCTCCAGATCGCTTGCCCCAAGGTGAATAAATAATCGTAATTGCTGTTAATCCCATTAATATGCCAATTATAAATCTGCGAATTAGTGGCTCGGCGATCGCCTGACACAGAGGAGAACTAGGAAGTTCAAAGATAGCTGTCGCTAAGGTTGCTAAAACCATGAATATTCCCAAACCAACAGCCTCAATCCAGTACTCAATCCGAATTACTGCTCTTGATAGTTCCAAAGCAATCCCCCATCCACAAATAACGTGGAACCAGTAATATAATCGGCATCAGAGGAAGCAAGAAATGCCACCATAGCTGACACATCCGCAGTTTGTCCTAATCGTTTTAGGGGGATATTGTTCAGCAAAGCACCCAATTTTTGGGGATCATTGAGTAGATTAGTATTTATGGGCGTTGTAATTGCGCCGGGGGCAACGTTATTTATTGTGATCCCAAGACCACCAAGTTCCACCGAGAGATTACGCATCATCATCTTTAATGCTCCTTTACTAGCACAGTAGGCAGTAAAGTGAGGAAATGGTAACTCCTCATGGACGGAACTAATATTTATAATGCGCCCACCTCGCTTGTCCGTTTTAATTTGGTGCTTCACAAATGCTTGAGTTGCAAAAAAGACACCCTTGAAGTTAATATTCATAACTGCTTCAAAGTCCTGCTCAGTCACATCCCAAAAATCAGCATGCTTTTCAATGCCAGCATTATTGACAAGAATATCAAGGGTACCAAAATGTTCAATGCTTTGATCAATCAGTCGGCGCACATCCTCAACCATACCCAGGTCAGCACCGATACTGTAGCCTCGATCATTATCACAAAATCCCTCTGCCATCATACATTCTCCACCCAGAGCTTTGATCTCTTTTAGGGTTTCTTCGGCTCCTTGGGGATTAGAGCGATAGTTAACAATAACCTTGGCTCCTTCCTGTGCCAATCTCACCGCAATGCCTTGCCCAATTCCGCCACTACTCCCAGTAACTAAAGCAACCTTACCATTCAGTTTCATTGTTTTTCTCCCTAAAAGTTAGTGATTTTAAAAAACTCTTTACTCGAAGCAATCAATATATATTCAGGACTACATGAAGCTAAATTCGGAGTAGAACAAAAACTATTAATCTTTAAATATCTAAAACCACCCTTGAAGTTTTAGGTGTAGAAACGCAAATCAGAACCGAACCCTCATCAATAAAAGCGGTAGGAGGTTCCTTGTAAATCACCTCTCCTTCAATAATTCCGCACATACAGGTACCACAAATTCCCGCACGGCAACTATAATCAGGATATATATCATTTGCCTCAGCCAACTCTAAAATCGAACCATCATCTGGATGCCAATTAAGAGTTTTACCTGATTTATTAAATACAACCTCCACAGGATCACTCCCTTTTCCCTTACCACTATTCATGTCTCGCAATGGTTGTTCTTGTTTCGGTAAAATCTTAGTGAAAGACTCAAATAAAACCTTACTATCTGGTACCCCCCATTCTCTTAATCCATCTCTGAGAGAATCCATAAACGACGGGGAACCACACAAATAATATTCTGCTTGGGTGGAACCATATAATTTCTCCATTATTTCTGGAGCCACCATCTCTTTAATCAAAGCCACGTCAACATATCCCTTATGGTGATATCGATCCAGATCATTTTCCTTAGGTTGACTATAGCAGTAAATAACATGCAGATTGGGATTAATGGCAGCGATCGCCCCAATTTCTTCACGAAAAGCATGTGAACTTCCATCTCTAGCTCCATGTAAGAACCAAATATGTCGGCTCGGGTTTAGTAAACTTATTGCCTTTACCATGCTAATCATGGGCGTAATCCCGACTCCATTACTAATTAAAATAGCGGGATTAGAACTATTAACATCAATTATGAATTTACCCGTAGGCGGTTTTGCCAAAATAATAGAACCTTCTTGGATGTGATCATGCATGAAATTAGAAGCTATCCCGGGTGGAACAATCATATCCGAAGGAGCAGGCTCTCGCTTAATTGATAGTCGATAATACTTAGGAGGTTGTGAATAATCAGATAAAGAATAGGTGCGAATTGCGGGTTTGGATTGATCAGGAATATCGAGCTTAATTGTTAAGAACTGCCCAGGAATAAAATTGGGAATACTTTCACCATCATTGGGAATGAGATAAAAAGATGTAATGCCATCACTTTCTTTGACTTTACGATTAACCTTAAATTCTCGCCAATCTTGCCATACAATGACTTCAGATTCAATCTTTGTTACTACAGATTCCTGTTCTGATGATTCCTTTGTTTGAGGTTGTGACAATTCACTTTTAACTATAAGCCCTGTTCCTGCTCCAATTCCAGCACTAGCCAAGGAAGCCCAGACGATATATTTTTGCCAATCTTCATTTTTGGGATTTACAAAAAATAAAATAGCGGTTAAGGGAATGGTCACCAAAGAACTTAAAAAAAATCCAGCAGCGATCGCTCTTAAGAATGGATTAGAAATTTGTTTAATATCTTCTAGCATTGGCTTGTTTAACCATCATTCCCATTCAAAAAGACCTTTTCATAACCTGCATCGGTAGGAGAAACAACTAAAATAAAAACTAATGGATATTTCCCATGATTAAATACTCCATGCACAGAGGCTATGGGAGCCACTATCACATCCCCTACCTCAATTATTTTGGTGGTACCAGTTTGATCTAAATAATATTTACCTGTACCACTTAAAATTGTCCATGTATCCTGTCCATAGGGATGAATGTGCGGCGAAATTTCCTGATTAGGTTTAATAAACCACGCTACAACTGTTGCATCTTTGGATTCTGTAACCACTGAACGAATGGGTTCGTCATCTGTGGGTTGAAAATAATCAGAACTCTTAAATATCCTAGTTGTAGTCATAGTTGATTTCGCTTTTAATATCCGTTAGGACATATTTTTTTGAAAATATTGCGATCCAATATAGCTATTTAACTTCACTAGGATCAAACTTGGCAATTTTGCCTTTTTTAATTGCTACTACAACATCAAAGGTTGTGCAAAGAGAAATAGTAGTATCGTCTTTTTTACTATAGAGATTCACTACCATGCCAGCACCTCCGGGTTGAATACCAATGGGAGTCAGGTCTTTAGCATAGAGTTTACGCAATAAAACCGCACTTTCAGGCTTACCCTTAAGTGGAGTAATTTGATCAATCTTTTCTTGAGCAGAAGGAGCAGCGGCAATTTTTATTTCGTTTGCAGATACCTGAAAAGAAGTGGGGTTAAATGATTGGAATGGAACAGCAGAAATTGTGACAATAGCGATCGCAGTGGTAGCAAATATGGAACTGAATTTCATAAAAAATCCTGATGTTGTTTTAATTGAGTTAAGCTGCCTTATCTCACCAAGCTTATAATGGGCGATCGCTATGAACCTGTAATGAAATCAAAATAACTATTGGCTAAACTTAGGGTTAAACCCAAGCAGGGTAAAATTCAGCAATTCTTCAGAAAATTATTTATGCAATCGCAGCACATATCCTACACCTCTAACGGTTTGAATTAATCGCGTAGAATTCTCCATTTCCAGTTTTTGCCTCAGAGTCCGCACAAATACTTCAATTATATTTGAGTCACCATTAAAGTCGTACCCCCATACCTTTTCCAAAATCTGATCGCGAGTCATAACTTGGTGGGGGTGGATCAGAAGGTATTGCAATAAATCAAATTCTCTTACGGTTAATTCTATTAATTTGCCTGAACGCATGACCTCTCGGGTACGCCGATTCAAACTTAAGTCTTCAAAATGCAAGACATCAATTTCTTCATGTTTTGTGCGACGAATGTGTGAACGAATTCTTGCTAATAGCTCCTCAATACTAAAGGGCTTAATCACATAATCATCCGCACCAGCGTCTAAGCCTACAACCCGATCCCTAATATCATCTCTAGCGGTCACAATCAAAATTGGCATTTTATGTCCTGTTGCTCTTAGTCTACGACATATCTCTACTCCAGATAATCCAGGTATCATCCAGTCTAAAATTATTAAATCTGGCAGAAACTGACGAGCTTGAGTTAATCCATCTAAACCGTTATGTGCCATGACTACTTCGTATCCTTCACAACTTAACTCCATTTCGATAAATTGAGCTAGTTTAATATCATCTTCAACTAATAGAATTTTGGTTGACATTTGCCTGATATTTTAATTGATATAAAGTTAGTTGTGTGTGAGATTTTCATTTAAATGATTAAGAAAAATATTTAAGATAATTTCCACCACTTAACTAGCTACTGCTTTGAGTTTTATTTTAAAGATGCTACCAAGACCAACTTGAGATTGAATGTTCAAATTTCCTTCCATGCCTTCAACTAATACCTTGGCAATCGCTAAACCCAATCCACTTCCTCCTGTAGCCCGACTGCGAGAAGGGTCAACTCGATAAAAAGGATTAAAAATATGGGGTTGATCTTGAACTGGAATGCCACATCCTTGATCACAGACATAAATATAAGCATTACTGTGGGTTTTTTCTAGGCTAATCGTCACGATCCGATCAGAGTATTTAATCGCATTATCAATTAACTGAATCAAAGCTTTTTTAAGTCTTTCAGCATCAGCTAATACAGTAATATTTAATTCCTTTGTTTCTACAACTATTCTTTTTTGATCTTCCTTTTTAAAAGTTGCAATCACTTCTAAAATTAAAGTGTTTATTGTTACTGAACCTAGTAAAGAAGAGATATATTCCTGATCTAATCTGGCTAAGTCCAAAGATTTTTGTAATAAATCAATAGTACGTTTCATTTCAGATGTTGCCATTTCAAGGGCATTTTTTTGCATATCAGTAAGGTTATGACTACGGCGGACTATGCTCTGCATATAACCATAACTTATAGTTAAAGGAGTACGCAACTCGTGGGAAAAGTTACTAATTAACTGTCTTTGTTGAGCTTGAATATCCGATAAACTAATCATTTGGTTCTCCATTGAAGTTATTGACAGTCGCCATTTTCTATGATTTCTAATATCTCTAAGTTTAAATCTTCTAATAGGAATATACGAAAATTGCTTAATGATCGCTAAAACTCCCATTACAGCTATACTCACCAATACAAATTCAGAAAGATGCCAAACTAATCGCATAATGTTTAAATTTTAAATATTAAAAAAATTGGAAGAATATATTAATAATCATTACGTCTATTCATCAATTCATTATGATTTACCTTTAAGTAATTAATTAGTAAAGACTGAACATTAGCTGAAGATATTTTTATGAATTACTTATACAATCTTTATTTTTCTATCATAGAGTTAATCAAATTTTGGCTAAAGTTTCTAAAAAAACAAGTTAAATCCACACGGCAGCCCCAAAAACAATTAATAAAAGGAAAGCGAACTTTAGAAGTTTTATCTTCCCTCAGTTATCGTACGGGTGAACTATCAGACTATCTCCAGTTAATTGCCAATAGTGTTAGTGAATTGCTATCTGTGGACTGGGTGGCGGTAACTTTATGTCGTGATGGATTTGAGAGGGTTTTAGCCAGCTCAATCGGTGGCAATGATCCAGATCAGTTACTTAATCTCCACGGTACCCTCACTGGCAGTGTAATTAATGCTGGATGCTGTTTGTTTGTTGAAGATACAAGAACTAACTCAAAATATGGTCAGCCCCCTGACGGTTACCTTGCTTACATTGGTTCACCTCTAAAAATTCCTACGGGAGAAATTATTGGGACAGTCTGCGCCTTTTATCATCATCCCCGCAAATTTAGTGTAGAAGATATGAAGTTGGTGGAAATTTTTGCCGAACGTGCCGCAACTGCGATCGACAACTACAACCTCTATCAGGCACAACAGGAAATGAATAAGGCACTGCAATTAAAAATTAGGGACTGCCAAGAGGTGGAGCTATCCCTCCGTAACAGTGAAGAGCAACTGCGACAAATAGCGGAAAACCTAAAACCGGTAGTATGGATGTATTCTCGAAATCACGAGCCGATATATATAAGTCCCATGTTTGAGAAGGTTTGGGGCATACCCACCGAGCAGTGGTATCACGATGGAGCAATATGCCTAAAAGCTGTCCACCCAGAGGATCGAGACTTTGTGTCTCTGGCTTTTACTAATGTATTCACTGCTGACACTACCTATGATCTTGAATATCGAATCATTCGCCCAGATGGGGAAATCAGGATTATCCACGATCAAGCATTTCCGATAGTTGATGAAACAGGCTCAATTTATCGTGTTGCTGGTATTGCTGAGGATATTACCGAAAGACAACAAGAACAACAGCGTACCATTAAAGCAATGGAAAGATTGTCAGAAATCGGTGAACTGGCGACGAGAATTGTCCATGAAGTGCGTAATCCTTTAACCACGGTTTTAATGGGATTAAATTACTTTGAACGGATGGAACTGTCAGAAAATGCTCAAAAAAGATTAACTTTGGCTTTAGATGAGGCAGAACGGTTGAAGCGACTTTTGAATGAAATTTTGACCTATGCCAGACATGAGGTTATTCAGCCTGAACCCCTTGATCTAAATCAGTTAACTCTAAATCTAGTTAATAATACTTCTAACTCTCAATTGGCGATCGGCAAATACATATCTTTTATGCCTTTGTCTCAGCCTTTGGTTATTGTTGCAGATATGAATAAGTTAAAACAGGTAATCATCAATTTATTGCAAAATGCCTGTGAAGCAGTAACAGAAAATGGCAAAATCTTGGTAAAAATTATGGCTCTAACTGACTCCTATCAGGTTTGTTTGCAAATTGAAAATAACGGCGCACCCATACCATCGGAAGTTTTACCAAAATTAACAAAACCCTTTTTTACAACTAAACCTTCTGGCACTGGACTAGGACTAGCGATCGTTAAAAAGATTGTTGAAGCTCATGACGGCAAATTAGAAATTGAGTCCTCGGCGATCAATGGTACTGTGGTTAGAGTGATTCTTCCATTAAATCTAAAGGAATAGATCATCAATTCAAGGGTGAAATTCAACGTGTCCGGCCCAAGATTGCCATAATCTGCAAATTCCTAACTTCTCAGCTTCGGAACTAATACCAAACTTTAAATACGAGCTACAGATAAAGCCTCTAAAATATAATCCCACCCAACAATCGAAGCAATTACCTCCTGAGTCATAACTTCTAACCTTTCCCGCATTAATGCACGCAACTGGTCAAGATCTTTTGGCAGTTTCCACCTCAACCCTAATTTGAAATGCTGCCACACTCTTTCAATGGGATTAGTCTCAGGTGCATGGGCAGGCTGAAATAGCAAAATAATATTTTTAGGAATCTTTAACCGTTTTGCTCTGTGTGCTCCTGCTTGATCCACTTGCATAACGATGATGTCACCTTGAAAATATGCGCTTACTAAGTTCAGAAATACTTGGAAGCATTCACTATTAAGGTGAGTAAATTCATAGAAAAAGCTTTCCCCTGTTGATGGTTCTACAATTCGATAGAGGTAAGTTGCCTTAAACTGCCACTGAACTTTACCTTTGGGTTTGACTCCTCTTGCTGTGATCTTCCTTCCACTAATTGTCTTTAACCCAATTCGTGTTTCATCTTGACAAAAGAATCTCACTTTGCCATTTAGTCCGATTATATTAATGCCGAACCAAGCAATCATGCTTATAATACTGGCAAGGTTTTTTTATATGCTTCTACTTGCTCTTCTGACTTTCCTGCACTGACTGGACGTGTCACTTTCGGTCTGGCTTTCAGCCGATATCGGACTAGATGATGCACAGTTTTATAGTTTGATTTGATTCCTAATTGGTTCTCTAACCATTGGCAGATCTGCCCATAACTTTCAAAGCCTTCTGCTTCTTCCAGCTTTTTTATCAATGCTTTCTGCGCCCATTGTGGAATACTCTGTTTTCGCCCTGTTCTAGGTTTAGTCCTACTATTCCCCCTTTGCGATAATTCCCTAACCAATCTTGCAATGTAACTCGATGCCGTCCCAGTATTGTCGATGCTGTCTGGATTGTGCTTGCTTGTTTTGTTTTTAACAGATACAGCATCTGAATTCTTTCTTTATCTGATGCGGTCTTTTGCACTCTCAGCATATGTTTTAGCTCTTCTTCACTTTCGCTGATCTCTAATTTGTATAGAGCCTGTTTCATATCTATTATGAGCAAGATGTATGATACTTAGAAAATGCTAAATCCATACTCAAGTAGCCTAACAGATAAAGAATGGGAAATTATAGAACCATTGCTCCCAAAGAAAAAGCAAACTAGACCGCCAACATGGACAAAAAGACAAATTTTAGACGGCATACTCTACCAACTCAAAAACGGTTGTAATTGGCGAGATATGCCCCGAGACTTACCACCATTCTCTACAGTGTATCGATACTACAAGGAGTGGAAAGATACAGGTACATTTACTGCGATTATGGAAGCTTTGCATTCAACAGCCCGTGAACAGTCAAAAAAAATCAAAATGGACAACTTTAATCATCATTGACTCACAAGCAGTGAAAAATACTTGTAATGCAAGTATAGAATCCAAGGGCTTCTGCTCCTACAAAGCAACTAACGGGATCAAAAGACATTTAGCCGTTGACATACTGGGATTTCCTTTTTTCACCTATTTAACAAGAGCAAATGTATCAGATGACCAAGGACTGATTGAGATGTTAACGTTTAACATTGATTACTTCAAATCGAAGCCAGATGACATTACCCTAACTACGATATTGCTGGATAGTGGTTATCATATCGAAAAATTGACGACTGATTTACAGAAGGTTTATCCTGAGATTATGACTAAGATTAGGTTTGAAATTTCTCCTAAGGTATCAAAGCAACAGAAGGCAGAAAAAGGTCTGTCTGGGTTTGTAGTTGTGCCGACAAGGTGGGTAATTGAAAGGTCAAATGCTTGGGTTGAAAGATGCAAAATCTTAGTTAAGAACTTTGAGAGAACTCTCGTTAATGCTACAGCTAAACTCAATCTTTGCTTTATTCGTTTGATGCTAAAAAGAATTGCTACTCATGAGATATGAAACAGGCTCTATACTCCTGCCATTTTTTTCTTTGAACTCGGTTTATATATTTATACCATCTGTAGCCTATACTCTTCGATTTGGTATAACTATGGATTACCTCAGAATCATCTCTGGATTATCTATGGATTACCAGATCAATTGCTGTGTATTCTGCCTAAGCATCTGCCATAGCATGATCCTTATTTGCTAGATATTCCATTGCTCGTAATGCAAGTGGCGAGGGTTGTACTTTGCCATTTTCCCAACGATTCACTGCGGATACGGTAACTCCCAATTGCACTGCAAACTGTTCTTGGGTCATTCCCAAGCGATAGCGAAGTTCTTTAATAAGTTTTGCTGATTGATGTGAAGTAACCATGTCCCCATACACCTAGTGTATTATGCTAAGATTTATTAAATATACTATTAAATGTAAGTGTTAAATAGGAGATCAATTATGGAAAGGAATCATATCCACGTTATCCCACAGGGTGATAAGTGGGCATTGAAAGAAGAGAATAATTTAGAGCCGATTAGTTTGCATGGTTCTCAAGATGAAGCGATCGCAGCAGGAAAACCTATTGCTCAATTACACAAGACAGAATTGGTAATTCATCGCCCTAATGAACAAATTCGTGAGGCTTAGTCCTATGGTAACGATCCAGTTGCCTCTGTGGGGTAAGTTTAATTAGATTTCTTGAGAGCGATTACCTACGGTATGCGTCCGCCGCAACTATTTAACAGTGACACTCAGCTTTAAGCCTAGCTTATCCAAATATGTAGTCAAGTCATAAATAGCCTGACTGCGCTCTCCCTTAAAAGCTCTCGGTAAACCTAAATCCTTTGACTCTCCCAATGCGGTAACAACATCCTCAAGAGCAGAACATAATAATTCAGGCTCAGGGGCTTCTTCTTCTAAAATTGCCGTGATATATCCTGCTGCTTCTTCGGGGTCTTTGAGGGAAGCAATTAAATATTCTTGATAACTTTTACTTGTCTGTACTTTTACGCTTTGCATAGTCTCTCCAGTAAGCCTTTGCCGTCTTGATATCCCGATCTTGAGAACTCTTATCTCCACCACACAATAACAGTATAACCTTTGTTCCTATTTGCCCGAAATAGATGCGGTAGCCAGCACCATAGTCAATTCTTAGTTCAAATACTCCTTCGTCAATAAATTTACAGTCTCCTATATTTCCTAGGGCAACTCTTGCTAAACGAGCTTTGATTTTTAGTCTCGCTCTTGCATCTCGAAGCTGATTGAGCCAATTCTCAAAGGGTAATTCACCATTTTGATCTTGGTATATTTCTATATCTCTGGGCTGTGGCTCCATACAAATCTAAAACTTGCGTAGGCGATGAATGACATTTGTAACTACGCCACATACTTTAAAGTCAGAGTCTTTTTGCACACGCAAAGGTTCATAATCATCATTCTCAGCAAGTAGTATTATTTCGCCGTTCCTATGAAATAGTCGTTTTACAGTGTATTCATTATCAATTGAGGCAATAACCACATCGCCATTCATGGCTTCCATGTCACAATCCACAGATAACCAATCACCTGAATCTATACCAACATCTTCCATTGAATTACCCCTAACCCGCATGAAATAGGTATCGTTAGGATGGTTAATCAATTGGTCAATATCAAACTCATCATCAAGATAGTCTTCAGTGGAAGAAGGAATACCAGCCGAGATTGGGCAACTAAATAAGCGGAATTTAGCTTTTTCTGAGCTATTTGGAGCTAAAATTGCGTCAATCTTCATATGAGTCTTTAGCCATAAAAAAACTTCACATTTATTATCCAACGATTAAGCCCATATTCATCAAATTATTTCTAATTGCTTAATTTATCGGCAATTTTGCCCATAAACCAATTCATTAAACTGGGTGTAATTCTGGTAATCGAGGGCGGCTGTTTACGCTACCAGCATAATTATCATAAAGTGTGCCAACATCATGACCTGTCATTTGCGCCACCATTACAGGGTTCATTCCCATATCAAGGGCATGGGATATGAGTGTGTGGCGGGTATTGTAGGGCTTACGGTAGTCTATTCCTAATTTAGTCAAAATACTCTTCCATGCACGGTTACGGAAATTATTATCATCAATCGGCTTTCCATTAGGTGTTTTAAATACAAAGTCATCAGCCACAAAATTCTCTGGTCTTCGTTCTAGTATCATTTTTTGAAGCCTTGGCGTTAGGGCGATCACTCGATCTCGGTTAGTTTTGGTGGCTTTCCTAGTTCCCCTTACAAAGCTTTCACCGATCCATGCTATTGAGCAATCATCAGATAAATGCTTCCAGCGTAATCCAATCACCTCGCCTGTACGACAACCTGTTCCAAATAAAAATTCTACATAATCAGCATAGGGTTTGTAGTAGCGATCGCCTCTAAAAGCAGTGATGATCATCGTAATTTCCTCTCTAGTAAAAGGCTTAGGCTTTTGTTGCGGTGGAACTTTAACTTTCCCTGCAACTTCTTCCCAAACATTTTTTTCATTGTTCCATTGCCAGCTTTTAGAAGATATAGTCTAGGATGGTTATCGAGCAATATGGAAATTAAGTTATGAGTGCCACGATTGAATACGTTATTTGTATAAATCTTCCGACTAAAGATAGAGGTTTACAACCATTTTGTATAGCCAACTATGAGTTTGATCCTGAATTAACTAAAGACGAAAGATTCATTGTTAGTTTTGAGTTATTAGAATTTCAAACCATTGACCACCCCTCAAGAGTCGAGAAAAAAGAAATAAAGAGGCAATTTACTTTTGAGTCCAAAGTTGAAAGAATTACCAAATATCTTATGAAAGACAAAGTTATGATAATAATTCATATCTCTCCTATTGAAAATAATGAGTCATTAAATCAACTAACTCTCTCGTATGAGCCAAATCAATACCATAAAATGGCTAAAGTCCCTGAATGGCTGGACAAATTGAAATTTTGAACTTATGGAGAATAGGAGACTCGAACCCCTGACCTCTGCGGTGCGATCGCAGCACTCTACCAACTGAGCTAATTCCCCTAGGCTATTTAGGATAGCAGAATCTTAACTGATCTGAATAGCGATCGCCTCACGCACGAGTTTACGAGATACCTTACCATTAGCAGTAGTAGTCATTGCATTAACTATATAAAGTTTTTGTGGCAGTTTATATCTTGCTAAGCCAGCATCTTCACAAAATTTTCTCACTTCTCCTAAGTTAATTTCTAAGTTGGTTTCACTTTTTATGAGTTGCAAAACAGCTACCACTATCTCTCCCCATTCTTTATCTGCAATCCCAACGACGCAGGCAGTTTGAATCTGGGGATGTTTAGCTAAAATAGCCTCTATTTCCGTCGGATAGATATTCTCACCTCCACTGATAATTAAATCGCTGCGACGGTTTAGGACATACAGAAAGCCGTCAGCGTCCAAATATCCAACATCACCGGTATTCAGCCAATTTATACCTAAATCGGGATGGTGGAGATATCCTTTCATCACATTTTCCCCCCTAACCATAATCTGTCCGATCGCACCTATTCCCATTTCTGTTTGATCACCCGTTGGATCATCTAAACATACAATTCGTACTTGATTGCAACCTAAAGCTTTACCCGAAGAACCGTTTTTTAGCAGTATATCTTTTGTTAAAAGCGTTGTCACTTGAGAACTAGCCTCCGTCAAACCATAGGTAGGCATAATCGGTAATTGATATTTCAGACATTTATCTAAGAGATCAGGACTAGCAGCAGCTCCTCCCAACAAAATCCCCTGTAATTTTTGCCAAGCCAATAGATTTGCCTGAAATTCTGGACTATATAAAATCCTCACTAACATTGTTGGGACTAAGGATATAAATGTAATGGCTTGATTAGCGATCGCCTCACAGACTTCTGCAATATCAAATCGAGGTAAAAGTACCATAGGTATGCCCCAGATCACGCTGCGCCAGATAATCGATAACCCACCAATATGATACAAAGGTAAGCAATTTAACCAGCGATCGCTTTTAGGATTAATGCCAAGATGTTGAGCCGAGGCGATCGCGCTAGCATAATGATTTTTATAGGTCAATTGCACTCCCTTGGGTAGCCCCGTAGTCCCCGAAGTATAGATTACAGCTTGAACTGAGACAAAATCAATCTTATTCTCTGGCAACTCCCGATCTGGCTCCAAATTTAGTTTCAAATTTTCTGCCAAATTTTGGGCAGCTACAAACCCTAGAGCTTCGAGATTTAATAGGCATAAATTTTTAATTTGCAGTTGATTTACTGTATCTAATTTAGTAACGCTAAAAACTAAAAACTCTGCCCCTGAATCCCGCACTTGCCACTGTAATTCTGTGACAGATAGTCGAGTATGCAAGGGGATAAATACACAATTTAGCCTCGTGAGAGCATGAATCAAAATCACTAAATCCGCACAAGTATCCGTTAAAACTGCAACATAACTTTTGGGGATAACACCTAGATTAATTAAATTTTGAGCAACCTTAGCTGATGCTACTTCTAGCTGTGGAAATGTCCATACTTGGTCAGCACATATCAAAGCTGGAACCGTTCGCTCCTCTGCTCTTTGCGTCAGCCAGTTTTTTGTCATTACATTAGCATCCGAAAAATATCAAATAAATTTGTCTATAAAAATGGCATTGCATATATTTATAATGATCAAGAAAAAATTATAGGACTTACGCAAAGATAAAAAGGTGAGAATATTAATAATTCAATCTTAAATCCAAGTAATGCTATTACTGACTTTGACTTTACGCCGACTTCAACATTTACCTTTTTGGCAGATACCTGCTATTGGTTGGTAGTCGGTGCATTTTCAGGTTTTTATATATGGCATGTCAATGATCCAAGTATCGTACCCACAGGAATTAGGGGTATTGGCTTTAATAGTTATGTAGATAGTACAGATAATGGCTCAAGCTATTCTTCCATAACCTTTTTAAATTCTTTTCAAATTAATGTAACTGAGGTTCCGCATTCACCAAATCAAGTTCCCTTTGAGTTTAATCCAGCTTTGGGTTTTGGCTGGTGCGCAAGAAATTGCAGAAAATCGTAAAGAAATAAAGCTGCTGCTATTTTCTCAAGGGTTTCAAAAGGCTATCTCTTGGTAGTATTTAGGTTAATCAGCAAAAAATATTTGATACTATTCAGGCTAAAGTCCAATTTTTATTCCTCAAGGAAACCTTTTATAGTGATATTAAACCTGTCAATTCCCCTCTGGTTAAAAGCCTACTGGCAACATAGCCAAATTTTTGCATTTTTAGATCGACTGGCACAATGGCAACAGCATAGCTCTTGGGTGGGGATCGGTCTGTTAGGCTCACTTCTGGTTGGTTTACTAGGACTATTACCCTATCTATCTAACAATCAATCGGGCTTGATGACGATCTCCATTGCTATTATCTGGGTATTGATATGGTTAGGGGATACTCTCACTGGTCAAGCCCTAAAGTCCCCACTCCATTTACCTCTGATTTGCTACTGGGGAATTGCAACATTGGCAACTCTGCTTTCTCCTGTGCGGCGGGATGCTCTGGAAGGTTGGATCAAACTGAGCTTGTATCTATTGATGTTTGCCTCGATGAGTCGAGTATTAAGCACAAGTACATCTAATTTTTTAAATGGGCGATTAAACTGGCGATCGCTTTTAGTTGGTAGCTACTTGGTCACATCTTTACTGGTGGGAGTCTATGGATTACGGCAATGGTTTTTTGGAGCAGAAGAGTTAGCAACCTGGACTGATCCAACTTCAGATTTAGCAGGAACCACGAGAGTTTATAGCTTTTTAGGTAATCCCAATCTCTTAGCAGGTTATCTTTTACCCGCCATTCCCCTGGGGGCTATCGCTATGATTGTGTGGCGGAGTTGGAGTGCTAAGTGTGTAGGGGCATTGGTAGCAATTTTTAGCCTGTTGTGCGTGCGTGAAACCTACAGCCGTGGTGGATTATATGGCTTGTATGCGGAAATTTTAGCTTTAGTAATTCTCTTAATCTATTGGTGGAGTGGTAGTCAAAGGCTGCCAAAATGGGCAATTCCCGGTTTTATTGTCGGTACTGTGGGAGTCTTAGTTGCCAATATTCTGCTGGTACCATCCCAGCGTACTCGGTTTTTTAGCAGTTTTTTGGGTCGAGCCGACAGTAGTGCCAATTTTCGCTTGAATGTATGGGCATCGGTATTGGAGATGATCAAAGCCCGTCCGATTTTGGGTATAGGTAATGGTAATCGTGCCTTTAATAAAATTTATCCTTTCTTCCAGCGTCCGGGTTACAGTGCCTTGGGTACCTATTCTGTCCCCCTAGAAATTACAGTGGAGACTGGGATTGTTGGTTTAGTTTTATACCTGTGGTTTGTGGTTACGGCAGTAAGGCATGGTTGGCAGCAGCTAAATTATGCGCGTCAGCAACAACAAGCGGAAGGATTATGGATTATTGGGGCTTTTAGCGTAATTGCAGGCATGATCAGTCATGGTCTAGTCGATACGGTGTGGTTTCGTCCTCAAGTACAGATTTTATGGTGGTTAGCGATCGCTCTGATTGCCAGTTTTAATACCTTGACCTTTAATTCATCGGATAATTTATCGAATACTCCATCAGATTTAGAAATTGATTTAACTGATAACCAAGCTAATGAGCCTGATTAGTGTATAATCTTATAACTTAAGGCGGTGTCGCCAAGTGGTAAGGCACGGCTCTGCAAAAGCTGCACCCCCAGTTCAAATCTGGGCACCGCCTCTTAACTCTCCTATTAACTTCAGACTTTAAGACCCCTCGAAAGTAATATACTATTAATCCTTTCGGTGAAATTACCATGACCACATCTTCCCCAGTTTTGACCTATCCTGTACTAGGAGCCAGACGACCCAGTAATTATATCTATGCAGTGATTGTTGCAATCGGGGCTGTGGGATTTTCTTTGGCGGGTTTATCGAGCTATTTTCATATTAATCTTCTGCCCACAGAGACTCCCCTGAATTTAAATTTTATTCCCCAAGGTTTAGCTTTAAGCTTTTATGGAGTGGCGGGTACGCTTTTAGATATTTATTTATGGACGGCGATCGTCCTAGATATTGGCGGCGGATTCAACGAGTTTAATTTGGACACTGGCAAGCTCAGAATCTTTCGCCTCGGATTCCCTGGTAAAAATCGCACTTTAGATTTTAGCTATGCTCTAGCTGATGTGCAGGCAGTAAAAGTGGAAATTCGAGATGGGTTAAATCCTAAACGTTCTTTATATTTGCGTCTAAAAGGTAGAGGTGATATTCCCCTTACGGAAGTTGGTCAGCCCATATCCTTGAGTGCTCTTGAAGATAGAGCAGCAGAATTAGCGAAGTTTTTGTCAGTGCCTTTAGAAGGAATTTAAGCCATGATTGGAAATATTATAAACAGAGTATTAAAAATAGTTTTAGCTTTGAGCTTAGTAATCGTAGTTGGCTGTGCTGAACAAAGTGTATCATTCACTTCGGAACAAGTATCTGCTTCTAAAGTTACGGAGTCAGCTAAGCCAACTGATAATTCATCTAGCAATTCAATCAATAATCCAGCTAATAGCCAGCCCAAAGTTAGCCAATCTGTTAATTCTCCCTTTCCCAATTTGCCAAGGTTGAATGGATCGGCAACCGTAGAAATGAAGTTAAAGTACGGCACCGTTACGATTGAAGTTGATGGCATTGATGCGCCAATTACGGCAGGTAATTTTGTCGATTTAGTGAAGCGAGGAGTTTACAATAACCTCACCTTTCATCGAGTAATTCGTGAACCATCGCCTTTTGTGGCTCAAGGTGGTGATCCTTTAGGTAACGGCACGGGCAGTTTTATTGATCCAGCTACATCACAGCCCCGTTTAATTCCCTTGGAAATCACTAAGGCATACACGCCTAAGGAAGGTTTTATCCCCAAACCTGAGTATAGTAATCCCCTTAAACCTGATGATCGGGTTCAGCTTCGTCATACCAGAGGTGCAGTGGCGATGGCAAGGTCACAATCCCCAGACTCTGCCTCTTCTCAGTTTTATATTGCCCTAGCAGATATTAATTTTCTCGATGGTTCCTATGCTGTATTTGGCTATGTTACTAGCGGTATGGATGTCGTAGATAAAATTAAACTGGGCGATCGCATTGAATCTATGACTGTGACTAAGGGTATTGAAAATCTCAAAACCGTGCGTTAAATCTTGCAAGTTGTAGTTACAGGTATTGGTTTAGTTACGAGTATTGGGGGCGATCGCCAATCGACATGGAAGGCATTACTAGCCGGTGATTCGGGGATTAGATATGGGAACTCAAATTTACCCCTTGCTATAGTGCCGTGGGACAATTCAGACTATTTTTACAACCTGCCCAAAGTTGAAGGATTCTTAAAAAAAGCAGTTACTGAGGCGATTGCTGATGCTAATCTCAAGTTTCCCTTATCTGAATGTGGTTTGGTTATAGGTTCTAGCCGTGGTTATCAGGCTCAGTTAGAACAATGGCATAGTTTAAATATTGCTAAAAATCATACTAAAAATAATAAGGCACCTTGGTTAAATTTACTATCTCTGTCGGGAGCGATCGCCGCTTATATTCAAACCCAAAATCTTGTTTTATCGCCAATGGCAGCCTGTGCTACTGGGAACTGGACTATATTTCAAGCCTACGAATTAATTAAACAGGGAAAATGTGAAGTAGCGATCGCTGGGGCATCGGATTCTGCATTAACGCCTTTAACCATAGCGGGTTTTCAAAAATTGGGGGCAATGGCAAAAATAGGGTTGTATCCCTTTAGTGTTGAAAGGGAAGGCATGGTATTAGGAGAAGGTGCGGCGGTTTTAGTTTTAGAATCTTTAACATCTGCCCAAGCCCGTCATGTCAAAATCTATGGACAAATTCTCGGTTGTGGCATTTCTAATGATGGTTATCATCTCACTAATTTTGATCCAGCCCATCCCCAAGGGGAGATCGCCATTAATGCTTGTTTAGAGCGATCGGGTTTATTAGCTAAGGATATTGACTATATAAGCACTCACGGCACAGGCACGATCATAAATGATGGGATGGAAGCCAAATTAATCCAAAAATTATTTCCCCACCGTCCCTATATCAGCGCAACTAAAGGAGCAACGGGACATGCATTGGGCGCAACAGGAATCATGGAAGCCGCTTTTTGCTTATTAGCTTTACAAAATCAAATTCTGTCAAGTTGTATTGGTATGAGATCGCCCGCGTTTGATTTGAATTTTGTTAGATCAGCTAACACTAGTTCAATTAAAACTGCCCTCAACTTGAGCTTTGGGTTTGGGGGACAGAATGCGGTAGTAGCTTTTAAGAAGTGATAGCAAAACTTATTTGTGCTAGAAAAAGTTTGATCAATTGAATTGACAAGGCAATGGGCAGAAAGGAACTAGTTCTATTTAACATTTTGGGTTGCGAGTTTTTTCCCTGTTTTAGTTTTAATTAAATAGCCACAACGATGTTGACCATCTGCTAACCAATGGGTACGTACCACATCACAATCGGGGAGAGCTTCACCAAACATCTCTAATTCATGGCTACAGACACTAGGGAAAGATTCGGCTACCTCGGAAATAGCACAGTTATATTCAGTAAATATATAACCATCACCTTCTTTGTGCCACTCGGCAACATAGCCCTCAGCTCGTCGAATTTTTGCCAGATTAGCGATGCGTTCTTCCAAAGTACCATTGCCCATATTTTCATAAAGGTTAACCGCTTTGCGCTGCCATTGTTTGTGTAAAACTTGAGTTACCTGCTCCACGCCTAGGGTTTCAATCAAATTATCTAGTAGAGTAACGGCAAACTTATCATGACTCTCAGATTGCTCATTGTAGCTATGTCTTAGCCACTTTCTGCCTTCTATACTAAGTTGATAAATATGCTGAGGACGACCTATAATGATCGGCTCTACTTGGTGCTGAATTAAGTTCTCAGACTCCAAGTCCTTAAGGTGGCGACGCACCGCTTGGGGGCTGATCGTAAAACATTCAGCTAATTCTTGAGCAGTGGCTTGCCCCTGTTTAAGCAGGTAATATAAGATATCTTCTTTGGTTGAATTCTGCTCTGTAGTTTTCATAAGAGCTTAATCTCTAGAACTAGCTTTAATAATTTTAAGTGATAACCAGTGATTTGGGACTTAAGAATCCTATGCACTTACTTTAGCTAATCATTAGGGGTTTGCTAAATTTGTTTACTCGCTTTGGTTATTTCTTGCTTCTCAATATCTCGCAAGACCTTTCCAGAAGAATCTTTCCATTCTAAGAGTCCATTAGCACTTCTACCCATTATTACCATTGCTGCGGCTGAGGGACTACTGAATAAATAGTCAGACTTAAAGATAAGTTTATCTTCTACTTTGATAATTATTTCATTCTCGATAAGCTCATCCCTTAGTTTGTTGAGTTTTTTCTTCTGATAAGAATCAACCGTTTCAGTTGCAATTTCAGAATTATGAAAAACAACAAATCCATCTGATGTTCTCTTACCCTTTGCATTTGCACCCCTCGCGGCTTTAATGTAAAGCTCCTCATCAATGTTGTTATTAACTAAATTCTGCTTTATAAAAGGTTCAAAAACTTTAAAGCCTAAGGTATTAATAAGGATTTTAATATATTCAATAAACTCTTCCATTTCCGCTTGATCAGATTCTGAAATAGAACTTTTCGTTGGAATGTTAGTATTTTGCACATCATACCTAGAAGCAGAATTAGCAATTTCAAATAACCGAGACTCCAAGTATTTTATATGGGCTTTATTAAGATTTTCATCTTTGCTGATGAATACGACCGCTTCATTCCAAAATTCTTTTTCTGAAATATGGTCAACAAGTCTAGAGTATGCATTTTCAGCTTCGCCAATATAAACTTTGGGCTTATCAGTTGATGTTTCAGATTTCCCAAATAGTAAGTAAACACTGGTACTTTTGAGATCATCTCTATAAGAACAATCTTTTACTTTACCTCTAGGGATTTTGTAGGCTTTTCCTGTCCAATTTGATAATTCACAAACTATCCTTCCATCTGGGTCTGAATCCATCAAGAATAATTTTATTGTTTTTCCATATTTAGTTTTGTACATTAAGACCTAATCAACAAAGGTTAATATGCCAAAAAGTAAAGAATCAGCACAGTCTTTTTCAAAAATTTAATCTGCGCTGACTTCCTAGCTAACTAAAGCTAACTCAATAAGATTTGAGCTTTTGCCACTAAACTTTCTGCTGTCAGATTATTAAAAGCCATCAATTCAGGGGCTGTAGCTGTAGTTTCGCCACGCTGCCATGCAAAGGTATCTCGCTTAGAATTACTGCGTAGCATAATTGGTTCTAGTAAACCACTGGCACCACCGACTACACCAATGAGCACATCACCACCAAACAGAGCATCAAATTTGGCATCATCCAAAAACTCACCATCAGGTTCAGAACAGGTTTGCCATGCCACATCCGTTGAACGATAGAGACGGCGGGGATTAACCACTGATACAACTCTTACCCCTACTCCTGAAGTAGATAATGCTTCTGCTGCCTTAAAGACTGGAATTAAAGTCATATCGCCAATTACAGCAAATACAACTAACTGATCTCCAGCCATTTCTAATAAGGTTACAGCCCCATCGATTAAAGCTTGACGGGCTTGGGCGATCGTCGTGCGAATAGGAAGAGGAGACTTACTAGCGGTGATGGTAATGCCTTTATTTTTAGTAGTCAGCGCATATTCATAGGCAACTTGAATACTGTTGGCATCGGTGGGGAAAATGGGGAAAATATTTCCGTTTCGCATCATTGCGGCAAAATAAGCTTCAATTTCAGGACGTTGATGTGTCCAGCCGTTGCGACCTTGCTCTAAAGCTCCTGCGGTAAATAAACAAATTGTCGAAGGTGTGGGGCGGCGTAATTCTGCCATTGCTTGGGTGACAGTTTGCCAAATCGGTAGTCCATTAATGGCAAAGGATTCATAGGAACACCACAGGGTACGACTACCCATAAGAGCTAAACCAGCAGCTAGTCCTGCACAGGCATCCTCGCTTAGGGGTTCATACACCTGTCCGTTGGGAGATTGGGAATATAGGGGATCTTCGGTGGGGTGAATGATCTTGAGTGCTTTATTGATATTGGCAATGCCAGAAGCTTCGTTTCCATCGGCATTAGTAACAATGAAAGACTTATCAATTTCGCCAACTTTTGCCACTAGGTTTCCCATAGCTGTCGTTGCAACTTTTGGTTCGCCTGCGATCACAAATTCTTCAATGGGTAAGATCCCTAAATCCACTAAGGGTAAAATTGATTCTGTGACTGCAACTTGAGATGCTGAACCACCGCCTGCTCTAGCAAAGTTAGTACGCACTAATTCCCATGCGGCTGGAGCGATCGCCCGTCTTTTTAGACCATTTACAATATCTGAATTATCTAGGGTATGGTGAGCATATAGGTTATGGGATTTAGCTCCGAGGGCATGAACTCCTGCTCCCTTTAATTGCTTGATAATAAATGCAGTAAGTTTGCCACCATGTAAGGCAGATTCGGCAGCTTTATTAACTCCTAATAATACGGCTTGGGTAAAGACGAGGCGGTGCTCGAAGGAAAAAGCGGTGCTATCAACGTATGCCCCCACCTGATTTTGATCATCGAAATCCTTGGCATCGACTAATATTACTTCTTCAAAACCATTGCCATACCAGTAATCCAGCATTTGTTGATTGGATTTAAGGGAAACCATACTGTGATGTTCTTGGCTAAAGCCATTCCAAACCAAAACAGGTAAAAAGTTGGTCGCCTTGGGATAGGCAGTGTGAAAGTGAGCGATCGCACTCATGGGATAGGGTTCGCCCATACCACCATCGCCCATTGTAAACGGGAACAATTGATCAGGATGCAATAATGCTGCCGCCATCGCAAAGTGCTGTCCTTGTCCCAAAGGACCTGCGGGAGCTAAAATCCCCGGAATATAACCAGATAGATGTCCTAGAAGTCCATGCTTTTCCCGAAAGCGATCGCGCAGATTAGCGACGGTGAAAATATCCATAGCTTCAAGGGATTTATCCAAAAACATGGCGCTATAAAAGCCCGGAGCATGGTGTCCCACTTCAGTTAAGACATTTTTATGTCCCAGCATAAATAAAGCCGCATAAGCTTCGACCGAACTAGCAAACCCACCTGGATGTCCCGATGCCTTAGAAGCACAAATTTGTAGGGTTAAATAACGCAGGGCATCAGCAGCTAATAGGGTTTGAAATGTAGCGCCGGGGTCGTTAATATCGGCGATCGCCTTATGACCATCAGCAATTACAGGGGTTTTTCCCAAAGTCGCAAACTGGGGTAATTCTGCGCCAAAATACTGAATTCCTTGGCAAAAATTGGGGATAGTTCCTGTGAAATCTTGAGCAGCAATAGTCATAGGATTGATTCTATAGATTGGATAAGCTAGGCGTTATAACGGTCTGGTGCCATAACCTAATCCTACCGCTTAATCTCACCATTAGATATTTTGGTTAAATTTCTAGCCCATTACTTACTTCTTTCCCACTGTAAAATAGGCTTAATTAAATGGGGGCAAGGGGTAACCCCCCTTCGTGAGTGCAAACATCCCCGATAGTATAATCTTTGGCTTTTTGGAATCTCCCTAGCGATCGCCACGCAAAATCCTAGGGTAACCTAAGAATAACTGCTACAGTCTGTATTAATTTCTAGAAATAATGAGTGCCAAGATAACGATTATTAGTCCCAAGGGTAAATCTCTAATCCATAGTATTAAAGAATTTTGGGAATATAGTGATTTGCTCTATATGCTGACCCTACGTCATATTAGTGTTCGGTACAAACAAACAGTAATTGGTGTAGCTTGGGTATTAATTCAACCTTTAGTATCCATGACTATTTTTACAATTATTTTTGGTAATTTAGTCAAAATCCCTTCCGAAGGTGTTCCCTATCCAATTTTCAGCTATTCAGCCTTAGTATTATGGGGATTATTTGCGGAAAGCATTAGCCGATCTGGAGCCAGTCTCATCAGTGAAGCCCAGTTAATTACTAAGGTCTATTTCCCCAGGTTAATAATTCCTTTGGCAGCAGTTGGATCTGCTTGGATCGATTTTGTCATTTCTTTATTTTTACTTATACCCTTGACTTTTATTTATGGTTTACGCCCAACTTGGCAATTACTGTTAATTCCCTTGGTCATGGCTATTACTATGATCCTGTCGGCAGGAATAGGGATGATGTTGGCAGCTTTGAATGCTCGTTATCGAGATTTTCAGTATGTTATTCCTTTTTTAATCCAAGTTTGGCTCTATGCTTCACCAGTGGTATATTCAGTACAAATTGTCCCTAAACATCTATTATTTTGGTATTATCTAAACCCTATGTCTGGACTTTTAGACACATTCCGCTTTGCAGTTACGGGACAGACTGCCTTTAGTGCAATTGGTTTAAGTTGGTCAATATTGTGCGCGATCGCTACCTTTAGTCTGGGTACATGGATATTTCGGTCAGTGGAAAGCAATTTTGCAGATTATATTTAGAGATAGAAGTTATTAAATTTAGGTCTTTTCCTATGACATCCCTATATCCAATTATGCAAGATGCCCAAATCTCTCTACCATGCGTAAGCTGGGATCAATTTGAATTGGTCGAGTCCAGTTTCTCTGGAATTGCAGGGGTAAAGTTCATATATTTTGATGGCGTTTTAGAAATTATGTCTCCCAGTTCGGATCATGAAGACTATAAAAGTACCATAGGATTACTCTTAGAAGCCTATATGCAAAATGTTGGTATTCGATTTTATAAAAGAGGAAGCGCAACCCTAGGGAATAAGGCGATTGGAGGACGGAAAGAACCTGATGAATCTTATAACTTTGGCATAAAAAAAATAATTCCAGATTTAGTAATTGAATTGATTATCACCAGTGGGAGTATAGATTTATTACAACTTTATCAACGCATGGCAGTTCCTGAAGTATGGCTGTGGCAAAATCAAATATTAAGGGTTTACCATTTGAAGCAGAACAAATATATAGAGATAACCCGCAGTAACTTTTTGCCAGACTTGGATTTAGATGTTCTGACAAAATATATTAATTATCATGATCAATATGATGCAGTTAAAGAGTTTGTTAATGAACTAAGAGCTAGTTAAAAGACTATTATATTTAGCTATGACGCAACCAGTAATTCAAGTTAAAGATTTAAGTAAGTCTTACCAAATTCGTTCAACTGCTAAAAAGCCTTATCATAGCCTCCGAGATGATTTGATGGATGGCTTCAAAAATCTGGTAAAGGGTCGATGGCAGACACAGGAAACTGAAACATTTTGGGCATTAAAAGATATTAATTTTGATATAAATCAAGGCGATGTAGTCGGAATTATTGGACGGAATGGCGCAGGTAAAAGCACTTTATTAAAAATCTTGTCCCAGATTGTCCAGCCTACCACAGGGGAAATCACGATTAGGGGTAGAGTTGGTTCACTTTTAGAAGTTGGTACGGGCTTTCATCCAGAATTAACTGGTCGTGAAAATATCTTTATGAATGGTGCAGTTTTAGGGATGAAGCGATCGGAAATTGTTCGCAAGTTTGATGAAATTGTGGCTTTTGCTGAAGTGGAAAAGTTTTTAGATACTCCCGTGAAGTTCTATTCATCTGGTATGTATGTTAGGTTAGCTTTTGCTGTAGCCGCCCACCTAGAACCAGAAGTTTTAATTGTCGATGAAGTCTTAGCAGTTGGGGATGCCACCTTTCAGAAGAAGTGTTTGGGAAAGATGGAGGATGTAAGTAAATCTGAAGGAAAGACGGTTTTGTTCGTTAGTCATAATATGGCAGCTATAGAAAGCTTATGCTTGAACACTTTTGTTTTAAAGAACGGAGAAAAAGTTTTCTTTGGTAAGACTAGTTTAGCAATGCATCAATATTTACAAGAGAGTTGTAATGAAAATTGGAACGAATTATTACAGATAAAGCAGCGTAAAGGAGAAGGTAATCTCAGATTTTCAAAACTTGAATTACTGGATGAGAATAAAATTTTGATTGGTTCTATCTTTTCAGGAAAGAAAATAATAATTAGACTGCATTTTTGGACAGATACGGAGCATAGAATCTTCAAAAACTGCCGCATAGGTATAGGAATTCAAAACTTATTAGGGGTTAATCTTATTCTCTCAACTGAAATGATCTGCAAGCATGAATTAGATATAAAATCAAATGAAATTATTGACTTTTATATCGATAAATTTCCACTTACTCGCGCAACTTATAAATTAGTTTTATTTGCTGAATCAAATGGAATAATTCAAGACTGGATAACTGAAGGTATTCAAATATCAACAGAAGATGGTGATTTCTATGGTAATGGCAAATCCTATCCTGATGGATATCAAGGGAAAACAGTTTTAATCGAATTTTCAATGAATAAGATTTCACAAAGTTATTTGAAACTACGACAAAAATGAAAAAAATATTAAAAAAACTGATTAGTAAGATAATTTCATTCTTTTTGGGTCATGAAGTCTCGATCTGTCCCAAAAGTGTCGAAGATTTAGTCTATAACCTCAATTACAAATATGGCTATTCTATGACTAAATTAGAACAGAAACCTTCAGATATTAATAATCAAGAGTTGCCTTGGTTTACATATCCAGCTATTGAATATATAGACCAAATTGACTTAAGAGATAAATCAGTTTTTGAGTGGGGGGCAGGAAATTCTTCGATTTTCTTTGCCAAGCGCAGTCATAAAGTAATCAGTATTGAGAGCAATCCTGAATGGCATAAAGTTATTTCTGAAAAAAAACTTAATAATCAAGAAGTATTTCTTAAAAATGAAGGGGACTTTGTTGAATCAATAGAAGAATTCAATCAGGAGTTTGATATTATAATTATCGACTCACTGCGAAGATATGAGTGTGCATCAAAGGCGATCACTTACTTAAAAGAAGGGGGAATAATTATTCTAGATAATTCTGACTGGCATCCAAGTACGTGTAAACTTCTAAGAGAATTTCCCAAATTTATCCAAGTAGATTTTCATGGGTTTGGTCCAATTAATCCCTATTCATGGACTACATCTTTTTTTATTGATAGAGAGGCAATTATTAAACCTCTAGACAACATACAGCCCCATTATTCTAAAGCGGCTATTATTCAAACTAGTGACCACGATGGTCTTATAATTTGATTTATGTTTTATAAATTAAAAAAGTTGTTAAAAGAACTTTTAATTAAATATAAAATTTATTCAGTTAAGAAATATAACTATCACGAACTCTCATTTAGCCAAGAAGGTGAAGATAGGATACTTGCTAGAATTTTTGAAGGACAGGAGAGCGGTTTTTATATAGATATTGGAGCGCATCATCCTCAAAGATTTTCAAATACATATCTCTTTTATCTTAAAGGATGGAGAGGGATTAATATTGATGCAATGCCTAAAAGTATGGATATTTTTAATTCCCTACGTCCTAGAGATATTAACTTGGAAATACCTATATCTGAAAACCCAGAGCTATTAACTTACTATGAATTTGATGAATCAGCCCTTAATACCTTCTCTCTATCTTTGGCTCAACAAAGAATAAACCAGACTAATTACAAACTAATTTTTGAAACTCAATTACAAAGTCAACCATTAGCTCAAGTTTTAGATAAGTATTTACCCAAAGATCAAACCATTGATTTCCTAAATATAGATGTTGAAGGATTAGACTACCAAGTCTTAATCTCAAATAATTGGGAGAAATATAGACCCAGATTTGTTTTAGTAGAAGATTTAGATTTGAAATCTTTAAACAAGCTAAATAATTCTAAAATTTATTCATTGTTACAAGAACATAGCTATATCTTAGTTTCTAAAACTATTAATACTCTGATTTTTCAGTTCAATGACTAGAAGATTTTACTTCTTTAGAGAAGTTGATCGACTTCCCTAGTCATTTTGTACCCTATGAATTTATTCTGCGTAAAACCCCAATGTTTTTTATCTTTTGCAATTCTAACATCAGATATGGAGTCTTCCAAGAGAAATAGTTTGGTGGTGATCCTAACAATTACTTCGCAAATTATCATATAGAGGTAGCTATACAATGTCTTTAGCCCCGATCGCATTTTTCGCCTACAAAAGACCCGAACATACTAGGCGATCGCTAGAATCTTTATCGCAAAATATAGGTGCTAAAGATAGTGAATTATTTATATATTGTGATGGAGCTAAAGGATCGGAAGATCAGAAAGCAGTTGAATTAGTAAGACAGGTTGTTAGAAGTAAACAATGGTGTAGAAATATTCATATCATCGAACAAGAAAAAAATCTTGGGCTTGCTAACTCAGTAATTAAAGGTGTGACAGAAATATGCGATCGCTATGGCAAAGTGATAGTTATTGAAGATGATTTAGTTCTTTCAACCTACTTTCTTGATTATATGAATACAGCATTAGATTTGTATGAAAATGAGTCTAAAGTTATGCAAATATCGGGATATATGTTTCCTTTACAAATTGAATCACTGAAGATTGATACTTTTTTTCTTCCTTTTACAACTTCTTGGGGTTGGGCTACATGGCATCGAGCATGGAAACATTTTGATAAAGATATGAAGGACTATGAAAAACTAAGATCAAATAATAAGGAAAGATTTAAATTTAACTTAAATAATTCATATCCATATTTTCAAATGTTAGAGCAACAAATTTCTAGAAAAATTAACTCATGGGCTATCCGTTGGTATTTAAGTACATTCATGTTAGATGCTTTAACTTTATATCCCAAACATTCTTTGGTTTCAAATATGGGATTTGATGGGACAGGCACACATTGCAAAAAATCCTCATCTCTTGAAACTCTTATACATGAACAAAAAATATTATCCATGCCGACAGAAATTATTGTAGATTATGAATCTCGAGACTTACTGTTCAATTATTTGCGTAAATTGAATCAGCCACTAAGTTTATCGCAACGTATAAAGCGGAAATTCATAAAGTTGTTTAAGAAGATTTAATATTTAGCTTATATAAACAGATGGATTTAATTGCAAAGTTAATAAATAAAGTTATTAGTATTTTACATAAGATAGCTAATAAATTAGAAATTGAAGAATACAAAGTTTTTTGTGCGATCTCAGGAGACAAATGTGTATTTTCAAATAATGCTAAGGTTTATAATCATTCAAATAAGCCAGAGTCAATAAATCTAGGTAATGGCATAACGATAGATGGGATTTTAGAAGTTTATAATAATGGTTCACTATTTATTGATGACTACACATTTATAGGAAATTCTAGAATTTTTTGTACAAATTATGTCTCTATTGGTAAAGGATGTTGGATTGCAGATCATGTTTTCATTATGGATAGCGACTTACATCCAATATCTGCAAAACGAAGATTCAATGATGCCAAAAACTTTTCTAAAGGAATCTTTCCTGACGTTTATACCAATATACCAAGTGCACCAACTAAAATTCAAGACTCAGTGTGGATAGGGGTAAATTGTACAATTCTAAAGGGAGTTACGATTGGTGAAGGTGCAATTATTGGTGCTGGTTCAGTTGTAACAAAGAATGTACCAGCATGGACGATTGTGGCGGGTAATCCAGCCAGAATAATTAGGGAGATTCCAGAAGATGAGCGATGAAATGCTAACTTGGGAAGAAGCAGTGCAATGGTTAAGAGAGCAACCAGACAAAAGCGAATTAATTAAATATTGTTACTATGATGATCCTCTAGAAACTGCTGCTGAAAGATTCTTTCAAAGTGAAGAGTGGGCAGAATTAATTAGTCATTTAAAATCTAAAAGCTCGGGAGAAGTATTAGATATTGGGGCAGGAAGAGGAATTTCTAGCTATGCCTTCGCCAAATCTGGTTATGCTGTGACAGCTTTAGAGCCAAATCCCAGCCAATTGGTAGGTGCTGGAGCAATTCGTAAATTAGCTGATAGTTCGGGGTTAGCGATCGCAGTAGTACAAGACTGGGGCGAGACACTACCTTTTGCCGATCGCACCTTTGATATTGTTTATGGTAGAGCCGTACTCCATCATGCCCATGACCTTAATCTATTATGTAAAGAAGCCGCCAGAGTTTTAAAGCCCAATGGTTATTTTGTGGCAACTAGAGAACATGTCATTTCTCAAAAAGCAGATCTACAAGAGTTTTTAGATAGTCATCCGCTTCATCATCTTTACGGCGGAGAAAATGCATATCTGCTAGAAGAATATACTAACGCTATAACCTCATCAGGATTCCAAATAGTTAAAACGTTAGCCCCCCTTCAAAGTGTTATTAATTACTTCCCAATGACTAAATTTGAGCGTCATAACTTACTTGAACTATTCTTAACTAAAAAACTAGGTTATATAATAGCGATCAGACTATCTAAATTTAAGTTTTTACAAGAACTTTATACTTGGTATATTTCCAAAAAAGTAAATAGTCCTGGAAGATTATATTCATTCATAGCAATAAAGCCATGACAGTAGAAACTAAACCTATAAGCCTTTATGAAACCGATTTTAATCTTTGGATACAAGAAACTGTGAACTTACTACGCAAAGGGGAATTCATTGACTTGGATATAGAAAATTTAGCAGAAGAAATTGAAGACATGGGGAATAACCGTAGAGATGCCCTAGAAAGCAACTTGATTAGGGTTTTACAACATCTGCTGAAATGGAAATATCAACCCCAAAAACGTACTAATAGTTGGAAAGCGTCTATCACTGAGCATGCTTTACGATTAAATAAATCTTTCAAAAAGAGTCCTAGCCTCAAACCATATTTTGATCGAGTTTTTGACGAATGTTATCATGACGCAAGATTAATTGCTTCTCAAGAAACAGGTATAGACCTCCTATTTTTTCCAGAGACTTGCCCCTTTAATAAAAATGATGTTTTAAACCCGCAATACTTACCTGAAGATTAATAGTAATTTATGTAAATGTTGAATGAAGACAGTCTTGATTACAGGGGTTACAGGTTTTCTCGGTCGGTATATAGCTCGCCAGTTTAGTCAAGCAGGATGGACAGTTACAGGAATTGGGACTCGCCCCCCTGAGAATGCGCCTCAGCAAGATTTAGCCTATTATTATCAACTTGTTCTCCCTTCACCAGATTTAGCGGCGATCGCCCAGCAGCTAAAGCCAGAGGTTTGCATTCATTGTGCTGGTAGAGCTTCTGTAGAGTTATCTGTAAGCGATCCAGCCTCAGATTTTCAGGCAAGTGTATCGATGACGTTTCAACTTCTTGATACATTGCGTCTATACGCTCCTAATTGCCACTTAATTTATCTGTCCAGTGCAGCAGTGTATGGCAGCCCTGACTCATTGCCGATCGCAGAATCACAGACTTGTATGCCGATTTCTCCCTATGGCTTTCATAAATTGATGGGGGAGCAACTATGTCGAGAATTCTTTCAAATATATAATTTACCTACTACGATCGCACGCATATTTTCAGCCTATGGTGCAGGTTTAAGGCGGCAAGTAGTTTGGGATATTTGTCAAAAAGCTCTTACCCAACCAAGTATTAAGTTGCGTGGTACGGGCAACGAGAGTCGTGATTTTATCCATGGGGCTGATGTTGCCAAAGCAATGTTAGTTTTGTCGGAACAAAGCGCTCGTAAGGCAAGTATATATAATTTAGGGACAGGAGTTGAGACTAAAATCAAAGACCTTATTACTTTAATTTTAGCGAACATAAACCCTACAGCTATTCCTGAGTTTGATGGTAATCTTGCCCTAGGTATTCCCCTCAATTGGCAAGCCGATGTGACCAAAATTAATAGCATTGGGTTTAGCCCTATAGTTAGTATAGATAAGGGGATTAGTTCTTATATCCATTGGTGTTGGGCTGAGGTATTGGGATATGAATAAACCATTAAGAATTGGACTAATAATGTTAGGGGGCAGGAGCTGGATTGGTGGGTCTGAATATATTAAGAATATTATTCTGGCATTATCAAGCCTACCTACTGAAATGAAATCCACCTTTGAGATTTGCTTGTTATATAGTGGAGAAACTATTGATTCTGATACTCTTCATCAATTAGCACCATATTTAAAGATTGCTTATAACTTGGATGATGAATTACAACCCCGTACTTTATTTAATCGTGTGAAATGGAAAATAAGGAGGATTCTGTTTAGTGAGATACATCCTCGTATGTCAGTTTTTTTAAGAAAAATTAATATCAATTTTGTTTATCCCTACCTCCTATCTGATAGGGAACAAACATTAAATTTTCAAGGAAATGCTTGGTTTCCTGATTTTCAGTATAAATATCTACCCCATTTATATTCTGAAGCAGAAATTAGAGATTGGGATAAATACGTAGAGCAGATTTCCGAATTAAATCAAACAGTTATATTAAGCAGTAAAAATGCAGCTAATGACTTGCAAAAGTTCTTTCCTAATTCAAAATTTAAGGTTCAGATCTTAAATTTTAGAACCCATTTTCAATCCGCTTGGCATAAAAAAGATCCGCTCTTAGTGCAGAAAAAATATCATTTGCCAGATCGTTATTTTTTGGTAAGTAACCAGTTTTGGCAACACAAAAATCATTTGATTATTTTTGAAGCTCTCAAAATCCTTAAAAGCAAATCCATTTGTCCAGTAGTTGTCTTTACAGGGAGCATCTATGATTATCGCAAGCCCGAGTATATAGATTCTATCCTAGAAACTATTCATACTTACGATTTAGCATTTCAAACTTATATATTAGGCTTAATTCCCAAAAGCGATCAAATGCAGCTAATGCGAAGATCTATTGCTGTAATTCAACCATCATTATTTGAAGGCTGGAGTACAGTTATTGAAGATGCTAGATGTCTTGGAAAGAAGATGATTTTATCTGATTTTCCTGTTCATTTAGAGCAAAATCCCCCCAACAGTATTTTTTATGAGCGGCACTCATCTGAACAGTTAGCAGATTTAATCTATAAATCTTGGAACATCTTTAGTACTTCACCTGACTTTTACCAAGAAGCCTTAGCAAAAGCCAAGAATATTCAAGAAGTTCAAGAATTTGCTCTTCAGTTTTTGGCGATCGCCAAAGGAGAGAATAATATTGTTAAATAATTAAAATTTATATGCACTATACCATCGAAAACTGATTAAAATAAAAATATGGATCTTGGTTACTATTTATAGAGCCTGTTTCATATCTCATGAGTAGCAATTCTTTTTAGCATCAAGCGAATAAAGCAAAGATTGAGTTTAGCTGTAGCATTAACGAGAGTTCTCTCAAAGTTCTTAACTAAGATTTTGCATCTTTCAACCCAAGCATTTGACCTTTCAATTACCCACCTTGTTGGCACAACTACAAACCCAGACAGACCTTTTTCTGCCTGCTTTTGCTTTGATACCTTAGGAGAAATTTCAAACCTAATCTTAGTCATAATCTCAGGATAAACCTTCTGTAAATCAGTCGTCAATTTTTCGATATCATAACCACTATCCAGCAATATCGTAGTTAGGGTAATGTCATCTGGCTTCGATTTGAAGTAATCAATGTTAAACGTTAACATCTCAATCAGTCCTTGGTCATCTGATACATTTGCTCTTGTTAAATAGGTAAAGAAAGGAAATCCCAGTATGTCAACGGCTAAATGTCTTTTGATCCCGTTAGTTGCTTTGTAGGAGCAGAAGCCCTTGGATTCTATACTTGCATTACAGGTATTTTTCACTGCTTGTGAGTCAATGATGATTAAAGTTGTCCATTTTGATTTTTTTTGACTGTTCACGGGCTGTTGAATGCAAGGCTTCCATAATCGCAGTAAATGTACCTGTATCTTTCCACTCCTTGTAGTATCGATACACTGTAGAGAATGGTGGTAAGTCTCGGGGCATATCTCGCCAATTACAACCGTTTTTAAGTTGGTAGAGTATGCCGTCTAAAATTTGTCTTTTTGTCCAAGTTGGCGGTCTAGTTTGCTTTTTCTTTGGGAGCAATGGTTCTATAATTTCCCATTCTTTATCTGTTAGGCTACTTGAGTATGGATTTAGCATTTTCTAAGCATCATAAATCTTGCTCATAATAAATATGAAACAGGCTCTATATACAAAAAACTATAAAAAATAGTTAATTTCAAACTTATCTAAAAAAATGAAGATTTTCATCGCTTGCTTGATTTTATAATCTAATTCACAATTATGAAACTATTTGATCACTGCTAATATCTCATACTATCTCAGCACCTTTTTGCAAAGTGCTATATTAAGTTATGCGAAACACCAAAATTCATAATTTGGATTACCTGTCTAACTCTTATAGTTCAGACGTAGTTATTAATCGCAGAACCATTTATAAACCTTTAAATCAATATTTTTAAAAATTCTAGAGTCATGATTAAGAAGTTCTTAAAATTCATCCTTAATAGTATTGGTCTTGAAAAAGTTGGTCATTCAAAATCAGTATCGTTAAATTCTGCATTTAGGAGAATTTCTACTAAAAATATTCCAATCAAAACAGTGATCGATATTGGCGCATCTAATGGCTGTTGGACAAAAGTTGCTAAAAAATATTTCCCAAATGCATCATATTTCTTAGTCGAAGCAAATCCATATCATCTTAGATCACTGGAAAATTTTAAATCATCCGTACAAAATGTTGATTTTATTCTTGCAGCAGCAGGTGATACTGATGGAGAAATTTATTTTGATGCATCTGATCCATTTGGTGGAGTTGCCTTCTATGAGGATAAACAAGGATTAAACAATAAAGTCTTAGCAGTAAAAATTGACTCTATTTGTAAAGACAAAAAACTACAATCTCCGTATCTACTAAAATTAGATACACATGGCTTTGAAATACCGATTTTTGAAGGTGCAGCTATGACCTTAGAGAAAGTCAATTTAGTTATTGTAGAAACCTATAACTTTGATATAGCTAAAAATAGTTTGCGTTTTCATCAAATATGTCAGTACCTTGAAGAAAAAGGTTTTAGGTGTATTGATATTTGCGAACCTCTTTTTAGGGAAAAGGATAATGCTCTTTGGCAGTTTGACTTATTTTTTATGAGAGCCGATCATTCTATATTTGCCAATAATTCTTGGCAGTAGGTTAACAAATACCAATGATTCATGAAACTTATCCATTAATTTCCATTGTTACTCCTTCATACAATCAAGGTTCCTTTTTGAAGGCAACTATTGAAAGCGTTTTATCCCAAAACTATCCAAATCTTGAGTACATAATTATTGATGGTGGCTCAACTGATGAAAGTGTTGATATTATTAGGCAATATGAAAACCACTTATATTATTGGTGTTCAGAAAAAGATGAAGGTCAATATCATGCTATAAATAAAGGTTTTTCTAAAAGTAATGGAAAAATAATGGGATGGATAAATAGTGATGATATGTATCTACCTTGGACTTTTAGAACAGTAGCTAACATTATGAATGAACTCCCTGAAGTTAAATGGTTGACAACACTCAAGCTTGGTATATGGGATTATGATGGATTTTGTTTAGGGTTTACAGAAGTTGAAGGTTACTCACTTAGTGCTTTTTTAGATAGCTATAACTTGCCAGTCAGATTCCATAACTCTATCCAGCAAGAATCTACATTTTGGCAAAGAGAAATTTGGGATCAATCGGGAGGCTATATCAATACAGAACTAAGCCTGGCAAGTGATTTTGAATTATGGAGTCGCTTTTATATTGAAAATGAATTATATGGCACAATTTCACCACTGGCAGGATTTAGATATCAATATAGTCAAAAAAGTCAAAACATGGATGAGTACGTAAAAGAAGCTATTTCATGCTTACAAGGTTTACAACAATCCCTCAAATGGAGGTTTAGTGTATTTAGACTTATATTAGCTTTTATAAGAAAGCATAAGCTTCCAATGATAAGTAAGTTCATATTATCGAACTGGGGATATGATGCGAAGAGAGTTGTTAGAAGTAATTTTAATCAGCCAAGTGCTTCTTGGCAGATAGAAAAGTATAAGTTTTAAGTCTTAATATTAGTTAAAAAAGATTTATTTGCATAAAAATATTTAACTTAAAAACTAATAAACTAAATACTAAGCAATACTCATGAGAATAGCAATTCACAACTCTTTTATCGGTCAACATGCTGCGGAAAATGAGATTTCAAGAAGAATTTGTTTGGCTGCCGAAAATATTGGCTGGCAGGCGAATACGGTAATTTCTGCGACAGAAATAAAAGAATATAGTCCAGACTTTGTAATTGTCACCCATTTTGACACCCCAAAATTATCAGAGTTTCCTACATACGGTTGTATGTGGAATCCTCCTGTCTTTATGGAAAAATATGAAGATTGGATTAAAGAGCTAAATAAGGAATTATTGAATGCTTATTTTGATTATCCTGAATTTTATTTCAGGTATAAAAATATCCTAAGTTATGATGCTTACCTTGTATCATCGTCGCAAATTGAGCAGTGGCTTGAATTGCAATTACTTAAAAAAGATAATGAGAAAAAATATTTTTTTACACCTTTTTTTACTAGTTGTAATGCAACAGAATACGTAATTCCAAATATTCAGGAGCCGAACCTAGCTTATATGGGTACTAATTGGGATGGTAAAAGGTTTAAGCAACTATTTAAACAATTGGATAGAAAAGCTTATATGGAGATTTATGGGAGTAAGTGGGACTATTTAAAAAAATCTTTCAGGGGAACTTTACCATTTGATGGAGTTAGTGTTTTAAATAAACTTAGACTTGCTGGAGTAGGACTATGTTTACATAAACCAGAACATTGTCAGGCAGAAACTCCATCTATGCGGATTTTTGAAATTATTGCTTCTGGAGCTTTGGCAATTTGTGGAGAGCATAAATTTATTAGAGAAGCTTTCGGAAATAGTGTTTTATATATTGATACTGAAGCAAGTGTTTCTGAACAAGTCAAACAAATTTCTAATCATATTGATTGGATTAGAAATCATCAGACAAAGGCATTAGAAATGTCTAAGGCAGCTCACGATATTTTTATAGAAAAATATACTCTTGAGAAATTACTATTAGGTATAATTCCCCATCATCAAGAGTTGATTCGGAGTAAAGGATTTATTACATCCGTAAATAGTATCCCTGAAAAGCAAGTTCAATTCATTGTCCGATTGAGCGATCGCCCATTAGTAATGCTTAAACGTTGTTTAGATAGTATTGCTAATCAAACTTATAAAAATGTGTCAGTTATCCTAGTTAATTGTCAGGAAGTTACGGGATTAGATGAACTTCTACAGAGATATGAACAAATAATTACAATAAAAATTGTTAATAGTGAATATACGGATTTTAAGAGTACGCACCTTAAAAAAGGGATTAGTGCAGTAACTTCTGAATATTTTGCAATCTTAGATGATACAGCTATAATTTACCCCAATCATGTCTATATTTTAACTTCGTTACTAGAAAAATATAAATTTATAGATGTCATTTATTCTGGTTTAATTAGGGCTTGGGAAGATGCTAATAGCTTAAAAATTACTGATAAAGATTTAGTATATTTTGAGAATTTTGATATTAAAAAAATTGCTAAGTTTCAAAACTTTATTACTACAAATAGTTTTATCGCTAAGTCATCTTTGATTTCTGATATTTATCAAGTTGACCCAAAGTTACAAGTTGGGCAAGACTTCTTTTTAATTTTGGAGCTATGTCGCAAAGCTATATTTCTTTTTAGCTATGAAGCCACCTGTGAGTTTTATTGGCGCATTGATATTAAAGATAGTGTGACCCGTAATCAGTTACAGAATTGTGAGACTTTAGTAACTACTAAAATGTTAAAAGATATAAAACCAGACATTATTAGCGATCAACTGTTGCAAATATTTAAAGATCAAGAGTTTATTGTTATAGACAACTTTGATTTAAATCGAGAAATCAAGCCTAAGTTTTTGAAACTATCTGAACTTAGATATAGTAAATCTCAACAACTTTTACAAGCAGAATTAAAAACCAATTCATTCTCTTTTTATAAATTTCTTAGAAGTATATATCTAAGGTTATCAAGAGGGGGAAAGTTTAATAAAAATCCAAGTATTATAAGCAAATGTTTAGTGCTTATAAAAAAATTATTACTGGAATAGTCCATGTTTGGTATTAGCGTTGTAATTACTTGTTATTGCGAATGTGAATTAATTTATGTTGCGATCACTAGTATTTTATCTCAGTCAGTTTTTCGTGTTTTCAATAGTAAATAATTATTATTAATGATGGTTTAAAGTGTCAATTTTAGAAGGGGCAAGTCAGACTTTGAAAAATTCAGAACTTGTAATTATCGAAGCCTATAACTTTCAGCAAACAAATGATAGTCTGAAGTTTTATGATCTGTGTAATTATATGGAGAAAAAGGGATTTAGATGTGTTGATTTATCTGAGCCTGTACATAGAAAAAAAGATAAATCATTTTGACAAGTAGATCTATTT